>NZ_CP067977.1:603000-904500 GCF_016656965.1 Brevundimonas vitisensis
GGGCGTCTCATGACACGCGCAGCCCGCAATCGCAACGCGCCTTAGTCGGCATTCCCAAAGAAGGGATGCCGGACCAAATCGCCCGGCTTGGCCCCGATCTCAGCAGCCCGGCCGCCCCGCACTTCGACGACGCCATTGGCAGGACCGTCGGACGGCAGGGTTTCTTCGGAGAAAGGCACCGCATTGGCGGCGATCGACACGATCTTTCCGTCGGGCGCGACATAGATGATGTCGAGGGAGTTTGGCGTGTTGCGCATCCAGAAGCCGCGCGGCTGCACGTCCTGAAACTGGAACAGCATGCCCCGGTCATCAGCCAGGGCGTCGCGATACATCATGCCGCGCTGGCGCTCCGCCTCTTCGTCGGCGATTTCGACCATGAACTTGTGCTCGCCCGTTGCCGTGACGATCGTCAGAGGCTCGAGCGGCCGACCCGTGGCATCGACGGGTGCGCTCTGAAAACAAGCAGACAGGGACAGGGCCATCAGGCCGCTGAGAAGGATACGACGGTCGAACATGGTGCAAATCGCCCTTATCGGGCGCGCCATCAGCCGCCCGGCTTGATCTCGGCCACCACCAGCCCCTTGGGCCCATCGGCGAACCGCACCGATACGGCCTCACCAGGCACCAGGTCGTCAAGCCCGCAACGACGAAGGGTTTCGACATGAACGAAGATATCGCCGGGATGCCCCTCGCGCACCACAAAGCCATAGCCTTTGGTCCGGTTGAACCATTTGACCGTGGCCGTCTCCAGGTCGCCGGCCCGAAGGTTTGCCTCCGGACGTCCGCGAATCATTCCGCCGTGGCTCTTCAGACCGTCATAGCCCCCGCGACGCGGCAGCACGGCCTCGGGGTTGCCCTCGCCCAGGTAGTGGATCTGGGAGACCTGCCATCCTTTTTGCCGACGCACGCAGTCGCAGGTGATCGGCGCACCCTCGGCGGCCGTCTCGTGCCCACTATCTCGCAAGCTGCTGATATGCAGCAAGATATCCTGTCGATCCGTCTGCCCCGCATCCTCGGGTACGATGAAGCCGTAACCCTTGATGGGATCGAACCACTTGATCCTGCCGACGACGCGAATCGTATCCGTCGCCTCTAGCCCCTCGAATTCAGACACGTCACAGCCCCCGTCCGCGTAGCCTGCGGACAACGCCTGTTTAACACGGTTCTGTGAACGCCGGAAAAGGCAAAAACGCAGATTTTTGTCCTTATGTCCCCAATCTGCGGCAAGCCTGAGCCGCTCAGGACACGCCGTTCGGGCCGTCCAGCAAGGTTCTGACCTTTCGCGCCAGATCGCCGCGACGATAGGGCTTGCCGATCAGGTCGAAACCGCTGCGATCCTCCTCATTATCCAGGGCCCGGTCCGCCCAGCCGGTGGTGAGAAGGATGCTGATCTCCGGCCTCCGCCGCCGAACCTCGTGCGCCAGGGTGACGCCGTTCATCCCCCCGGGCATAACGATATCGGTGAACAGCATATCGATGTCTTGTTCGGCCTCCAGAACCTGCAAGGCATCCGCAGCGGTAACAGCCGTCACGACGCGATAGCCCAGGTCGCGCAAGATGCTCTGGCCCATCTCCATCACATCGGCATTGTCTTCGACCATCAAGATGGTCTCGCTGCCGCCCTTGGCCTCGCGCAGGGGTTGGTCGATGGCGTGTGTGATCTCACCTGCGAGAGCGGGGAACATCATGTGCACGGCCGTCCCCTGGCCTGGCCGCGACTCGATCGTCAGGTGGCCCTGACTCTGCTGCATGAAGCCATAGACCATGGCCAAGCCCATGCCGGTGCCCTTGCCGACGTCCTTGGTGGTGAAGAAGGGTTCCGTCACCCGGGCCAGAACGTCCGGTGCCATACCGGTGCCGCTGTCCTTGATGGTCAGTACGGCATACTCGCCCGGAGGTGCATCGTTGAACGGGGCATCCGGGGTGACGGTGCGATTTTCCGTGCAGATTTCGACTTCGCCACCGTCCGCCATGGCGTCGCGGGCATTCACCAGCACGTTCAGCAAGGCGACCTCGGTCTGAACGGAGTCGACCCGCGCCAGGCGCAGATCGCGTGCCAACCGTGTCTTGATCACGATCTGCGAGCCGAGCGTGCGCCCGACCATGTCATGCAGTCCCTCAATGAGGAGGTTCAGATTGGTCGGCCGTCCGTCCAGCCGCTGCTTGCGGGCAAACGCCAGCAACTGGCTGGTCAGGGTTTCGGCTCGTCGGGCCCCTTCCAGCGCCCGTTCCAGGCGCTTGCGCACGCCGGCGTCGTCGACCAGTTCGAGGGCGGAATCCACATTGCCCATGATGACGGTGAGCATGTTGTTGAAGTCATGGGCGATGCCACCGGTCAGCTGGCCCACCGCTTCCATCTTTTGAGCCTGACGCAGCGCGTCTTCGGCATCGCGCCGACGGGACACGTCCAACTGCGAGGCGAAGTAATAGAGCAGCTTCCGGTCCGGCCCAAAGACTGGGCTGATGAACAACGCGTTCCAGAACGCCGAGCCATCCTTTCGATAGTTCAGGATCTCGACCGCGACATCGGTGGTCTTCGCAATAGCACTGCGCACCGTGTTGACCGTTTCCGGATCAGTGCCCCGCCCTTGCAGGAAGCGGCAGTTCCGACCCTTGATCTCGTCAGCCGTGTAGCCCGTCAAATCCTGGAAGGCGACATTGGCGAACACGATGGGATTGTCGGGCTGGTGCGGGTCGGTGACGATCATCGGCATGCGCGTCATTTCGACGGCTGCGAAAAAGATATCGTCCTGGCCGCTGAACCCTTCGGCCGTGACCGTTGGATGAGGGGCTCGCACGGGGGCGGGCTTTTCAGGCGTGTCGGTCACGCAGTGCTCCAGCTTCGGATCAAGGGCGATCCGGTGAGGCTAACGCAGCTAGACCATTTTGGATCAGGCCGCAAAAGTCGTGACCGTACATATCGGGGGAAGTCCGCGCTGGCAGTCCCTAGGGGAGTCGAACCCCTCTTTTCAGGTTGAAAACCTGACGTCCTAACCGATAGACGAAGGGACCGCTGCGCGAGAGCGGGCGATATAGCCGCCGATTCCGGACCGTGCAACCCCCTCAAAGCATTCTTGGATCAGCAATGTCTTCAATCTCGAATTGAACGCTGCGCCGACCATTCCAATCGTCCGCTTTCAGGCGTCCGACGACCGCCAGACCGCCCTGCCCTTCGAGCAAGGCGCGCCCGCCCGGCAGATCGGCACACCGCCAAGCGATCGCCTTGACCGAGGCCCCGTCCGCACCGACCAGACGGCAGCGCACATGACCCCCGTTCATGGCGACAGGCTCGCGGGCCGTCACGCCTGTCATAGCGAACAAGGGCTCGGGGTTGGCCGGACCGAATGGCGCCAGCCGCTCAAAATCCTCGAACAGGTCCCGCGTTGCACCAGCCGGATCGATCAAGGCATCGATCTCGACCCAATCCAGGGCCACGGCCTGGGCCACCTCTCCGGCTAGGCGATCGTTCAGAAAGGCGCTCAGGGTCTCGATATCGGCCGCCTTGATGGTCAGGCCCGCCGCCATGGCGTGCCCGCCGCCAGCCAGCAGCAGCCCGCTCTCCCAGGCGGCCTGGACCGCACGGCCCAGATTCATGCCTGGCTGGGACCGCCCAGAGCCCTTGCCGATGCCCGTGACCGGATCCACTCCGATGACCACCACCGGCTTTCGCCAGCGCTCTCTCAATCGACCCGCCGCCACGCCGACCACGCCCGGATGCCAGTCGTCACCGGCCACGACGATGCAGGCGCTGTCGTCCTGGTGGGCCCCGGTCGCCTCGACGCGCCGAATCGCTTCTTCCGTCACGGTGCGCTCGACCTCGCGCCGGGCGATGTTCAGGGCATCCAGCTGTTCAGCCAGGTCGCGGGCTTCGGCTTCATCGTCGGTGGCCAGCAGTCGTGCCCCCAAGTCCGATCGGCCGATCCGGCCACCGGCATTGATGCGCGGTCCCAGGATGAAGCCCGCATGATTGGTCTTGGCCGGCCCCGGCTCACCCTTGGCCGCCGCCAGCAGGGCACGCAGGCCGGGATTTGCCCATTGGGACATGACCCTCAGGCCCAGGCTGGTCAGGGCGCGGTTGAACCCCGTTAGGCCCGTCACGTCGCAAATCGCCCCCATGGCGGCCAGGTCCAGCCACTGGCGGATATCCGGCTGTTCCCGATCAGCAAACAGGCCCCGAGCCCGTGCCTCTCGGTTCAGCGCGGCCAGCAGAACGAACACGACGCCCGCCGCGGCCAGATTGCCCTGGCCTGAATTGCACCCCGGCCGGTTGGGGTTGACCACGGCCAGCGCCTTGGGCGGCTCAGCCCGCATCATGTGATGGTCGATGACCACGACCTTCAGGCCGATCGAATCGGCATAGGCCAGCGCTTCGTTGGCCGCTGCGCCACAATCGACCGTCACCACCAGATCGGCACCGAGGGCCTTCAGGGTATCGAAGGCCCGGGGGCTGGGCCCATAGCCCTCGGTCATGCGGTCGGGGACATAGATGGACAGTTCGGTGCCCATGGCCCGGAACCATCGCACCAGCAGGGCCGCGCTGGATGCGCCGTCGACATCATAGTCGGCAAAGACGTGGATCGCCGCACCAGCTTGCAGCGCATCGATCAACGCAACCGCAGCCGCATCCATGTCCATGAAGCTGGAGGGATCGGGGAACAGCGCCTTCAGCGTGGGCACCAGGAAGTCGCCCCCCTGATCCGCGCGAACGCCCCGCGCCGCCAGAGCCCGCCCCAGAAGTTCGGACAGGCCGAGGGTTTGGACATGGGCACGGACCACTGACGCTTCGGCCGGCCTCTGGCGCCAGGCACGACCGGACAGGGAGCGGGACACGCCAAGAAAGCCGGGCGTGGTCCCGCCGTCTGCCATCAAACCATCGGCCGCGTGGTGCGGATGCGCCGAACGGTCCGATTGCTGGAATCCATCACCAGGGTGTGGGTCGTGATCATGCCGCCCTGAATGCGCACGCCGTCCAGCATCGCCCCCTTGGTCACGCCCGTGGCCGCAAAGACGGCGTCTTTGCTGACCAGCTCGTGCAGGTCGTATTTGCGGTCGAAGTCGGTGACGCCGGTGCGCGCCGCGCGCGCCCGCTCGTCGTCATTGCGGAAGATCAACCGCCCCTGGAAATGCCCGCCGACGCATTTCAGCGCCGAGGCCGCCAGCACGCCTTCCGGCGCGCCGCCCGACCCCAGATAGAGATCGATCCCGGTTTCCGGCTCCGCCGTATGGATCACACCCGCCACGTCGCCGTCGGTGATCAGCATGACCTTGGCCCCGACCTCGCGCAGGGCGGCAATCAGTTCCGCATGGCGCGGACGGTCCATGACGCAGACGGTGATGTCGCGCGGATCCACGCCCTTGGCCGAAGCCAGCGAGCGGACGTTGTCACCGGGGCTCATGTCCAGATCGACCGTTCCGGGCGCAAAGCCGGGGCCGATGGCGATCTTGTCCATATAGGTGTCGGGCGCGTGCAGCATGCCGCCGCCCGGCGACATGGACAGCACGGTCAGGGCATTGGCCATGGCCTTGGCCGTCAGGGTGGTGCCTTCCAACGGGTCCAGGGCGATGTCGATAGCCGGGCCCTTACCGGTGCCGACCTTCTCGCCGATGTACAGCATCGGGGCCTCGTCGCGCTCGCCCTCCCCGATCACGATCTTGCCGTCGATATCCAGCTCGTTCAGCGCCGTGCGCATGGCATCCACGGCCAGCTGATCGGCGTGTTTTTCATCCCCTCGTCCGATTTGGGCATAGGAGGCGATCGCTGCCAGTTCGGTGACGCGCGCAGCGTCGGCGGCGAGTGTCGAGGCGTAGGGGGCCGTATCGGCCATGGGCGTAGTCTCCTGACATAATAATCCCCGGATTCTCATGTCCGGGCGACTGTGGAATGACGGATCAGCGACGATCGACGGGCGGCGGTGCCGTGCCGCGTCGCCGAAGGGCCTCGGCATAGGCATCGATCTCGGCCTGGGTCCGGACCGTTGCGGAGGCGATGGGCGTTGCGGCAACGCGGGCGTTGACCCCTTGGGCAAAGGCGACAGGGTCATCCAGTGTCCAGGCAATGCGGGAAACTTCGCCAGCCAGTGCCCCGCTGGTGACCCTCAGGGTATTCACCCTCTGCGCGATCGCGACCGGTTCCGGCAAATCGACCGGCGCGGCCGGAAAGTCGGCCCAGCGAGGATACTTCCGATTGGCTTCGATCAGCGCCTGCACCCGGGGCGCGGCCGAAGATTCCGCATCGATCCGCGCGCCCAACGCCGTGCCACAGCCGCCCAGACAGGCGACGAGCCCGACCGCGATCAGGCCGATGACGATTTTCCCGTGGCGCGCGTTCATTTCGGGGTCGGTCATATGCCATGATCGCCCTAGGCGGAAGGGCAGCGCGCGCTCGGCCCCAAGGATACGGAGACACCGCCATGGCCAAGCGCCCCAGGACACCGACAACCTCGACCGACGCGTCACCCGCCCGCGCGCCGCGCAAGCCTGGTCGGCCCACATCCGCAAAGCCGCCTCGCCCTCGCAAAGCGAAGGCCGAAGCTGCGGCGGAACCGGCGCAACCAGCCACACCGGACCAGCCCCAGCCCCAGCCCCAGCCCGAGCCGACCGACGCCTTCACCTTTGCTGCGGACCAGCGGCAGATGCTGGAAACGCTGTCCATGAACCTGGCCAAGGCCGCCATGACGGCGCAGGGGGCGATCGCCGAAGCAGCGCTCAGTCAGGCAGACCGCCCAGCCGCTCTTTCACCAGACCCGTTCCATGTCGCGCCCGCCATGACCTCGGTCATGACCAGCCTGGCTTCCCGCCCGGAAAAGCTGTTCGCCGCACAGGCCGACCTCTTCAGCCGCTATATGGAGCTGTGGTCCTCCACCACCCGCCAAGCCTTGGGCGAGGTGATGTCGCCTGCACCGCAGGACAAGCGCTTCAAGGACGCCGCCTGGACCGAAAACCCGATGTTCGATGTCATGCGCCGGTCCTATCTGGTGACGTCCGACTGGATGAACGGGCTGATCGCCGGGGTCGAGGACGTCGATCCGCGCACCAAGCGCCGGGCCGAATTCTTCACGAAACTGCTGACCGACGCCTTTTCGCCAGCCAACTTCCTGGCCTCCAATCCGGTGGCCCTGAAAGCTTTGGTCGAATCCAACGGCGAATCACTGGTTCGGGGCATGCAGAATTTCGCCGCCGACCTGGAGCGCGGCGCGGGCAAGCTGAAGATCAGCCAGGCCGACAACGGCCAGTTTGAAGTCGGTCGCAACGTCGCCACCGCCCCGGGCCAGGTTGTCTGGCGCGATGAGCTGTTCGAGCTGATCCAATTCGACGCGGCCACCGATCAGCAGCGGGCCATCCCGCTGCTGATCTTCCCGCCGTGGATCAACAAATTCTACATCATGGACCTGCAGCCGGGGAATTCGTTGATCCGCTGGCTGTCGGCCCAGGGGTTCACCGTCTTCGTCTGCTCCTGGGTCAATCCGGACCGGGACAAGGCCGACTTCGGGTTCGACGACTATCTCGAAAAGGGCATCTATCGCGCCATTGCCAAGGTCCGCGAGCAGACGGGGTCCGATCAGGTCAACACGGTCGGATACTGCATCGGGGGCACCCTGATGGGGGCGGCCCTGGGCCATATGGCAGCGCGTGGAGACACCTCGGTGGCGTCCACCACCTTCTTTGCGGCCCAGCACGACTTTGAGATGGCGGGTGACCTTCTGTTGTTCACCGACGAGCACTGGCTGAGCGAGGTGGAAGCCCAGATGGATGCGGCCGGCGGGGTCCTGCCCGGTGCCGCCATGGCCGAGACCTTCAACGCCCTGCGGGCCAATGACCTGATCTGGTCCTTCTTCGTGTCCAACTATCTGATGGGCAAGGACCCGCCCGCCTTCGACCTGTTGTTCTGGAACGCCGACCAGACCCGCATGCCCAAGCGGCTTCACATGGACTATCTGCGCCAGATGTATGGCCGCAATGCCCTGGCCAGGGGCGAGTTCACGATCGGCGGCGAGCAGGTCGATCTGTCGAAGGTCAAGGTGCCGCTGTATTTCCAGGCCAGCCGCGAGGATCACATCGCCCCGATGGGCTCCGTCTATCGCTCCGCACGGCTGTTCGGCGGACCGGTAACGTTCACCCTGGCGGGGTCCGGCCACATCGCCGGCGTCATCAATGCCCCCTCGGCCAACAAGTATCAGCACTGGACCAACCCCGCCTTGCCCGCCTCCCTGGCCGAATGGCAGGACGGGGCGGTCGAACATCAAGGCAGTTGGTGGAACCACTGGGCCGAATGGCTGCATGAGAAGTCGGGCGACTGGACCGCGGCCCGCGATCCGGCCAAAGGTCCCCTCTCTCCGATCGAACCCGCCCCCGGCAGCTATGTGAAGGTCAAGTCTTGAGCCGTATCGAGCCCAATCTGCTGCTGGCCGTCACCACCGCCGTTGCCCTGGCGCTGATGCTGGCCACGACGTCGCTGTATGGTCCCCCTGACGGCGCGATCCGGTACCCGATCATGGCCGTGCTCTGTTCGGGAGCCTATGTCGTGCTGAACGGCTGGGTGCTGCGACGGATGAACCGCACCACGCCGCCCATGGTCCATGCAGATGCGCCCTCGACCGCCGTCTGGGCCACCCTGTTTCCGCTTGCGATCATTCTCGGATCGGCAATTCCCCTGTTCTTCCCCGCCAGGGACTATGGCCTGCTGATCATCATCGGCTCGATCTTCCTCGGCGTGACGATCGAATCGGCGATCAAGGCGCGGCGGACCTAGGGCTCCTCGGCGCCGGCCAGGGCGAAGCAGTCGGCCTCGCGCTTGAGCAAGGCGGCAACCTCTCGGGCCGTGGTCGCGCGGGGCGCCTGCTCAACCTTGGCCATGACCTCGGGTTCCAACGTCGCCGGGTCGATGCCTTCCCGCTCTGCTGCCGTTGCAAAGGCGTCGATAAGCATCACCATGCCCAGCAGACGAAAGCGGGAGCCGGCGGGTGGCAGATTCACGCCGGGCAGATCCGTCCAGTGGCCTTCCTCCAGTGCCGTCTCGACGATCAACATGTCGGTGACGCAGGCCTGTGCGGTCAGCAGGTCCATCGGCTCCTGCGCCACCAGAACCAGCGACGCCATACTCGCGACCAGCGCTGCCGTCATGCCCGTCCCCTTCGGATGCGGGCCCAGCCTATCTCTGCATCACGCCGGGCGGAAGGTCAGGGCGACCCCGTTGTTGCAGTAGCGCTTGCCCGTCGGACGCGGCCCGTCGTCGAAGACGTGGCCCTGATGTCCCAGGCAGCGGGCACAGTGATACTCCGTGCGCGGGATGCCGATGGCGAAATCCGTCTTGGTGCCGATGCTGCCGGCGATGACGTCATAGAAGCTGGGCCAGCCCGTGCGGCTGTCATACTTGGTCTGCGACCGGAACAGCGGCAGTTCGCACCCCTTGCAGACATAGGTGCCAGCGCGGCGTTCGTCGTTCAGCGGGCTGGTATAGGGGCGCTCGGTCCCCTCATGCCGCATCACCCGCCAGGAGGCATCGCCGAGGCGTCTGCGCCATTCGGCATCGGAGATGCGCCGGAACGGCGAACTGGCATAGCGGGCGTCCTGGGCATCGGCTGCGCCGGGACTGCACGCCCCCAGTGCCAGGGCCCCTGCTCCCAACATCAGGTGACGACGGTGAAGACGATCGATCTGGGTCATATCCCTACATACGACGCCAAAGGTGCGGAGGTTTCAGCCGATCCTCAAACCAGCCCTGTCCCCTCGTCCAGGCCCAGCATCAGGTTGAGGTTCTGCACCGCCGCACCCGATGCCCCCTTGCCCAGATTGTCCAGCAGGGCGACCAGCCGGGCCTGACCGCCCGCCCGATCGCCGAACACATGCAGCCGCATCCGGTTGGTGCCGTTCAGCCCCTGCGGCTCCAGTCCCGTCATGGCCTCGGTCGTCTCCAGGTCCGCCACCTCGACGAAGCGGTGACCCTCATAGGCCTCGACCAGGGCCCCGTGGACCCGCTCGATCGACGGCGTTTCGGGCAGGCTTGCCAGATGCAGCGGAACCTCGACCAGCATGCCCTGCCGGTAATTCCCGACCGCCGGGGCGAACAACACGTCGCGCGACAGGCCGGTGTGCCGCGTCATCTCGGGCACGTGCTTGTGCGTCAGCGACAGGCCATAGGCCCGATAGGCGGTCGAAGCACCCGGTGCCTCGAACTCGGCGATCATCGCCTTGCCACCGCCGGAATAGCCCGACACCGCATTGACGGTGACCGGATGGTCAGGCCGCATCAGCCCGGCCCGCACCAGCGGCCGGACCAGGCCGATGAAGCCGGTCGGATAGCAGCCCGGATTGGACACCCGCGTCGAGGCCGCGATCGCCGCAGCCTGACCCGGCTCCATCTCGGCAAAGCCATAGATCCAGTCCGGATCGACGCGGTAAGCCGTCGAGGCGTCGATCACCCGCACGGCAGGGTTCGCGATCATCGCCACCGCTTCCTTCGCCGCCTCGTCGGGCAGGCACAGGATCACCGCATCGGCGGCGTTGAGGGCCTCGCGCCTCGCCTCGACGTCGCGCCGCCGGTCGCCCAGCAGAATCAGCTCCAGATCGGAGCGCGTCTCCAACCGCTCTCGTATCTCCAGCCCCGTGGTGCCGGCCTCGCCGTCGATGAAGATGGTGTGGGTCATCAGATACTCCTGACCCGTCTTCCCGTGCGGAAGAAGGACTGTGTTTCCAAAAGCAGAAAAAGGCGCTCCAGGTTTCCCCGGAGCGCCCTTTGTAGTCCAGATCGCGGCTGCGGCCGAGCTAGCGCTTCGAGAACTGGAAGGACTTGCGGGCCTTGGCGCGGCCGTACTTCTTGCGCTCGACGACGCGGCTGTCGCGGGTCAGGAAGCCGTGCGGCTTAAGGACCTTGCGCAGTTCCGGCTCATAGTGCGTCAGGGCGTGCGACAGGCCGTGGCGGATGGCGCCAGCCTGGCCCGACAGGCCCGAACCCTCGACGGTGCAGACGACGTCGTACTGCGTCAGGCGGTCGGTGACCTGCAGCGGCTGGGCGATCATCATCCGCAGCACGGCGCGGGCGAAATAGACTTCCTGATCGCGACCGTTGATCGTGATCTTGCCGGTGCCGCGCTTAACCCAGACGCGGGCGATGGCGTTCTTGCGCTTGCCGGTCGAATAGGCGCGCCCCTGGGCGTCCAGCTTCTGGACGTAAACCGGAGCTTCGTTTTCCGAACCCATGCCTTTCAGGGCATCGAAACCGGTCAGCACCGGAGTGTCCGAGGCCGGCGCAGCGTTTTCATTGGTGACGTCGGTCATGCTCAGACGCTCCGGGTGTTCTTGGAGGACTTCGAGGCGAAGTCGATGACTTCGGGCGACTGGGCTTCATGCGGGTGCGAGGCACCGGCATAGAGGCGCAGGTGGGTCATCTGGGCGCGGGCCAGGGGGCTTTCCTTGGGCAGCATGCGCTCGACGGCCTTTTCCAGAACCCGCTCGGGGAACCGGCCGGACAGAACCTTCTGCGGGGTCGTCGACTTGACGCCGCCCGGGTAACCGGTGTGGCGGTAATAGACCTTGTCGGTCGACTTCTTGCCGGTGAACACCACCTTGTCGACGTTGGTCACGATGACATAGTCACCGCAATCGACGTGGGGCGTGTAGTCGCCGCGGTGCTTGCCGCGCAGACGCATGGCGATGAAGGTCGCGAGACGGCCCACCACGACGCCTTCGGCATCGATGTGGATCCACTTCTTCTCGACCTCGGCCGGCTTCAGCGAAGCCGTGGTGCTCTTCAGCATGGTTGAGGGTCCTGGTGACGAAAGGAACGGCCCGTGCCGAATGACCGGAACGAACGGAAGGCGCGCTGATAGAGGATGGATCGCGTCGGGTCAATCCAGATAAAACGCGTTACATGGCACTAAGGCATTGTTTTCGTTGGTATAACATTATGCGGTATTAAAATACCGCATCACCGGCCAGCAAAACGGGCGGTCTGCATGGTGCAAACCGCCCGTCTGGTCGTCCTGGACGATGGATCAGGCCGCGCCGTCGGCCGTCTTGTTCTTCTTCTCGGCATAGATCAGCAGAGGCTGGGCATTGCCCTCGATCACCTCGGCATTGACCACGACCTCCTCGACACCGTCGAAGGTCGGCAGTTCGAACATGGTCTCCAGCAGAATGCCTTCCAGGATGGAACGCAGGCCCCGGGCACCGGTCTTGCGGGTGATGGCCTTCTTGGCGACGGCATTCAGAGCGTCGTCGGTGAAGGTCAGGCCGACGTTCTCCATCTCGAACAGGCGCTTGTACTGTTTGACCAGGGCGTTCTTGGGCTCGGTCAGGATGGTGACCAGGGCTTTTTCGTCCAGGTCTTCCAGCGTGGCCAGAACCGGCAGACGACCGATGAACTCGGGGATCAGGCCGAACCGCATCAGGTCGTCCGGCTCGACACCCTTCAGGATGTCGCCCGTGCGGCGCTCGTCGATTTCCTTGACCTTGGCACCGAAGCCGATCGAGGCCCCCGTGCCGCGTGCCGAGATCACCTTCTCCAGTCCAGCGAAGGCGCCGCCGACGATGAACAGGATGTTGGCGGTATCGACCTGCAGGAACTCCTGCTGCGGGTGCTTGCGGCCACCCTGCGGCGGCACGGAGGCGACGGTGCCTTCCATGATCTTCAGCAGGGCTTGCTGCACGCCCTCGCCCGAGACGTCGCGGGTGATCGAGGGGTTGTCGGACTTGCGCGAAATCTTGTCGATCTCGTCGATGTAGACGATGCCGCGCTGGGCGCGTTCGACATTGTAGTCGGACGCCTGGAGCAGCTTCAGGATGATGTTCTCGACATCCTCGCCCACATAACCGGCTTCGGTCAGGGTCGTGGCGTCCGCCATGGTGAACGGCACGTCGATGATCCGCGCCAGAGTCTGAGCCAGCAACGTCTTGCCCGAGCCCGTGGGCCCGATCAGCATGATGTTGGACTTGGCCAGTTCGACGTCGTTGTTCTTCGTCGCGTGGTTCAGACGCTTGTAGTGGTTATGGACGGCGACGCTCAGCACCTTCTTGGCGTGGCTCTGACCGATCACATAGTCGTCGAGGACCTCGCGGATCTCCTTGGGCGTGGGCACCCCGTCCTTGGACTTCACGAAGCCGATCTTGTGCTCTTCGCGGATGATGTCCATGCACAGCTCGACGCATTCATCGCAGATGAACACGGTCGGTCCGGCAATCAGTTTGCGCACCTCATGCTGGCTCTTGCCGCAGAAGGAGCAATACAAGGTGCTCTTGGCGTCGCCGCCGGCTGCTTTGGTCATAGACCCTTCTCACTCCCGCGCAGGCCCCGGATGAGGCGAAACGCGCTTCCTCGCGTTGATTCCCAAATCGTAGGACCCGAGGTCTTCAAAAATTGACAATCACCCATCACGTCCTCCGCGACAACCCCGACACGGCGTCGGGCTGCCTCTGGTGGCTGCATGACGCAGAGTTGATGGCGATCACGGCGAATGTCTGACATGGGAAGCCGAATGTCGGAACGCCAGACCTTTCAGGGGGATCCCCCGCTCGACGCACCGATCGTCGCCTTCGATTTCGACGGCACACTGACGGTTCGCGATAGTTTCACGGCCTTCTTGCGCCACCGGGCCGGGCGGCGCGGTTGGGCAGCGGGCCTTGCCCGGCTGACGCCTGCCGTCGGCGTCTATGCCCGTGACCGCGACCGGGGCCGGCTCAAGGCTCAGTCCGTCCGCGTTTTCTTGAAAGGTCTGCCACGCGAAGCGCTGGAAGCCGAGGCGGAGGCATTTGCCGAGGCTTCATGGCATCGGCTGATGCGCCCCGACGCATTGGCCTGTTGGAACGACTGGGGCGCGCGGGGAGCACATCGCGTGATCGTGACGGCCTCGCCCGAGACCACCGTAGCCCCCTTCGCCCGCCGCCTGGGGGCCGAAGGGTTGCTGGGAACGCCGCTGATGTTCGATCAGGAGGATCGCGTGGCTGGCAGCTTCGAGGGGCCCAACTGCCGCGGCGAGGAAAAGGTGCGTCGCCTTCGGGCCGCGTATGGTCCTGACGTTCGCATCACCGCCGCCTATGGAGACACCAGCGGCGACACCGAAATGCTGGCCTTGGCAGAGACGGCCGGTTTCAGGGTCTTTCGCGAACGGCCCTAGTTTCCGTCTGCGTCCACGTCGAACACCATCGCGCGACCACGCGAAGTCGGCGTCCAGCCCGCCTCGATCACCGATGACACGGCATTGCGGACCGCATCGACGTTGATCCGCTGCTTTTCCATGAAGGGTCGGCCACTGGGGTGCATGGGCATCGGAAACTGCACGATGGCCTCGCGCACAAAGCCCTGCAGTCTCAGCGTGATGGCAATGCCGTCCCATTTACCGCCGGGCTTCGGCTGGGGCTGGCGGCGAATCTCCCACTCATAGACTTCGCCATCGACCTCGACGGTCCCACTGTTGTCGCGTGTGTGATGCATCGGCATTCCTCCCCTTCTGGGGCAGGGTGACCACGACGTGGTGGAGGGGCGCTGCGCCCCCGGACACCATGCGTGGGGTCACCCCCTCCACCACCCGCCCAGCGGCGGGCGGTTCCCTCCCCCCGCGTTTGGCTTGGGGGGGAGGAATAAAATCAGACCGTCTTGATGCCGTCGTCCTCGGCCTGATCACGACGATCATAGACGTGGTCGACGATGCCCCAGGCCTTGGCCTCTGCGGCCGTCATGAAATGGTCGCGGTCCAGGGTGCGCTCGACCTCTTCATAGGTGCGGCCCGTGTGCTTGACGTAGATTTCGTTCAGGCGACGCTTGGTGGCCAGAATGTCCTCGGCATGCCGCTGGATGTCCGACGCCGTGCCACGGAACCCGCCCGACGGCTGGTGAACCATGACGCTGGCGTTCGGCAGCGCGATGCGCTGTCCCGCCTCGCCCGCCGTCAGGATCAGGGAGCCGGCCGAGGCGGCCATGCCCATGACCACGGTCGAGACCGGGCTCTTGATGTATTGCATGGTGTCGTAGATCGCCAGCGCCGAGGTCACCTGACCGCCGGGGCTGTTGATGTACATGCTGATTTCCTTCTTCGGGTTTTCCGATTCCAGGAACAGCAGCTGGGCGCAGATCAGCGAGGACATGCCGTCCTCGAACGGTCCGGTCAGGAAGATGATCCGCTCGCGCAGCAGGCGCGAGAAGATGTCGAACGCCCGCTCGCCGCGGCTGGACTGCTCCACCACCATGGGGACCAGGTTGTTCGAAATGAAGTCGATCGGATCGCGCATGGAGGGCTTTCTCATGGATGAATGACGTCGCCGCCGTCGCGGCCCGTCATCCCCGATATCGCGTCGCCCGCGCCGAGATGCAAGCCGAACTCAGGGTTCTGCGTCTACAAGCCCGTCGCGGCGCAGCCCGGCCAGGCGCTGGGCAATGTCCCGGGCCTGCTGCGCAGCCGAGGCCCGGTTGGTCGGGGCAGTGTAGAGCGCAGCGAGATAATCCAGGTCCCATTGCGTCAGGGCTCCAACCTCGATGCCCGGCTGGAACAGGTTCAGGATGGTGTCCTCGCCTCGGAAATCGCCCATCGGATCGACCTGCGTGAGGGCCGTCATGGCGACATAGTCGGCCAAGGCGCCGAACGGCACGCCCTCGGTCCGGGACATGTCCAGCACAATCACGACATAGCCCAGGTCATAGCGAATGTTGGACCGCAGGCGCGAAGCATCACGCACGGTCACTGTCGGCGGCGCCTGCCCCTTGAGGGCGATGGCGATCTGGCCAGAGTCAGGCTCCACCGGGAAGCTGACGTGCCACCACCGCACGGCGCGATCAGATGTCAGGAAGTCGTTCAGGGCGTCCCGGCCCAGATTGGTACCGTTGATCGAGGGCTGGAACGCCAACCCGGCCCCTTCGACCAGTTCGGCGGCCAGAGCGCGACCGTCGCCGGTTGCCTGGATAATGACATTGGGCTGACAGCCCGGACCATCAACCTCGGCCCCGGCATCCAGGGCGACCACCGACATCCGGTCGATGAGATACTGCGCAAAGTCGCGCCGCATCCCGGTCACGCTGATGCACAGGCTGCGGTTCCAGCGGGCGGCGCGCGTGCCGGGCGGTGGTTCGGCCACCACCTCGACGAAAGCGCGTGCCGCCTGGCTGATGTTGCGGCCGTCGACGATCAGATCGTCGACATAGGTGGCGGCCGGTTCCTGTGGGTCCTGCACCTGGGCCAGAACCCCACCTGCCCCCAGAAGACCGAGCGGCAGGGTCGCGATCGCCATAAAATGCCGGATCATACCCTGTCCTCTTGTCGACGTGGGCATCAGCCCTCGTCTTCATCCTTCAGCAGATCTTCCTTGCTGATCGGGGTGTCGGTGACCTCGGCCTTGTCGAAGATCAGGTCGCAGACCTTCTCTTCATAGATCGGGGCACGCATCTGGGCGGCGGCGTTCGGGTTCTGGCGATAGAAGTCCAGCACCTGACGCTCCTGGCCCGGATAGTTGCGGGCCTCAGCCATGATGGCGTTGTTCAGTTCTTGGTCGGACACGCCCACGTCATTGGCACGGCCGATCTCGGCCAGAACCAGACCCAGACGCACGCGGCGCTCGGCGATCTTGCGGTATTCGGCCTTCAGATCCTCTTCGGACTTGTCCGCGTCCTCCGGAGCCAGGCGACCGGCCTGTTTGTCGGCGTCGACCTGTTGCCAGATGCCGGCAAATTCGGCCTCGACCATCTTGGGAGGCAGGGGGAACTGATTGCTGGTGTCCAGCTGATCCAGCAGCGCGCGCTTCAGCTTGAAGCGGGCGGCGCGGCTGTACTGCTGGTTCAGGTTTTCGCGCAGCAGCTCCTTGAGCTTGTCCAACGATTCCAGGCCGATCCGCTTGGCGAAATCGTCATCCACCTTGGCCTCAGCCTCGGCCTTGATGGCCTTAACCTTGACGTCGAACGTCGCCAGCTTACCGGCCAGGTGCGCGGCCTGATAGTCAGCCGGGAAGGTCACCTCGATGGTCTTCTCTTCGCCCACCTTGGTCCCGGTCAGCTGCTCTTCGAAGCCGGGGATGAAGCGGCCGGAGCCGATCACCAGGTCCGCATCCTCGGCCGCACCGCCCTCGAAGGGCTCGCCGTCCAGCTTGCCCAGGAAATCGATGGTCAGCTGATCACCCTCGGCAGCCTTCACCGACTTGCCGGTCTTGTCCTCATAGGACTTGGCCTGTCCGGCCAGTTCGGTCAGCGCTTCGTCGAGATCGGCGTCCGAAGCCTCATAGACCGGACGGTCCAGCTTCAGCGTCGACGGGTCGACAGGGGTGAAGTCGGGCATGACTTCCAGCGCCATTTCGTAGGCCAGATCGCCCTCGCCCTTGATGACCTTGTCCATGTCGCTGGTCAGCGTCATCTCGGCCGGCGCGGCGG
Organism: Brevundimonas vitisensis; assembly: GCF_016656965.1. Lineage (NCBI taxonomy): Bacteria > Pseudomonadati > Pseudomonadota > Alphaproteobacteria > Caulobacterales > Caulobacteraceae > Brevundimonas > Brevundimonas vitis. Next base: position 620,342 of record NZ_CP067977.1, read on the forward strand.
GGCGCACATTCGCCTCTTCCAGAGCCTTCTGGCTGGTCTCGTTCAGGGTGTTGTTGATGATCTCGCCCATCAGGTCGCGCCCGAAGGTCTTCTTCACATGCGACATCGGCACCTTGCCGGGCCGGAAGCCCTTCAGCTTCATCTGCGGCGCGACTTCTTTCAGCTTGGCGTCCAGCTTTTCGTTCAGCTCGGCAACCGGGATGGTCACGGCGATAACGCGGCTGAGGCCTTCGGCGGACTTTTCGACGACTTGCATGGGTGGGGTCTGACGCTCTGGCCCGCGCACCAACAACCGGACGCGCGAGGATGGGTTAAAGCAAGAAGGGCCGCACCACCCAGGACGTGGGCGATAGCGGCACCTCGAAGCCCGCCCTTATGTCGATGACCGGCTCAAAGGTCAACGCGACCGGCCCGGTTTCGCGTCGGACGGCATGTCGCTATGTCTGTGCCATGACCCAGTCCCCCTCCCCCATTGGCGTCTTTGTGACGCCGGTCACCCCGCTTCAGCAGAATTGCACCACGGTCTGGTGCACCCGAACCGGGAAGGCTGCGGTGATCGATCCGGGAGGCTCGGTCGATGCCGTCCTGGGCGAGATCGCCCGGCGCGGGCTGACGCTGGACCGTATCTGGATCACTCACGGCCACCTGGATCACGCAGGCGGAGCCCAGGAAATGAAGGAAAAGACCGGGGTCCTCATCGAGGGCCCGCATCCGGAGGATCAGTTCTGGATCGATAAAATTCCCGAGTCGGGCCTGATGTACGGCTTGCCGGAGGCCCGCAGCTTTGTCACCGATCGCTGGCTGGGTGACGGCGATGTCGTGACTCTTGGTGACACGACCTGGCAGATCCTGCACTGCCCAGGCCACACGCCCGGCCACGTCGTGTTTTTCAATGCGCAGGCCCGGTTCGCTCAGGTCGGGGATGTGCTGTTCCAGGGATCCATCGGCCGCACCGACTTCCCGCGGGGCAATCACGCCGATCTCTTGACGGCCATCACCACCAAGCTCTGGCCATTGGGCGATGATGTCACCTTCGTGCCCGGTCACGGGCCGGTTTCGACCTTCGGGGCCGAGCGACGGTCCAACCCCTATGTTTCCGACGCGGCCATGGCCCGGACGCCAATTGCGCGACCAGCGTCCGGACCAGCCTGATCGTCAGCGGGCCAGGATGAGGCCCAAAAGGACGCCGGCGGCCAGCGCATAAAGGGTCGTGTGCATCGGCTTTTCGCGTATCGCATCGCGGGTCCGAGCGGCGCTCTGCTCTGCCCACAGGCGGGCCTGATGGGCGTCTTCACGCATGGATTGCCGAATAGGAGCAGGCCCGGTCGGCTGTTCTGGCACGGGGGTGATGACCGGCGAATCGAGGTCGGCAGCAGGCGTCACCGCCGGATTGTAGGTGTCTGTCATGGGGAAGGCTCCGTTGATCGGGGTGTTCGATGAACCGTTTGCGCATCGCCCGGTTCCCCTCACCGGTGAACGCGCGCGCGGTTGGAGCATTGCCTTGATGGACCCCACATGGAGACACCGTCATGACCGACCCGACCATCCCGTCGCCTGCCGAGCCGGAGATCCAGCCGCCCACGCCTTCGGTGCCCGAAATGGACCCCGCAGGCTCGCCGGAGCCTGAAATTCAGCCGCCTGTAGAACCTCAGCCGGATACGGCACCGGTCGGCCCGGACATCGAGCCGGGTGCTGCACCGCCGGAGATGCCGCAAATCGATCCAGGCAGCGGCAGTGGCGATATCCGACCGATCAGCGAGATATGAGTCGCTTAGGAGTCAATGACCTGCGCGCCGAAACGCCGCGCCGATAGACCGGAACCGGACGGCACCAGCCGGGTTCTCAACTCAACGGCACCCCCAAGCCAAAAAAGAAAGGACATCCGAATGGCCATCGGTCTTCCCCCCAAAACTTCGGGCGTCTCCAAGCGCGGCTTCGCCTCGATGGACCCCGCCAGACAGCGTGAGATCGCCCGCAAGGGCGGGGCCAGCGTCCCCAGCGAGAAGCGCAGCTTCTCTCAAGACCGCAACCTGGCAGCTCAGGCCGGTCGCAAAGGCGGAGAGGCTTCTCACGGCTCGCGCAAGGACGACGATCAGAACACCCCGCCCGCCGAGTGACGCCTGCCTGTTAGAGACAAAAAGCCCCCGGTGCCCCCGGGGGCTTTTTTTCTGGAAAGTGCTCAGCTGAACGCCAACTGCCCAGCAACGCCTGCCGCAATCAGGATCAGGGGCGCATTCAGTCGGCTCTTCCAATAGGTCGCGATCAAACACGCGACGACGAACAGCAAAGCAGCTGCCGCGAGGGTGAAAGACGTCATCGGCACCTTCATCCCAGTGGTCACGGCCAGGTCCACACTGGTGGCGGCGATGATGCCGACCACGCCTGCCGCTACCCCAGCCAGAATGCGATGCAGACGCGGATTGTCGGCAATGCCTTCCAGGCGTTCGTAGAATATCATCGAAAAAGCAAAGGCCGGCAGAAACACCCCGACCGTGATCGCCACAGCCCCCAGCCAGCCCCCAGCCACATAGCCGACGAAGGTGCAGAAGATCACCAGCGGTGCCGGGAGGACGCCCGCAAAGGCGACACCATCCAGAAAGGTGCCATCCGACAGCCAGCCTCGGCCGACGGTATCCGTCCTCACATAGGGTATGGCCGTATAGGCACCGCCGAATGTCAGCAGGCCGGCCTTCAGACCTGTCCAAAGCAGCGCCAGCGGACCCGCGACACCGATCGCTTCGCCAACCAGCGGCTCGCGAGCCAGCGGCACGTGCGCCAGCGCGATACCTGCGCCGATCGCCACCAAGTTCGCCAGAATCGCCCATGTCCACCGCCTGGCCACTGCGAGGGGATAGACAGCCGCCGCAGCACCCAGAATGACCCAGAAGCTGACACCCGCCAGCGAAGCCGCCGCCGCCGTTACGGCCACCGTCCAGAGGGCCGCTCCGTCCAGCACATGCAGACCGATTCGATGCACGGCGCGCGCGATGATGGCCAAGACCGCGATCTGGATGCCCAGGAGCGCGCCCGCCACCCGGTCCAGCGATGGTGAAAACGCCACATAGGTTGCGGCAACCACCATCATCAGCAGAAATCCCGGCAGCATGAACCCGAGACCGGCCACCAGTCCGCCGATCCGGCCTTTCGCCCGGACCCCCATATGGACGCACAGCTCATGAGCCTCTGGCCCCGGCAGGACCTGCATGACCGCGAGCAGTCGATTGAATGCCGGGCCTGAAAGCCAGCTTTCCCGGTCCACAAGTTCGCGGCGGATCATGGCGATCTGGGCAACCGGCCCGCCAAAGGCCAGCATCCCAAACCTCAGGAAGCGAAGGAACAACTGGCCGTAGGTCATCGACGGCGGTCGAACGTCGGCCTCGCTCACATTCGTCATGGCCAAACGCTACCCCCATGAGGCCCCTGATCAGCAGAGCCCCCTCCGAAAAGGGCGGTCCCTTCTGGCGTCCGCACTGGCCAAAATGTGCGCTAGGAGAGCGTGGGAAGGCCCGCCAAAGACCTAACCGCGAAGAAGCACCATGGCTACCGACGGCGCGGTGGAGATGTCGAACCGCACCACCTTCCACCCGGCGGCCTCGACCATGGCCCTGAGTGAAGCCTCCGTGAACTTGCGCGAGCTCTCGGTGTGGATCGTTTCGCCGGCAGAGAAGCGGAAGCGGCGGTCACCGACGTCGACCGTCATGGCACGGCTTGCCACCAGGTGCATCTCCATCCGCTGCTCGTCCGAGTTCCAGATGGCTCTGTGCGAGAATGCCGAAACATCGAAATCGGCGTCCAGCTCCCTGTTCGCTCGCACCAGCACATTCCGGTTGAAGGCTGCGGTCACGCCCTGAGCGTCGTCGTAGGCGGCGACCAGGGTATCCGAATCCTTGACCAGATCGACGCCCAACACGAACAGCGACCCTTCGCCCAACAGACGTCTCGCGCCTGACATGAAGCGCACCGCCTCGTCCGGCTCCAGATTGCCGATGGTCGAGCCGGGGAAAAAGCCCACACGACGCCCCTGACCTTCCGACGGAGGCAAGGGATCGAGATGACCGAAATCACCGACGATGGGCGTGACGGTGAGATCGGGATAGGCTTCGCGCAGACTTTCGGCCGCTGCATTCAGGGCATCGGGGCTGATGTCGATGGGCACATAGGCCGCAAGATCCGGCAGGGCATCCAGCAGGATGCGAGTCTTGGCGCTGGCCCCCGATCCAAACTCCACCAGGGTCGCATCGGGCCCAAAGGCCTCGGCCAGAACGGGCGCGATCACAGCAAGCAGTCCGGCTTCCTGGCGCGTCGGATAATACTCGGGCAGTTCGGTGATGTCTTCGAACAGGCGGCTGCCCTCGGCGTCATAGAACCACTTGGGCGGCAGGGTCTTCGCCTTGGCAGACAGCCCGTCCGTCAAATCACGGCGAAAGGCGGCGGTCACCGCATCTTCCAGCAGGGGCTTCATTCCACGCCCCGCGGCGTCCTCGGCCAATCTCAGTCCCATGAACGCCCACCTTTGATGCGGATAAAAGAAGTTGCGATAGCTGACCCGTTCGTGTCCCGGCGGCGTAGCGAACGCGCTGCCTCTCAAGGTCAGCTGATTGGCCATGAACTTGCCGTTGTATTCCGACGCCGTCCCCTCGGTCGGTCGAAACCCCGGATAGGGGCCATAGGCGCTCGAGGTCCACTGCCAGACCTCGCCGAACAGGTTGGAAAAGGCGTCAGGAGCCTGGCGCGCCGCGTGTTCCCACTCGGCCTCGGTCGGCAACCTCTTGCCGGCCCAGCGCGCATAGGCATCCGCCTCATAGGCACTTATGTGCCGGACGGGCTGTGATGGCTCGACCGCGTGCCGTCCCGTCAGGCTCATGGTCGTCCAGTGGCACGCTGTATCCCGTGACCAATACAAGGGTGCATCCCACCCCTCGGCCTTGACCTTGGCCCAGCCGTCGGCGAGCCAGAGCTCAGGCCGGGAATAGCCACCGTCTTCGATGAAGCGCAGCCAATCGCCGTTGGTCACCAGATCGTGGTCCAGAGCGTAGGGTTCCAGGAACACCCGGTGCCGCGGTCCTTCATTGTCGAACGCGAACACGTCGTCGGCCCCGATCTCGACAACACCGCCCTCGAACCGCGTCATACCGCCTAGCGCTGCCTCGGCCGAACGCGCGCGGGGCTCTCGGGCATAGGCGGCCGGATCCAGCGGCGAGGCCGCCATCAGATTGAGAATATCCATCAGGAAAAGTTCCTGATGCTGCTGCTCGTGATGCAGTCCCAAAGCAAAAAGATACTGCTGGTGGGGGTCCCTCAGGCCCTGCGCCAACAGGTCTGTCATTCGCCGATCAATCTCGGCGCGATAGGCCATCACTTCGGCGACGCCGGGCCGGGTCATCAGGCCGCGTCGGTCTCGCGCCACCCTTTCACCCAGAGCCTCGTAGTAGGAGTTGAACAACGCCTGGAACCGCCCGTCGACTGGCTCATATCCCGGCTGCGCGCTCAGGATCATGGCCTCGAAGAACCAGCTTGTATGCGCCAGATGCCACTTGCCGGGGCTGGCATCGGCCATCGCCTGGGCTGACAAATCCTCGTCTGACAAACCTTGGGCCAGTTGCGGCATCGCCGATCTGACGCGTTGGAACTCGGCCAGATCATCGGACTGGGCCGATCGGTCGCGCAGAATGGCATTCATCGTCGGTCTGTCCGTATGGCTGACGGGGTCAGGACTTCTAGGTCGCGCGGCTAACCCCAAGGGTTACGGTTCGTTCCCGATCAGGCGTGCACAAAATGAACCGGAACGGTCGGGATCAGGCGACGTTGAGGTCACGCGCCCACAGCACCTTCCTCCTTGCAGGATAAAATGTTTCCCACAGAGCAGCCGCCTTCGCCCAAAACGGATGCCCGGCCCAAGGTGGAAGGCATAGCAGACGCCAGCGATTGGCGCGATGCCGTGATGCAACGCATACCGGCGCTTCGAGCCTTCGCCTGGTCGCTGTCGCGCAATCCTTCGGACGCTGACGACTTGGTTCAGGAAACCCTGACCAAGGCCTGGACCTATCGCCACAAGTTTGACCCCGGCTCCAACCTGCGGGCCTGGTTGTTCACCATCCTGCGCAACAGCTGGTACACCTCGGTCGCGAAACGCCGGCGCGAGGTCGCCGATCAGGAAGGTCACCATGCCGCCGCCCTGGTGACCGAAGGCAATCAGGCCTGGTCAGTGGAACTGACCCAGCTGCGGGCAGCGCTGGACACCCTGCCCCCCGAGCACCGCGAGGCGATCATTCTGGTGGGCGCAGCGGGGCTTTCGTATGAAGAGGCCGCCGAAATCGCCGGGTGCGCGGTGGGTACGGTCAAGAGCCGCGTCAACCGCGCCCGCAACAAGCTGGCCACCCTGGTGGACCAGCCCCGCGCCCCGGCTTCTTCCACCACAACAGACGTGGACTGACGCCATTCAGCAGACCGGCCGCAAGACGCGGTTCAGATCGTCTAGCGAACCGGCTTACCGCCATGCTTCGCATACTCCAGCCGGGCAATCGTGCGGTTGTGGACCTCGTCCGGACCATCGGCGATCCGCAAGGTACGCACTGCGGCATAAAGTTCGGCCAGCGGCGTGTCGCCCGAAACTCCGGCCCCGCCAAAGGCCTGGATCGCATCATCGATGACCTGCAGGGCCATCCGGGGCGCCGCCACCTTGATCTGTGCGATCTCGGACTTGGCGTTCTTGGCCCCCGCCTGATCGATCATCCAGGCGGCCTTGAGCACCATCAGCCGGCACATCTCGATGTTCGTGCGCGCCTCGCCGACGCGCTGTTCCCACACCGAATGTTCTGACAGCTGCTTGCGGAAGGCCGTGCGGCTGAGCAGCCGCTCGCACATCAGTTCCAGCGCCCGCTCTGCTGCTCCGATCACGCGCATGCAGTGGTGGATCCGACCGGGACCGAGGCGGCCCTGGGCGATTTCGAAGCCCCTTCCCTCGCCTGCGATCAGATTTTCGACCGGCACGCGCACGTTATCGAGAACCACTTCCGCATGACCGATCGGCCGCTCGTCATAGCCGAAGACGCTCAGCATCCGGTCAACGCGGAATCCGGGCGTATCGGTGGGCACCAGGATCTGCGACTGCTGCTGGTGTGTCGCCGCTCCCGTATCGGTCTTGCCCATGACAATGGCGATCGCGACGTTCGGATGCCCCATGTTGGTGGACCACCACTTCCGGCCATTGATCACATAGTGATCGCCGTCCCGAACGATCGAGGTCTGAATGTTGGTCGCATCCGATGACGCCACCTCCGGTTCGGTCATCAGAAAGGCCGAGCGGATCTCCCCAGCCATCAGCGGCTTCAACCAGCGGTCCTGCTGCGCGGCATCGCCGTACATGTGCAGCACTTCCATGTTGCCGGTATCGGGCGCGTTGCAGTTGAACACCTCGGGCGTCCAAAGACCGGCCCGACCCATGGCCTCGGCCAGAGGCGCATACTCCAGATTGCTCAGGCCCGCGCCATCCTCGCCGGGCAGGAACATGTTCCACAGCCCCGCCTCGCGCGCCTCGGCCTTCATGGTCTCCATGATGGGCGGTTGGCGCGTATGGTCGGCATGAACTTGCGACCAGTATTCGGCCGCGCGAGGATGCACCTTGTCGTCCAGGAACCGCTGCACGCGCTCCTGGAAATGCAACGCCTTGTCGGAGTGTTGGAAGTCCATGGTCATCCTTCTCCCTCTCCGTCGGGAGAGGGTGGCCGCATGGCGACCGGGTGGGAAGGGCCAGGCGATGCGGACGCCGTCCTGTGGGGCCGAGGCTTGCCGATCCCACCCCGCGTCCGCTGCGCTCGGACCACCCTCCCCCGAACAAGGGGGAGGGCAAAGGGTCTTGGCGTTAACGCTTCAGAAGCGGGGCCAGCTTCTGGGCGATCATCATGTCGCCCGCCACCTTCAGCTTGCCCTGCATGAAGGCCATCATCGGGTCCAGCTTGCCCTCCGACAGGGCGATGAAGTCGTCCCAGCTGATCGACACGGTCGCGTCGGCGGGCTTGTCCTCGTTGGTCACGGTATTCGGGACGCTGGCCCCGTCGATATAGATTTTGCCGGTGTCACCCAGGTCGATCTTCACGGTCTTGCCCAGACCGGAATTGTCGCCCACGGCGCCGCGGATATGTTCGGTGACTTGTGCCAGATCAGGCATGAGCGTCTCTCCCAATGGACGTTTGTACCCATCGCCTACTCTGCCCTGCGGGCGGTGCCAAGATCACGCTTGGTCAACTTCCCGCGCGGCGGTGGCAATCACTGGAAATAGCTGTCTGACCGCATGACGCGAGGTTCGTCGCGGACCCCAGCTTCGGCACGGTCCAGGCGCTCGCGGCGGGCCCGGCGCTCGGCGGCATAGTCGGGTTGCGGCTCATCGAAGCCGAACTGGCTGCCGGTGCTGGAAGTTGTCTCCTTGACGCGGAACGGCGCCCGCTCAGTGGGTGCGGAAACATAGGGAGGGCCGTAGTCCGCCTCTGAGGGTGCCGGCCATTCGGGATCGGTTTCGACATAGGCTGAGTCCAGAACCGGTTCCATCGGCGGCGGTGGCCGGTGCTCATATCCGTCGACCAGCGCGCCCACCTCCATCACACCGCCAGGTACCGGTTCGAGGTCCGGCGGCGTGACGAGAGCGACCGACAGCCCGGCGCGCTGAGTAGACTCACTGCTCCCCGTCGCGGGTCGAGCCTGCACGGCAGCCAGCCCAACCAAGGCGACCACGGCCGCTGCACCCGCCGCCGCCGCAATCTTCTGCGACTGAGTGAGATTTTCCCAAAAACGCATCGCGCTGTCCCTCCAAACCCATGGGCTGGTCACCGAGATCAAATTCCCGACGGCCGCATTGGTTCAAGCGCGCGGTATGCCCGGCGAGATCGCACTGCGTGCCGCCCTGGGGGTCGCTGGCCCAAGCGGAGCCGTGAACCGTTAACGTTCGCTTGCGTTTGCTCACCAGACGAAAGTGAGTTGCATGTTGAAATACGTCATCCCTGCCGCCGCTGTTTTGGGCCTGATTGCTTTCAGTGCCCGTACTGAGACCCCTGCCTTTTCGGCTGCACCCTATGAGGCGCAATCCGAGGCCGCCGTCATGGGCTGGCACCTCAGCCGCGAGGGGGCCATGGCCAAGCTGGCCTATGGCGTTGCCAACTCCGACCAGCTGGCGCTGATGCTGACGTGCGAGCCGGGCGAAAGAGCGGCCGTTGTCTATGGTTCGGTGCAACCGGACACCCCTGCGCTGATTTCGGCCGCTTCCACGCCCAGCGAGGTTGATCCCCTGTCCGGCGCGATCGCAGCGCGGCTTCCGCTGAACGATCCCAGCCTGCGCAAGCTGGCCCGCGACGGCCAGATGAATGTCGAAGGCGATGCTGGAAAGTTCAGCTTGGCAGCGACCAAGGCAGAACAACGCGCGGTGGGTGAATTTCTCGCCTATTGCGCAAACGGCGTGGCCTGATCACATCAGCCGTCCAGATCAACACGCGGGGGCGCGATCATGACCGGCCTGTTTCTAGCGCTGAGCCTTTTACTGGGCCAGACGCCACCGCCTGCATCAGCCTGGACCTGGACCCTCTACGACACTGAAAGCCCGGTCGTCCTGGCGCATGAGGTGCCGGACACCGTGCACCTGCGCACGACGCTGGAATGCGATACGGGCAGCGGTGTCGCGCGGGTTTCGATGTATGGTTTCGGGCCCTCGACGGGCTATGTGCGCTTTGCCGCCGCGACTGCGGTATCCACCAGCGAGATCGCTCCGGCCCCGAATGGCACGCTCATCGCGCCGATGCGCACAGACCATCCGGTATTTGCTGCCTTTGTGGCCGGGGGCCGAATGACGGCCACAGTGGGCGATCGGCAACGTGCGATAGAAGTTCAGCCCGCCCACCTTGCGAAACTGCGCCGCTTCGCAGAACTGTGTGCAGGCTGACCTCAATCGGAACCTGCCTCATGCGCCCTGCACTCTTGCTGACCCTCGGAAGCTTGTGCGCCTTGACGGCGGCTTGCGCCTCCACGGAGATGCCAAAGGCACCTGCTGCTTCCGATGCGGCCCTCTCAGCGCCTCAGCCGATCGCTGACCACGACTGGTTTTTCGACAGCGATCAGGAGCAGGCCGGTCTTGTCTATGGCCTGGCCGACAGCGACGACATCTGGCTTTCCCTGACCTGCCGAGGCGGCAGCGGTACCCTGCAGATGTCGCAGCCGGTCACGCCGTCACAGCCGCGCGTCATCGCGCTGGAATCGGGCGGCGATACCGAGACTTATCGGACCGCCACCGAAGCGTCGGAGATGTACGAGGGCGGCATTATGACGGCCTCTGCCAGGACCTCGGATCCTGTGTTCCAGCGCTTCCGCCGGGTCGGCTGGCTGGCACATTACGGGCCCGACCACCGCACGGTGATGGTCGCGCAGCCCGGGTCGGCCAGCCGGATCGAAGCCTTCTTCGTGTTCTGCGGATGAGGCTCAGCTCGCCTTGGGCATGACCGGCATCATGTTCTCGTACGGCGTCGTGGGCTCGATACCCGGGGCCAGCGCAGCAGGAGCCGGCGTCCCGGCTTCTCCCGGCAGAGATCGGATGAAGCGATAGATGGCTCGGCGGTCTGCCTCCGACATCGCATTGACGCTGGGCCAGGGCATGATCGGCAGGGCTTGCCGCGTGCCCAGCATCTCGACCCATTCATCCTCGGTCATACCGGCAGTGGTCAGCCGCAGATTGTGCGCATAGGTCGTGCCCCAGGGGCCGCGATAGCCGACCGGGTTGCCCTTCAGCCATTCTGTCTCGGCCAGCTTTCCGCCGCCCTGCACATAGCCGGGCGTGTGACAGTCGTTGCACCCTCCGACCTTAACCAGATAGCGCCCTGCCTCAATGTCAGAGGCTGCCACCACGTGCGGCGCGTCCGTCGATGTCGCGACCTTGACCTCGGCACGATCGCAACTGGCAACCGCCAACATCGAACCGAGGGCAAGGGCTCCGGCAATCCGGAAATCCATGAGTGTCTCCCCAACTGACACGCACAGAAAACAGCGTTTCGCAGGCTCCGGTCAAGCTTACGGATTTGTCATTTCCAGTCTGCCGCCGGCCGCCGACCGACCACCACCGCGGGATGCTGGCGATCGGCCCTTAGGTGCCCTACCCGGAGCCCATCAGGGACAGGCAGGCCAGGTGTGCCCCGCCTGCCCGGTACCCTTTCAGGCATCGACGCCGATACCGACCGGACAGGCCACGCCCGTTCCGCCGATACCGCAGTATCCGGCCGGATTCTTGGCCAGATAGCCCTGGTGATAGTCCTCGGCGAAATAATAGGGACCCGCCGGGGCGATCTCGGTCGTGATCGTGCCCTTGCCCGCCGCGTTCAGCGCCGCCTGATAGGCATCGCGCGAGGCCTCGGCCTGAGCCTTCTGATCGTCGTCCAGATAGTAGATGGCCGAGCGATAGGTCGTGCCGACGTCATTGCCCTGACGCATGCCCTGGGTCGGATCGTGGTTCTCCCAGAACGCTTTCAGCAGATCGCCGTAGGTAATCTCCTCGGGATTGAAGACCACCTGGACCACCTCCGTATGGCCGGTCCGCCCGGTGCAGGTCTCCTCATAGGTGGGATTGGGCGTGATGCCGCCCGAATATCCGACCGAGGTCACCCAGACGCCCGGCATCTGCCAGAAGACGCGCTCCACACCCCAGAAACAGCCCATGCCGAAGATGGCCGTTTGAAATCCCTCGGGATGCGGTCCTTTCAGCGGGCGGCCACTGACGAAGTGAACCTCGTCGGTGTGCAGAGGGCTCGAACGCCCCGGCAAGGCCGTATCGGCGGTCGGCAGTTGCGTTTTGGCAGCGAACAGTTTGTCGAGCAGGCTCATGGGTCGGTCTCCGATCAGTCGACCCCCTATATGGGATGCGGTTGGCGCTTGCCGAGGGGGGTCCGGTTGTTCTATCAGCCTCGCCTCGCTGCGGACCGACCTCCGCAGGCGTTTGCCGGTGGTAAACGGACAGGTGGCGGAGTGGTCGATCGCGCACGCTTGGAAAGCGTGTGTAGGTGAAAGCCTACCGAGGGTTCGAATCCCTCTCTGTCCGCCACCCACTCCTCACCGTACGCATGATCGATCTAGCGCTCTGGCTGCAAGTGGCTGGGCTCGCGGTCCAGACCCTGGCCGCCAAGCGCCGGCAGTGGATCAAACCGACCTGAAACTGATCAGCCTTAGTGCCCCCCAACGGAAGGACAGGGCGTGCTGATGTCAGGCCCGGCTTGGTCGGTGCTTCAGTATGGATTGGCGCGATCGGGCCGCCGTGCAAAGCTTGGAGGGTCGAACGCATCGCCTGCCGAGGTACGTCCATGTTCAGTCGTCGTGCCTTTCTGGCTTCATCGGGATCGCTGGTTCTTGCCCCGCCCCTGACTTCGCGCACCGCGCGGCCCGGTTTCGTCACCCGTGACGGGATGGCCCTCATGCTGGACGGGCGCCCCTATCGCTTCGTCGGAGCCAATGCCTGGTATCTGGCGTGGCTGGGGGCGGATGCGGATTTCGGCGACCGCGGGCGGCTGGCGCGCGAACTGGATGCCTTACAGGGCGACGGCGTCACCAATCTGAGGATCGCAGCCTCGGCGGAGCTCTCGCCGCTGAAGAACTCGGTGCGTCCCGCCTTTCGCGATCGTGGGCCTGAATACAATGAGACGCTGCTCACCGGCCTGGACCATGCCATGGCCGAGATCGGTCGGCGCGGCATGAAGGCGGTGCTGTATCTGACCAATTTCTGGGAATGGTCCGGCGGGATGATGACCTATCTGTCCTGGGTCAACGGCGGCCGGTATCTGGACATGAACGACCCGGCCCATCCTTGGCCCGCTTTTCCCGATTTCATCGCCGACTTCTATCGCAGCGGTGAGGCCGTGGACCTTTATCGAGACTATGTTCGCGCGGTCGTGACCCGGATCAATACGGTCACCGGCATCCCCTATGCCCAAGACCCTACCCTGATGGCCTGGCAACTGGCGAACGAGCCTCGGCCTGCAGGTGGCGTGACAGAGGCTGTGGCCAATCTTCCGGCCTTCTATGACTGGATCAACGGTACCGCGCGGCTGATCAAGTCGCTGGATCCCAACCATCTGGTATCGACTGGCGGCGAAGGTCTGAAAGGATCGGTCGAAAGGCCTGAAATCGTTCTGGAAAGCCAGCAGTCGACCGACATCGACTATATGACCGCCCATATCTGGCCGGGGAATTGGGGCTGGCTGGACCGCAAGGACATGGCCGGCACCGATGCGGCAGCACGGGCTCTGTCACGCGACTACGTCGCCCAGCACATCGGCTTCGCACGGCAGCTCGACAAGCCGCTGGTGATCGAGGAATTCGGCTATCCGCGCGATGGCGACGCCTATGATCCGGCCGTGCCCGCCACCCTGCGTGACGGCTTCTATGACGATATCCATGCGGCGGTGCTGGCCGATGCCCAGGCGGGCGGGCCGCTGGTCGGTTCGAACTATTGGGCCTGGAACGGTGAGGCGCGCAGCCCCCACCCGGACCACCGGTTCCGGTCAGGCGACCGCGCCTGGATGGGCGACCCCCCGCACGAGCCCCAGGGGTGGTATGGCGTGTTCGACACCGACCAGTCGACCCGGGCGCACATCCGCGCTCACGCCGCAGCGCTGGCGGTGGTCTGAGGCGTCAGACCCCCACCTTCGAAGCGGGTCTGGCATGACAGTCAGCCAGCCAGCGCGCCAGGTTCGTGAAGGCTTCGGGCGGGCGATATTTGATCAGCCGCGCGAAATCCAGACCGACCACCGCCACCACATCGGCGATGGTGAACCGGTCCAGGGCGATGAATTCGTGCTCACCCAGGTGCCGGTCCAGGGTCTTCATGAAACGCTCGGCCGCGACGCGATTGTACTCGGCCATTTGCGGCAGCTGGGTCGCCTCCAGAGCGGCCAGAGCCGGATGGGTGTGCCGGACATTCAGCATGATCGGATTGGCCAGATAGAACTCGCAACGCCGGGTCCACATCTCGACCAGAGCCTGTTCACGCGCATCGTGCCCGAACAGGTTGGGCTCGGGATACATCGCCTCCAGATAGCGGCAGATGGCCACCGATTCAGAGATGGTCGTGCCGTCGTCCAGCTCCAGCGCCGGGACATGGGGCACACCGACACGTGTGCGATACTCAGCCGTCTTGTGTTCGCCCGACATGATGTCGACGGGAACGATCTCGACGTCCTCGATCCCTTTTTCCGCCATGACCCAACGCACGCGGCGAGGGTTTGGTGCGCGGTGGCTGTCATAGAGTTTCATGCGCCTTCTCCCGTTCAGCCGAATATGGAGGACGGCATCGCGCCGACAACTGCCGCGGTCATCAATGTCGCCAGGAAGCCGCCGAACAGCGCCTTCCACACCATGCCCAGCACCTCCTCGCGGCGCTCAGGCATCAACACCGACAGGCCCGTGACCGTGATGCCGACTGAGCCGATGTTGGCAAAGCCGCACAGGGCATAGGTCATGAGCATCCGCGTGCGCTCGCTCATTTCAGAGGCCGGCACATTGCCCAGTTCGATGAAGGCGACGAACTCGGTCAGGGTCAGCTTGACGCCCAGAAGCCAGCCCGCCTTGCCAGCCTCCGACCATTCGACACCCGTCAGCCAGGCGACGGGCATGAAGGCCCAGCCGAGCAGGCGCTCGACCGTCACCGGCTCTCCAAAGAGCGACAGGCCGCCGATCATCAGGTTGACCAGGGCAACCAAGGCCACAAACACGATTAGCACCGCCGAGATGTTCAGCACCACCATCAGCCCGTCAGCCGTCCCCTTGACGATGGCGTCGATGGCGCTGTCGTAGTGAAGGGCCGAGCGGTAGTCGGCGTGAGCACCGCCCTGCCCCGGCGTTTCCGGAATGATGATCCTGGCCAACAGGATGCCTGCGGGCGCTGAGACGATGGAGGCGACCAGGACGTGGCCTGCCGCATTGCTCATCACCGGTCCGAGGATGGCGGCATAGGCGACCATGGTCGATCCGGCGACAGTCGCCAGGCCCACCACCATCATCAGAAAGATTTCAGACCGGGTCAGCTTGTCCAGATAGGCGCGGATCACGATCGGGCTTTCGATCATGCCCAGAAAGATATTGGCCGCCACCGCCAGTGCCGATGCCCCGCCCAGGCCCATGGTCCGCTGAAACAGCAGGCCGAACCCATAGGTCAGCCACTTCAGCACCTTCCAGTGCCACAACAGTGCCGACAGGGCCGAGATCACCAGGATCAGCGGCAGCACCTGGAAGGCAAAGGTGAACAGCGCCCCTTGGTTGCTGACGGCATAGGGTTGGTCTCCGCCGGCCAGATAGCCGAACACAAAGCGGGTACCCTCGTTGGTCGCCACGGCCAGTCCGTCGACGGCGCCCGTCACCGCAGCCAGCACCCCTTGGGATCCCGGGATGGCAAAAAGGGCAAGCACCAAGGCCGCCTGAACCGCGATGGCTCCCACGGTCAGCCGCCAGGGAAACCGGCGGCGATTCTCTGAGATCGCCCAGCAGACGCCGACGATAACTATCAGACCCAGCAGGCTTTGAAGGTTCAGGACGCTGAACATGATCGACTGTTTCCCCGTCTCCGGAACAACCGGAGCCCGCATCGCTTGAACGCCGTCGCGGGGCGTCTGGCAAGGCCCTGGGCGCACGCTTGCGTCAGGACCCGTCAGGCGGAGCCCTCTTTCTAGCCGATCAGCGGTTTGTTAGCGTCCCCGATCTGCTTGGGGGGAACGACGATGCTGAAGATGTTCGCACGCGCGGCCGGTGTGCTGCTGGGGACGGCCGGCCTGGCGCTTATGCTGGGCGTGTCGCCCGTCGCGGCACAGGAGCGACTGGCCATCGGTGGCTCGGTCGCAGGCGATCTGGTCGACGGCGACAGCACCCTGTCCTCCGGCGAGTATGTCGATGTCTATACCTTCGAGGGCCGGGCTGGACAGCAGGTGACGGTGAGCATGACGTCCGGTGACGTCGATGCCTATGTGATGCTGCGCGGCCCCGCAGGCTTTGCCGAGGAAAACGACGATCGCGACGCGGGCCTGACCGATGCCCAGGTCAGCGTCCGCCTGCCCGCCAACGGCACCTACCGCATCCAGGCAACGACCTATCAGCCCGGTGAGACGGGCCGCTATCGGATCGCCGTGGTCGAGGGCGGTGCCTCGACGACAGCACAGGGGGGCGGTGCCGTGACCGTGGGCGCGCCCAACCGCGGGCAGTTGCTGGATGGTGACGGCCGCCTCCCCGCCGGGGAATACGTCGACCGCTGGATCCTGAACGGCACGCCTGGCCAAGCCTATGTCGCCCAGCTGAATACCGGTGATTTCGACGCCTATCTGTTTGTTCGCGGCGAGGGACTGGAAGCCGACAACGACGATGACACCAGCGGCCGTGGCAGCACCAACAGCCGCCTGGAATTCGTGATGCCCGAGGATGGTCAGGTCGTCCTGTCCGCAACCAGCTATCGCGGGGAAGAGACCGGTGCCTATACGCTCATGGTGGATGAGGCGGGTACTCAGACCGCCAGCGTGGGCACTCCCGTATCTGGCGGACGTCTTCGTCTGGGTCAGGTGGTGAACGGCGACCTGGCCGAGGGCGACTCCACCTTGAGGTCTGGCGAGTACACCCAGGTCTTCACGCTGAGCGGATCGGCGGGCGACCAGATCGACCTGCAGATGGTTTCCGCCAATTTCGACCCCTATCTGTTCATCACCGGGCCTGACGATTTTTCGGCCGCGAATGACGATGATCCCTCCGGCGAGAATGGCGTCAACAGCCGCCTGATCGTCACCCTGCCCTCCGACGGCGACTATCAGGTCTATGCCACCAGCTATGCCCCCGGCGAGAGCGGCGACTTCCGCCTGACGGCGAACCGCGCCAGCGGATCCGCCATCGCCCAGGCCGAGACGGCGCTGGCGTCGCGCGTGCCGGCGTTCGAGACCGGCATCGACATGAACGGCAGCCTGGCCGACGGCGATCAGGCCCTGCCTGACGGCGAATATGCGGACCGCTATACTTTCCAGGGCCGGGCGGGTGAACGGATCGCCCTGACGGTCGAGTCGGGCCAGTTCGACACCTATCTGTTTGTGCGCGGCCCGGGCGGGTTCAGCAGCGACAACGACGATGGTCCGGATGGCACCAACAGCCGCATCGACGCCGTCCTGCCCGCCGATGGCGAGTATACCGTCACGGTTACCTCCTATGGCCCTGGCGAGACGGGCCGCTATCGGTTCGTGGCCGGGCCCAGCCTGGGTACGCCGCGTCAAGCCGGCGTCCAGGGCGGAACGCGTGTGTTCGCCGTCATGGTCGGTATCTCCGACTATGGTGGCACTGGTGACCTGGCTTATACGGCCGACGATGCGCTGAAACTGGCCGAGGCCCTGCGCCGCGAAGGCGTGCTGAACCCCGCCAGCATCACCCTGACCGACGCCGATGCCACGGTTGACGGTGTCCGCGAAGCCTTTGCCGAGGTCGCGGCCCAGGCCGGGCCGAACGACATCTTCCTGTTCTTCTATTCAGGACACGGGGCCCAGCACCCGGGCAGCTTCAATCCGAACGAGCCGGATTCGCGTTACGAGACCATTGCCCTGCGCGATGGCGAGATCACCGACACCGAAATGGCGGAACTTTTCGGCACCCTGGACACCCGCTTGGCCATGATCGTCCTGGACAGCTGTTTTTCGGGCGGTTTCGCGCGCAACGTCGTCAGCCGGCCGGGCGTGATCGGCCTGTTCAGCTCGGAGGAGGACCTGACCAGCCAGGTGGCCGGTAAGTTCGAAGCGGGGGGATACCTGGCCCACTTCCTGCGGACCGGTCTCTCCGGTGAGGCCAATATGGACGGCGACGACATGATCACGGCCGGCGAACTGACCACCTATCTGCGCCGCAAGTTCGCGGCCGAGGTGTCCGATGTCGGGGCCGAAACGATCGACGGTCAGCGCAGCTATCAGAACCTGGTCGTGGATCGCGGCGGGGTTCAGGTCGACGACGTGGTGATCCGTATCGCCGCGCGCTGATCCTGCCTGCGGGGCAAAAGAAAACGGCGGCCTCCGGGATCGGAGGCCGCCGTCGTCATTTCAGGCTCTGATCGGGATCAGTGAACCCCGGCCATGCCCTTCTTCAGGATGGGCGAGACCACGAACAGGAAGATCCCGACGCCGACGCCGACCCAACCGATCGTCGAAAAGATCGAGCTGAAGGTCTGCAGGGCCAGACCCGGATCGGTCACGACGCCCGCAACCGTCTTGGTCGCCGTCGCCTTGGCGATGATGCCCGCCACGATGTGTGCGACCGAGCTGGACAGGAACCAGACCCCCATCATCATGCCGACCACGCGTTCCACCGACAGCTTGGTGATCATCGACAGACCCACGGGCGAGAGGCAGAGCTCGCCGATGGTGTGCAGCAGATAGGTCAGGAACAGGAACATCAACGGCACGCGGAAGTCTGCGTTGGCAGCATTCAGCGCCGCCCAGGCCAGCAGCAGGAAGCCTGCACCGACGAACACCAGGCCGAACGAGAACTTGACCGGCGTCGACGGCTCCATGTTCCGGCGGCCCAGCCACACCCAGAGCGCCGCCATGAGCGGGCCCAGGACAATGATGATGCCGGGGTTGAAGGACTGGGTATAGCCGACGTTGAACCAGCTGGGCATCTCGGTCGATTGGTCAGCGAAGACGCTGAGCGACGACCCGGCCTGTTCGAACAGGGCCCAGAAGAGGACCGAGAAGAAGATCAGCACCTGGGCCACCAGCATCCGCGAGCGCTCGGCCCCCTTCAGCTTCAGGACCGTATAGCCGACGACCAGGGCGAAAATGACGCCCGCAGCCCACGGCAGGACCATCTCGATCAGTTCGTGACGCTGGATCAGCAGCCAGGTCGGGAAGACCGCGACCAGGCCCAGGATCCAGAACACCGCCTCCAGAGGAACGCCCAGGATTTTGGCCGACTTCAACGCCACCGGATTGGGCGGCGCACCTCGGCCTTCAAGCCACGGCTGTCCCACGATGAAGGTCAGCAGGCCCAGCAACATGCCGATGCCCGCCAAGCCGAAGCCGTAGGCCCAGCCATAGGTGAAGCCCAGGTACGAACAGGCGATGGTGGCCAGGAAGGACCCCAGATTGATGCCGACGTAGAAGATGGTGAAACCACCGTCGCGACGCGGATCGTTCTCGTCGTAAAGGGCACCGACCACGGTCGAGATATTGGCTTTCAGGAAGCCCACGCCGACGATGATCAGCGACAGGGCCAGGAACAGCAGGGGTTCGCCGACCTGAAGGTCACGCGTGGTCTCCAGGCTGAAGCTGCCGGTCGGGGTGAAGGCGGGGAAATCAGACCCGCCAGCGGTCGCCGTCGCGGCCGGCTGTGCACGCGTGACGCCCTCGGGCGAGATCACGATCTGGACCCGCTCTGTGCCGTCAACGATGAAAAGCTTGCGGTCCTGATTGCGGCCGTCAACCTCAATGGCATAGGTCTCGCCGCCGATCGTGATCCGCTCCTTGCCGCCCGAACCCTCGAACGCCATCGTGAAATGGCCGAGCACCAGAAGCACGGCACCGATGATGACAGCCTTGCGCGATCCCAGATATTTATCGGCGATCAGGCCCCCGATAACCGGCATCAGATAGACCAGCGCCGCATAGGCGGCGTAAATTCCCTGCGCCTCTTCCGGACCGAACAGGAAGTGCTGGATCAGATACAGGGTCAGCATCGCCCTCATTCCGTAGAATGAGAACCGTTCCCACATCTCAGTGAAGAACAGGACTACCAGCCCCCGCGGGTGTCCCAAAAACGTCTTGCGGGGCGCGATTGCGCCTCCGGCGTCCGTCGTACTCAACGGCTCACTCCCTAAAGCCTGCGCCTCTAACCGCGCGCGAAGCGGCATAAGCAGCACGGGACGAAAGACCGGACAAGCGTTAAGGACGATCGGCAGCCAGACGAAGCCGCGATTCTCGCCCGTCAGGCCGCTGATCTCTGGTCGCAGATGCCCCGGCCTTCCCCGTCAAGGCGAATGGCCGCTAGAGTGGCGATAGTCCGCGTTCACGGAGAAGTCCCATGCGTCCCCTGACCCTCGCCGCCGCCCTCGGTGTCTCGTCCCTGGCCCTCGGCATCGGATCGGCCCGCGCCGAAGAAGGCATGTGGACCTTCGACAACTTCCCTATCGCGGCCGCCAATCGTCTGTTGGGCACCA
Source organism: Brevundimonas vitisensis (assembly GCF_016656965.1). Classification (NCBI taxonomy): domain Bacteria; kingdom Pseudomonadati; phylum Pseudomonadota; class Alphaproteobacteria; order Caulobacterales; family Caulobacteraceae; genus Brevundimonas; species Brevundimonas vitis. Next base: position 640,521 of record NZ_CP067977.1, read on the forward strand.
ACATCGATCAGGCCTGGCTGGACCGGGTGCGGCTGTCCTCGGTGCGGTTCGGCGGCTGTTCGGCCGGGCTGGTGTCGGGTGAGGGCCTGATCCTGACCAACAACCACTGCGTCGCCAGCTGCGTGGCCAATCTGTCGACCCAGGCGGTCAACTATGCCGCGACCGGATTTACCCCCGCGACGCGCGAGGAAGAGCTGAAATGCCCCGGTGGCACCGCGGAAATCCTGACCGAGATCACCGATGTGACCGCCCGCATGCAGGCGGCGGGCGAGGGTCTGTCCGGGCAGGCCTTTACCCAGGCCCGCGCCGCCGAGGCAGGCCGGATCGAGAGCGAGGGCTGCGGCGGCGATCCGACCCTGCGCTGTCAGGTCGTGACCCTTTATCGGGGCGGCCAGTTCAAGCTCTATACCTATCGCCGCTATACCGACGTTCGCCTGGCCTTCGCGCCCGAGGATCGCGCCGCGACCTTCGGCGGAGACCTGGACAACTTCAGCTTCCCGCGCTTCTCCATCGATGCGGCCTTCATCCGCATTTATGAGAACGACGCCCCGGTCCAGACGCCGATCCACTTCACCTGGAATGCGGATCAGCCCGTCGAAGGCACCCCCGTCTTCGTCTCAGGCAGCCCCGGTGCGACCCAGCGCCTGCTGACCATGGATCAACTGCTGACGGTCCGCGACGTCATGTTGCCGCTGGACCAGCTGATCGCCTCGGAGCTGCGCGGTCGCCTGATCCGCTTCAGCCAGGAGAGCGAGGAGAACGCCTTCATCGCCATGGACCCGATCGTGGGCCTGGAAAACACCTATAAGCGCGGCCTTGGCCGGATGCGGGCCCTGGTCGATCCCCAGTTCATGGCCATGAAGTCCGAGCAGGAGGCCGATTTCCGCCGTCGCCATCGCGATGCTGCCAACGCTTCAGACCCCTGGGCGGCGCTGTCCGCCGTCCAGCCGATCCAGCGTGAGCTCTATGCGCCCTACACCCTGCTGGAGACCCGCGCCGGCGGGGGGTCGCTGCATTTCGCCTGGGCCCGCACCCTGGTGCGCGCAGCGCAGGAGCGCGAAAAGCCCTCGGCAGAACGCCTGCCGGAGTTCGCCGACAGCCGACTGTCGGCCGTCCAGTCCAGCCTGTTTGCCGAACGTCCGACCTATCCGGCGCTGGAGCAGGTCTATCTGGAATGGTGGCTGTCCAAGACCCGCGAATGGCTGACCGTCGACGATCCCCGCGTGCAGGCCCTGCTGGGTAAGGAATCGCCGGAAGCCCTGTCGGCCCGGCTGGTCGCAGGTTCCACCCTGGCCGATCCGGCGGTTCGCCGTGCCCTGTGGGAAGGTGGTCTGGCCGCGATCGAGGCGTCGGACGATCCGATGATCCAATATGTGCTGTTGATCCAGGACGAGACCCGCGCCGTCCGCAGCGAGTGGGAGGAGAAGGTCCAGGGCCCGACCGACCGGGCGTCAGAGGCTCTGGCAGCGGCGCGTTTCGAAATCTATGGCGACAGTGTCTATCCCGATGCCACCGGCACCCTCCGCCTGACCTATGGCCGGATCGAGGGATCGGATGTGCCGGGCCAGCGCTGGGGGGCCTTTACCACCTTCGGGGGCCTGTGGGACCGCGCCACCGGTGCCGCGCCCTTTGACGTGGCCCCCCGCCTGCTGGCCGCACGCGAGCGCATCGACCCCGGCACGGTGCTGAACATGGCGGTATCATCCGACACGATCGGCGGTTCGTCCGGCTCGCCCGTCGTCAATGCGGCCGGCGAGATCGTGGGAGCCAATTTCGACTCCACCGTCCTGACCCAGCGCAACGCCTATGGCTATGACCGCAACGTCAATCGCAGCGTCATCGTGACCACCGGCGCGGTGACGGTGGCCCTGCGCGATGTCTATGGCATGGACCGTCTGGTCACCGAACTGGGCGTCGACTGATCGATCCGGCGAAGGAGGCTCAGCGCAGCTGGCGCTGAGCCTCGCTGAAATACTGCCAGCCGGTCCAGGTGGTGGCGATCGCAGCGGCCCAGATCAGGGAGTCGGCGAACAGCTGGAAATGCTCCAGATACATGAAGTCGAAGCCGAAGCCGTCCCAGTTGCGTGCCAGGAGCTGGGCGCCCAAGGCCACCATCTGAAGCGTCGTTTTCCACTTGGCCAGGGTCGTGACCGGCAGCACCACCTTGCCCGCCGTGCTCTCGCGCAGGGCCGAGACGGCGAACTCGCGGAACAGGATCAGGCCGCAGGGAATGGCAATCTGGGGCACCGAGCCCGAGGTCAGGATGGCCAGGATCGCCCCGGTCACCAGGATCTTGTCCGCAATCGGGTCCAGAATCGCACCCCACCGCGTCGTCGCATTCCAGCGCCGCGCCAGATAGCCGTCGACCCAGTCGGTCGAAGCCGCGATGACGAAGATCCAGAAGCCGGCGCGATACAGGGCGAACTGATCCTCCGGGCTCAGATAGGCCGACAGGATCGGCACGCCGCCGGTGGCCCCTGCCAGGATCAGGAACATCACCACCCCGGCGGCCAGCCTCAGGGCCGTCAGGATGTTGGGGATCGGATTGGCGCTATGGGGCGGGGCGGCGGTCATGGCAGGTCTCGGCAAACAGGTTGGCGATCACCGGGATAGACGAAGCCGTCCGGCATGTCTTCGTAAAGGACGAAAACCTAGCCCAGGACTTCGAACCGTCCCGGCCCTTTCAGAGCGCGCAGCATGCCGTCCGCGATGCCGAAATGCAGGCCGCTGAGGATCAACTGGCCCGCAGCTTCCCGCTCGGCGATCCAGGGGAAGGTCCGCAGGTTGTCCAAGGAGAGCCGGACGACAGCTTCCTCAGCCGCCTGCTCGACCTGATCGGCCGGGAATTCCTCGACGATCCGGCGCACGACCGGCGCTCCCTGGGCGACCCATGGCGCAACGAAGTCGCTGCAGCTGTCCGGGGCTCCGGTCCTCATCGCAGCCACGCCACCACACAGGGCATGGCCCATCACGACGATGCGCGACACGCCCAGGACCTTGACCCCGAACTCCAGGGCCGCCGAGACGCCGTGCAGCTGACCATCCGGTTCATAGGGCGGCACCAGATTGGCGACGTTGCGCACCACGAACAGTTCGCCGGGCGCGGCATCGAAGATGGAGGCCGGGTCTGCCCGGCTGTCGGAACAGGCCACCACCAGGGTGTGCGGCTTCTGTCCCTGTTCGGCCAGGGCAATGAAGCGATCACGCTGGGCCGGCCATTTGGTGTCACGGAAACGGCGGTAGCCCTGGGCAAGGGGATCAGCTGAATCGGTCATGCTTAGCTCTTAGATCGAGATCATGGGCTAGGCCAGTCGGTCCCACGACAAGGCGTGCACGCGATCCCTGCCCAGGGCCGCAGCCATGGGACGCTCGGCAAAAAGGCCGGCGATTGCCGGGTCGCGTACGTCCAGCCCGCCGGTAAAGGCGCCAAAGGCCGGCAGGATCACCCGGTGCCCGTCGGTCACGAAACACGGACGGCGCACGCTCCGGCCATGGGCGGACACCCGCGCCGCCGGATGCAGATGCCCCGCCACCTCGCCGCGCTGAATGCCCGGCTGCGGTTCATGGATCAGCCGCAAGGCCCCAATGTCCAGCGTCTCCACGACCTCTCCCGGCAGGGCCTCGCCCAGGTCTGGCACCGTCTCGCGCAGCGCCGCAATATCGTGGTTTCCTTCAAGCCAGATCCAGTCACGCCCCACCGCCATCTGGTACAGCCTGGCCCGATCCTCCGAGGCCATCCGCCCGATCGAACGCGTGTCGTGAAAGCTGTCGCCCAGCAGCACCACGCAGGCTGGATTCAGGGCTTCGATCTCGGCTTCCAGCCGATCCAGCGTCGCCCGGCTGTCATAGGGCGGCAGCATCTGACCCCGCGCCGCAAACGCCGACCCCTTTTCCAGATGCAGGTCCCCCGCGATCAGGGTCCGGTGCGCGATGACCCACATCGCGCCGGAGCAGCGCAGCACACAGGCCTCGCCCTCGATCAGCACATGCAGACCGCCACACGGCCGCCGCATCGGCGACAGGGTCTGTTTCAGGGCCGCGTTCATGCCGCCACCTCGGGCGCGTCGTCGTTCATCACCTCGGCGATCAAGGCCTCTGCCGAGTCTTCCAGGATCATGTCGGCTGCATCCCCGCCCACGCGCTCACGCCCGATCTGGACCAGGACCGGCACAGAGAACGGCGAGGCCCGCTCCAGGCGCGCGTGGCGGATATGGCCCTGGATCCGGGTCAGCAACTGGCCCACCCGCGCCACATCCATGAACCCCTTGGCGGCATCGGCCCGCGCTGTTCGCAGCAGCAGATGATCGGGCTGATGGCGGCGCAGGACGTCATAGATCAGGTCGGTGGAAAAGGTGACTTGCCGCCCGGTCTTTTCGGCACCGGGCTGACGCCGCTCGATCAAGCCCGCAATCAGGGCGCAATTGCGGAAGGTGCGCTTCATCACGAAGCTCTCATCCAGCCAGGCCTCCAGATCGTCACCCAACATGTCCGGCTGGAACAGGGCGTCCAGGTCCAGATCCTCCATCGGCCGGATCGACCAAACAGCCAGGGCATAGTCGGTGCAGACAAAGCCCAGCGGCCCGACCCCCAGCCGGTCCAGCCGCCGCGTCAGCAGCATGCAGAGCGTGTTGTGCGCCAGCCCGCCCTCGAACGGATAGGCGATCAGATAATGTCGCGACCCCCGCTGAAACGTCTCGACCAGCAGGGCGTCAGCCTGCGGGATCACCGATCGCGCCTCCTGCAGTTCCAGCCATTCCTGCACATCGGGCGGCAGGACACGCCAGTGATCGCGGTCCTGAATCAGCACCCGCACCCGATCGGCCAGGGACGTCGACATTGGAAACTTCGATCCGCCCCAGGACGGGATCTTGGGCTCCTTGTCCTGGGCCGCCGTCACGATGACGTCGATGCCGACGATGCCCTGATAGGCCCAGACCTGACCGGCAAAGACGAAGGTGTCGCCGGGGGCCATCTGTTCGAAATAATGCTCCTCGGCCTGGCCCACCTTGCGGCCCGCGACCGTCAGCTTGCCGCCGCGCCGCGATCCCACCCGCACGTTCAGTGTTGCCGCCGCCACGATGGTGCCGACGTTCATCCGGTGGCGCTGGGCCATCTGGGCGGTGCGGACCCGCCAGCGCCCCTGACGATCCCGCACGATCCGCGCGAACCGGTCATAGGTTCGCAGCGAGTAGCCGCCGGTCGCCACCAGATCGATCACCTCCTCGAACACCTCTCGCGGCAGGTCGCGGTAAGGGGCGCAGGCGGTTACCTCCTCATGCAGTTCGCCGACGTCGAAGCCTTCCGAACAGGCCACGCCCATCACGTGCTGGGCCAGGGTATCCAGGGTGCCGGTGTGATGCGGCTCCCAGTCGAAGGCATTGGCCGCCACCGCCTCGCGCGCCGCTTGGCATTCCAGCATCTCGAACCGGCTGGCCGGCACCATCAGGGCGCGGCTGGGCTCGTCCAGCCTGTGGTTGGCCCGCCCGATCCGCTGCACCAGACGGCTGGCTCCCTTGGGCGCAGCCAGCTGGATCACCAGATCGACATCGCCCCAGTCGATGCCCAGGTCCAGGGTCGAGGTGCAGACCACCGCCCGAATGTCGCCGCGCGCCATGGCCGCCTCGACCTTGCGCCTCTGTTCGGTGGCCAGCGACCCGTGATGCAGGGCGATCGGCAGGTCGTCCTCGTTGATGGCCCACAGCTGCTGAAACACGAACTCGGCCTGCCAGCGGGTATTGACGAAGATCAGCGTCATCCCCGAGCGCCGGATGGCCTCATAGACCTCCGGCATCGCATGCTGGCCCGTATGCCCGGCCCAAGGAACGCGGCCCTCGCTGACCAGAACATCGATGACTGGGGGCGCACCCGGATCGCCCCGGACGATCACGACGCCTGCCTCGCCTCCACCATGGTTCGCATGGTCGCCGGTAACCACCCTTGGCCCCGGCACCAGCCAGCTCGCGATCATCTCCGGATCATCTACCGTCGCCGACAGGGCCACCCGGCGCAGGGTCGGTGCGAAACTCTGCAACCGCCCCAGGCCCAGGTTCAGCAGATCGCCGCGCTTGCCGCTCCAGATCGCATGCACCTCGTCGATGACCACGCATTTCAGGTCCGCGAACCAGGCCCGCGCGCCTTCCCAGGCACAGAACAGCGCCAGCTGTTCCGGTGTGGTCAGCAGGATGTCGGGTGGAAAGTCCCTCTGCCGCTGCTTCTTGGATTGCTTGGTGTCGCCGGTCCGGCTCTCGACATGGATGTTCAGCCCGATCTCGCGGATCGGCGTCATCAGGTTGCGCTCGACATCGGTCGTCAGCGCCTTCAGCGGCGAGACATAGAGGGTATGCACCCCCGACCCCGGCCCATGCTCAGGCCTCGGCCCACGCTCCGCCAGATCGATCAGACTGGGCAAGAACCCCGCCAGGGTCTTGCCCCCACCCGTCGGCGCGACCAGCAGTGCATGCGATCCGGCCTCCGCTGCCGCGATCATTTCCAGCTGATGCCGCCGGGGCGACCAGCCGCGCGACGCGAACCAGTCGGCGAAGAGAGGGGGGAGCGCAGTCACTCCGCCGGTTGCTCGAACTGGCATGTTTCGTCCGCGCTCCAACGCCCCCCGGAATCGAGGCAAGCGTCCTGCGCAACGAACTCGCTGTTTCGCACCCACCAATCGAGAAGCAGCGCAGCCGCCGCGATCATACCCGCCACAATCAGAAAGATTCTGAGCTTTTTTGACGAGGGCCGAGATGGCGGGGTCGGGTCCATGGATGACAAATAGATCGGGCAGCCCATGGCCGCCAGATGTTCTCGTTCCGTTTCGACGATTGAATGGCTATCTATCGACTGTGTCCGACGAATCCGTCCTCTCCAGCAGTCCCCTCACCGGCACCGACCTGTGGCGCGACCTCCCCCCCGCCTTGGCCACCCCGCCCGGCGCGGGGGCGATCTGTGATGTCGACGGGCCCCGGCGGATCGGGCGCGGGGCGGCGGAGGGGTCGTTCACCACCGGCCCGGTCATGGTCGCCCATGCCAGTTTGACCGCGCGGCGACTGGGTCTGGCGGCCCCGTCCCGGTCGGCTGACCTGCTGGATGTGCTGGAGCTGTTCGCCTTCGTCCGGCCCGCGCGATTCTGTGCCCCCTCCCCCGCTGGTCTGGCCCTGGCGCTGGGCCTGAGCGAACCCAAGGGGGCCGAGGCCCAGGCGCAGGCCCTGCGCGATGCGGCCCTGATCCTGCTGAAAGAGCTTTCGGAACCTGCCTATCCCGGCCGCGAGGACGCCTTCGCCCTGGCCGCCACCCTGTCGCGCGCGGGCTGGGCCTGGGCAGAGCGGGTGACGCAGGCCCTGCAAAACCAGCCGATGCGCGACCGGCAATACCGCAGCTCGGGTCTTGATGTCTGGGCACGGCTGGAGGAGTGGGAGGACGAGGCCCCGCGCGGAGAGGCCGGTTCTGCCCCCGTCGATTCCGAATCCGCCCGCATCCGCCTGGCCAAGCTGTTGCAGGCGTCGGGTCTGGACGAGACGCGCCCGACCCAGTCCGACTATGCCGCCGAGGCCGCCTTTGCCTTTTCCCCGCGCAACGAGGAGGGCCGCCCCCGTGTCCTGCTGGCCGAGGCGGGCACCGGCACGGGCAAGACCCTGGGCTATCTGGCCGCCGCATCCCTGTGGGCCGAGCGGAACCAGGGCGCGGCCTGGGTCTCGACCTATACGCGTGCCCTGCAACGCCAGATCGACCGCGAAAGCACGGCCGTTTGGCCGGACGAGGCGGTGCGACGCAAAAAGACCGTCGTCCGAAAGGGGCGTGAAAACTATCTGTGCCTGCTGAACCTTCAGGAGATGGTCCAGGCCGCCCAGCTGGGCACGGGCGACCTGGTTGGCATGGCCCTGACCGCGCGCTGGGCGCTGCACAGCCGCGACGGCGACATGACCGGCGGCGACTTTCCCGGCTGGCTGCCCGGCCTGTTCGCCACGCCTGCGGCCCAGCAGGCCAGCGCGCCCAATCTGGTCGACCGGCGCGGGGAATGCGTCCACGCCGCCTGCCCCCATTACCGCACCTGTTTCGTGGAAAAGACCATTCGCGCCAGCCGCCGGGCCGATCTGGTCGTGGCCAACCATGCCCTGGTCATGACCCAGGCCGCCTTCGACGGGGCCCGCTCGGCGCGCGGCCTGAAGCAGGACGGAGAGACCGCCGCCCTGAAGCGCATCGTCTTCGACGAGGGCCACCACCTGTTCGATGCCGCCGACAGCGCTTTTTCCGCCTGTCTCTCTGGCCAGGAAGCAGCCGAGCTGCGGCGCTGGATCCGGGGACCGGAAGGTCGTGGTCGTCGCGGGCGCGGCCTGGAGCAAAGGCTGGGCGACCTCTGCGCCGACAATGACGCGGCACGAAAGGCACTGACCGACGCCATCCGCGCGGCGGCCGCCCTGCCGGGTGAAGGGGTGTCGGGCCGCATCGCCCCGGCCTCGGGAGAGGTCAATCCCATCGGCCCGATCGAGGCCTTTCTGGCCGCCGCCCTAGACCAGCTGCGTGCCCGCACCAGCGAGGGGCATTCTGCGGGCGGCGGCGAGTTCGGCATGGAATGCGCGCTCAAGCCTGTGACCGATCCGGTGGCCGAGACCGCCCGGGCCGCCGCCGCCGCCCTGGCCGCCATCGAGGCACCCCTGCTGGCGCTGTCGCGGCATCTGGAAGACATACTGGACGACGAGGCAGCCGAACTGGACGGCTCGGCCCGCGCCCGGATCGAGGGGGCGCTGCGCGGTCTGGACCGGCGTGCGCGCATGACCCTGCCCGGCTGGCGCGCCATGCTGTCAGCGCTGGAGGATGCCGGGGCCGAGCGCGACCCCGACTTCGTTGACTGGCTGAGCGCCGAGGCCGCCTTTGGCCGCATTCACGATGTCGCCCTGCGTCGTCACTGGATCGATCCGACCGTCCCGCTGGAGGCCGCGGTCATCGTGCCGGCCCATGGCGTGCTCGTGACCTCGGCCACCCTGTCCGATCCGGTCGCCGACGACCCCTTTGCCCTGGCGCGGATGCGATCCGGCTCGTCCCGGCTGATCGAACCGGCACGGACGCTGAAGGTCGAGAGCCCCTTCGACTATGTGTCCAATGCCCGCGTTATCGTCATCAATGACCTCGTCAAGGACGATGCCCGCCAGACGGCGGCGGCCATGCGCGAGCTGTTCCTGGCCTCAGGCGGCGGGGCACTGGGCCTGTTCACTGCCATTCGGCGGCTGAAGGCGGTGTATGAGGCGGCGGGGCCGGAACTCGCCCGCGCGGGACTGCCCCTCTATGCCCAGCACGTCGATCCGTTGGAGGTCGGGGCCCTGGTCGATGTCTTCCGCGCCGAGGAGGACAGCTGCCTACTGGGCACCGATGCGGTTCGTGACGGCGTCGATGTGCCTGGTCGATCCCTGCGGCTGCTGGTCTTCGACCGCGTCCCCTGGCCGCGCCCTGATCTGTTGCACAAGGCCCGCCGCGAGATCTTCGGCGGCAAGGCCTATGACGATGCCCTGGCGCGCGGCCGCATCAGCCAGGCCTTCGGGCGCCTGATCCGCCGCGCCGACGATCGGGGTGTGTTCGTGATGCTGGACGCCGCCTGCCCCACCCGCCTGTTCGCCGGCCTGCCCCCGGGGGTCGAGGTCCAGCGGATGGGGCTGGCAGAGGCGGTCGAACAGGTGGCGGCCTTCAGTCAGCCACCCGGCGCGGCCTGACCGGCTCAGTCGATCTTGAGCAGGCGGTCCAGGCTGAACGGACCCGGTCCGCGCCCAATCAGATAGACCAGCGGCGCCAGCCACAAGAGATGCGTCGGCCAGCCGGTCGGCACCACAAACAGCTGGATCACCAGCGTCATGACCAGCAAGGCCACGGCCGAGACCCGCGTGCCCAGGCCGATGATGATCAGCACCGGAAACAGATGTTCGGCATAGGTCGCCGCATAGGCTGCCAGTTCGGACGGCAGGAGCGGCACCCGGTATTCCTCGGCAAACAGATAGAAGGTCGTGTCGGTCACCGTCAGCACCCCCTCCACCTTGGTCCGGCCCGAGAGCAGGAAGGGGGCGGCGATGCCCAGTCGCATCAGCACCGCCAAGGCAGGCTCCGGAACCAGTTTCGACATGGCCGCATGCAGTCTGGACAGAAGCCCGCCGGAACGGCTGTCGGCGAGATGGTCCATCAGGGTGCTCATGGCGTCAGGCTCCGTTGGGGCTGAGAAACACACCGGCGTTCAGCAGGCCGGTGAAAAGGGTGGGAATGTCGGCATGGGCATCCAGCGAGAGCGCCTCCACCGCCGCGACGCCGAGGGTGCGGCCCGATCGGCAGGCGCTCAGGAACCGATGCTCGACCGGCGTCAGCCGCCGCGACAGGACCGTATCGGCGGGCCGGTGGATCAGCAGGGCCTCCGCCTGTGGTTGCCACACCATTTCGCCTCCGGTCTCGGGGTAGCGGTGGGCCAGCCATAGCGACGGTGCGGTCCAGTCGAACCTGAACAGCCGGACCGAAGGATGCAGCGGCATCAGCCGTCCCGTCATCACGGCACCCGCGGGTCCACTAGCACCCGCGGCATCCAGCACCGGGGCATCGGCGGCCAGATGAGCCTCGGTCCATGCCCGGTCCAGCCGGGCCATGGGGCCAAGGTACGGCAGCTCTCGTGCGGGCCCGAAAAGGGACAGCCAGTCGGCAAAGCCCGCTCCATAGGCCGCCATCGCCGGATCCTCGCCCGGATGATCAGAGGCGAAGGCCGCCGCCGCCGCCCGAAACCAGTCCGGTCCGACCAGCGCCGATACGGTCGGAAAGCTGGCCTCCAGCGCGTCGATCCGCGCCTTGATCGTGGTGTTGCGATAGACGGCCAGAGCCGCGTCGCTGCCGTTCAGCCAGGGCATCAGCGCCTGGGTATCGCCTTTCAGCGCCCGGTCGAACGCCGCATGGAAACCGCTCATGCCGCCTGCTCCATAGGCGATCGCAGCACCAGTTCGGCGCGGGCCTGTTCCGCCAGCAATTCGGCAAACTCTGGAATGTCGCCGTCCCGCTCGACCAGGGTCGGCCGCGCCCCAATCCGCTCGACCAGCCGTCGATGCAGGGCCCAGACGGCCTCGGACACCGGGGCGTCATGACTGTCGATCAGCAGGGCCTGACCCAGGATCGGATCGGGCCTGTGCCCCGCCACGTGGATTTCTCCGACGCGGTCGCCTGGCACGGCGTCGATCCAGGCGGCAGCATCGAACCCCATGTTGGCGGCACTGACGTGCACATTGTTGACGTCGACCAGCAGGCCGCACCCCGTGCGCCGCGCGATCTCGGTCAGGAAATCGACCTCGTCCCAGTCGTGGCCATTCAGGGCCAGATAGGCGGTCGGGTTCTCGATCAGCAATGACCGCCCCAGCGCCTCCTGGGCCTCGTCCACATGATCGCAGACCAGGTCCAGCATGGCGTCGCTTCGGGGAATGGGCAGCAGGTCGGGATGATAGACGCCGCCCCGCCGCGACCAGGCCAGATGTTCGGACACTAGAAACGGCTGATACCGGTCGATCAGGGCCCGAAACCGCGCCAGATGCTCGCGGTCGGGTCGCTCGTCTCCGGCCAGGGACAACCCGACCCCGTGCAGGGACAGGGGACGTTCGGCCCGTATGGCGTCCAGCCAGGCCAGGCGCGGGCCGCCTTCGACCATGTAGTTCTCGGGGTGAACCTCGAACCACAGGCCGGATTGGGGGCCGACCGCCGGACAGGCCAGGGCTTGGGCATAGTGCTGGGGTTTCAGGCCCAGCCCTGCCGAAGTATGTCCTGACTTGATTTGTCCGGCGGTCGGTGGGGGCGTCATGACCGGATCAGCGGTTCGCGATGGGTGTCAGCGAGCCACGACCGGCCGGGGTGTTGATGTCCGTGCAGGTGCCCTTGGCCACCAGCTTCCAGGCATTGCCCTGCCAGTCGCGGGTCGAGGTGCCAGCGCAGGTGGTGCCCGGACCGGCGGCACAGTCGTTCTGACCGGCGCGCGAGACGCCGTAGCATTTTTCCTTTTCGGCATCCTGGGCAGCGGCGGGCGCGGCGGCCGATGCGGCACCGGCACCCAGTGCCAGCAGGGCGACGACGCCGGTCGCGATCGAGAAACGGTTCATGGGTCTTCTCCTGGGTCAAACGGCCGGGGGTGGCCTGACAAGAGGAGACTTCGGCGATCGGTGATGCCTGGTTACGGTGGCGGACACAAAAAAACACGACGCCGCCAATCGGTCCGTGCGATGTAACCCACACAGGATTGCGCGCGTATGGGGGACAGCGTGGTCGATCGTGAAGCCCATCTGAAACAGCTGATGATGCGCGGCCTGGACGGCGACGCGGCGGCTTGGCGCGTCCTGTTGTCCGACATCAGGGGGCCCCTGGCGGCCTTCTTCAAACGCAGGCTGTCAGGCCATGAGGCCGATGCCGAGGATCTGGTGCAGGATACGTTGATCGCCATTCACGCCAAGCGCGCGACCTTTGATCGAACCATGCCGTTCAGCGCCTGGTGCTATGCGATCGCGCGCTACAAGCTGATCGACCATCTGCGCCGCCAGGGTCGCCGAGCCACCGTGCCGATGGACGACATGGCCGAGTTCCTAGCCCCTCACACGGTCGAGGATGGCGCGGTCCGCCGCGACCTGACCCGGGTCCTGTCCATTCTTCCCTTGCGTCAGCGTCGGCTGGTCGAGGATGTCCGCATCGGCGGATTCAGCGTGGCCGAGGCCGCCGCGCGCAACGGTTTCACAGAGGGCGCGGCCAAGGTCAGCGTCCATCGCAGCATGAAGGCGCTCTCCAACAGCGTATCCGCCCATGAAGACTGATGACCTGATTCAGGCCCTGGCCGCCGGACTGGAGCCGGTGCGCCCGGCCCGGCTGAACCAACTGTTCCTGATGGGTGCCATCGTCGTCGCAGCGGCGGGCGTCGTCCTGCTGTTGGGTGTCCGGCCCGATCTGGGCCAGGCGGCCTTGGGCGCGACCTTCTGGCTGAAGGCACTCTACACCCTGTCGCTGGCCGTGGCTTCGGCCTGGCTGGTCCAGAGGCTGGGCCGACCGGGGGCCACGATCGGTCGCTCGGGCCTGGCACTGGCTGCCGTTGTGGGGGCCGCCGCCCTGGCCGGCGTGATCGAGCTGCTCAGCCTGCCCGCTGACTTGCGGATGGACGACCTGATGGGCTTCACCTGGCAGGTCTGCGCCATCAACATCCTGATCGTGTCAGCCTTTGCGGCCCCGCTGGTGTTTCTGTCCGCGCGCCAGCTGGCCCCTACCCGGCCTGTGCTGGCCGGGGGAGCCCTGGGTTTTCTGACCGGAGCCATCGCGGCGACGGCCTATGGGCTTCATTGCCCGGAGGCGACCGCCGCCTTCGTCGCGGTCTGGTACACTTTGGGTGTGCTGGCCGCTGGGCTGATCGGTGCCCTCATCGGCCGGTTCGCCCTGCGCTGGTAGGGGTCAAAGACGCCGCACCAGCCGACCATAGTCCTCCATCAGACCCAGGCTCAGCGCGCCCGGCTTGAACCGGTATTCGCCGATCTCGCTGACGGGAGTGACCTCGGCCGCCGTGCCGGTCAGGAAGCATTCGGTGAAGCCCGACAGTTCCTCTGGCCGGATATGGCGCACGATGACTTCGATCCCCTTGGCCTTGGCCATTTCGATGATGGTCTGGCGGGTGATGCCGTCCAGGATGGCGTCAACCGGCGGCGTGTGCAGCACGCCGTCCTGCACGAAGAAGACGTTGGCCCCGGTCGCCTCGGCGACATAGCCGCGCCAGTCCAGCATCATCGCATCGGAGAAGCCGCGCTTCTCGGCCGCCGTCTTGGACATGGTGCAGATCATGTACAGACCCGCCGCCTTGGCCGCCGAGGGAGCGGTCGCCGGGTCGGGCCTGCGCCATTTGGCCCATTCCAGACGGATGCCCTTGGCCTTGGTCTCGGGATCGAAATAGCTCGGCCAGTCCCACACGGCGATGGCCAGGTGGGTCTTGTTGTGAATGGCCGAGACACTGACGGCCTCGGGCCCGCGATAGGCCACCGGGCGCACATAACAGTCGTCCAGCCCCATCTTGGCGCAGGTTTCCTTGCAGGCGGCGTCGATCTCGGCCACGCTATAGGGTATCTCGAAATCAAGGAGTTCGGCGGACCGCTTCAGACGCTCGGAGTGCGGCGTCAGCTTGAAGATTTCGCCAGCGTACATACGCTCCCCCTCGAACACCGACGAGCCATAGTGCAGAGCATGGGTCAGAACGTGCGTTTTCGCGTCGCGCCAGGGCACGAAAACGCCATCCATCCAGATCCAGCCGTCACGATCGTCGAAAGGAACGAAGGCCATTGAATAACGTCTCCCGCAAAGTCTGCCGGTTTAGACCGTCCCCTGACGCCCCCGTCAACGTGGCATCACCCGAGTCGCTCGCATGAGCGGTCCTGAATCGCGCACCTCGGGTCGTTCCGGACCGATTGCCGGCCCCGGCGTGGGCCGCCATCTTCTGGTCGTGGACGATGACGATCGGATCCGTGAGCTGGTCAAGGAATTCCTGGCTCGCGAAGGTTATCGGGTCACCGGCGCCGCCCACGCCACGGCGGCGCGGCGCCTGATGGAGCTGATCGAGTTCGACCTTGTGGTGCTGGACGTCATGATGCCGGGCGAAAGCGGTCTGGACCTGACCACCTGGGTGCGGGGCAAGGCGGAGCTGTCCAAGACGCCTGTCCTGCTGCTGACCGCGCGTGGCGAACCGAACGACCGGATCGAAGGTCTGTCGCGTGGTGCCGATGACTATATGTCAAAACCGTTCGAGCCGCGCGAGCTGGCCCTCAGGATCGACGCCATCCTGCGCCGGACGGGCGGCAAGCCCGTGACACCCCGCGAGATCAAGCTGGGCTCGGCGATCTTCGACATGGAACGGCTGGAACTGACGCGCGACGGCCTTCTTCAGCGCTTGACCGAAGCCGAGGCGCAGTTGCTGAAGACCCTGGCCATTCACGCCCACGCCCCGGTCGAACGCATGGCCCTGTCGCCCGACACGGCCGACATCACCGGGCGGGCCGTCGATGTTCAGGTCACCCGCCTGCGCCGCAAGCTGGAAAGCGACCCCAAGAATCCTCGCTATCTGCAGACTGTGCGCGGCGTCGGCTACATGCTGGCCCCGGACTGATGGGGGACCATTCCTCCTCCCCTGCGAGAGGGGGACCGCGAGGCGGCGGCGGTGTGGGCCGACCCCAGACGCTTTGCGCGCGGCCAGCCACCTGCGGGACGGCGCAGGATGCGCCATGCCATCCGCCCCGATGGGAGAGGCTTTAAGTGCGCCTCATCTCCCCTGCCCTGTGGAAACGCCTGCTGAAACGGCGACTGCCGACGTCCCTTTGGGGGCGATCGCTGCTGATCATCGTTCTGCCGGTGCTGGTCATGCAGGTCGCGGTCACCTGGGCCTTCTTCGATGCACATTGGCAGACAGTGACGGCCCGTCTGTCCGAAGGACTGGCTGGGGATGTGGCCTGGGCGGTGGAAAGCTATCTGGACGACCCGACCCCCGACAGCCTTGCGGTCATTGCCGATCGCGCCGAACGGACCATGTCACTGTCGATCGCGCTGCAGGAGGACCGGACCTTGCCAAGCGAACAGCGCCGGGGTCCGATTGGCGTCGTCGACCGGGTGCTGGAACAGGCCTTGGCCAGCCGACTGGACCAGCCGTTCTGGTTCGATACCCTGCGCTATCCAGCCTATGTCGATATCCAGGTCCAGACGCCGCAGGGCGTGCTGCGTGTCATCGCACCACGCGAACGCGCCGTGGCGACCCAGGCCCATATCTTCGTGGTCTGGCTGCTGGTCGCGACCATTCTTCTGATGGGGGTGGCGATCCTGTTCATCCGCAATCAGGTCCGGGCAATCGAGCGACTGGCCGAAGCGGCCGAGGCCTTTGGTCGGGGCGAAACCCAGGAGAGGTTCAAGCCCCATGGCGCGCGCGAGGTCCGAGCCGCCGCCACCGCCTTCATGGAAATGCGCGATCGGATCCAGCGTCATATCGACCAGCGCACGGCACTGCTGGCCTCCGTCAGCCACGACCTGCGCACCCCTCTCACCCGCCTGAGGCTGGAGCTGGCCCTGGCTCCCCCGTTCAAACGGGCCGCTGCCATGCGGAGCGACATGGATGAGATGGAGCATATGATCGATGAATACCTGGCTTTCGCGCGCGGCGAGGCGGGCGAAGCCCCGCAATCGGTGTCGATCAGCGATCTTCTGAATACGGCTGCGGATGATGTTCGGCGCGCAGGGGCAGAGGCACAGGTCGACGTTCCGGTCGATATGACGGCATCGCTGCGTCCCCTGGCTTTCAAGCGAGCTCTGGCCAACCTTGCGGGCAATGCCGCCTCACACGGTGAACATGTGCGGCTGTCAGCACGCCGCCTGCCCTCGGGCGGGCTGGAGATCGTGGTCGAGGACGACGGCCCCGGCATTGCCGAAGACCTGCACGAGGAGGCGTTCCGGCCCTTCTCCCGGCTGGACCCCGCGCGCAATCAGAACCGCAAGGGCGTCGGCCTGGGCCTGGCCATCGCCCGCGACGTGGCGCGGGGCCATGGCGGGGACATCACCCTGGATCGCAGCGACCTGGGCGGTCTGTCAGCCCGGATCCGCATCCCTGGCTGAGGGTCAGGCCGCCTCGACTTCCTCGACTACCGGCACGGCGGCCAGGGCCCGGACCAGATCGGCCCGCAAGTCCTCGAGATGCTCCAGCCCGATCGACAGCCGCAGCAGGCCATCGGAGATGCCCGCCACGCGACGCGCCTCGGGCACCATGGCAGCGTGCGTCATCAGAGCGGGATGCGCCACCAGGCTTTCCACGCCGCCCAGAGACTCAGCTAGGGTGAAGACGTTGAGCTCGTCGACAAAGGCTCTCACCGCCTCCAGCCCGCCGGCCAGTTCGAAGCTGAGCATGGCCCCGAATCCGGCCTGCTGCCGCGCCGCGACGTCGTGGTTCGGATGGCTCTTCAGGCCCGGATAGTGGACCACCGCCACGCCCGGCTGGCGGTCCAGCCATTCGGCCAGAAGCTGGGCCGTCGCCTGCTGGCGCTCGATCCGCGCAAACAGCGTCCGCACGCCGCGCAGCGTCAGATAGGCATCAAAGGGCGATCCGGTTACGCCCAGGCAATTGGCCCACCACGCCGTCTGCTCATGATCCGCCTGGGCGGCCGAGATGACCGCCCCACCCACCACGTCCGAATGGCCGTTGATGTATTTGGTGGTCGAGTGAATCACATAGTCGGCACCCAGGCTGATCGGCCTTTGCAGGGCCGGTGACAGGAAGGTGTTGTCCACCACCGCCTTGCACCCGACGGCATGGGCCCGGCGGCACAGGTCCTGGATATCCACCACCCGCATCAGCGGATTGGACGGCGTTTCGATCAGGATCAGCTTGGGGTTCAGCGCCATGGCCCGATCGACGGCGGCGGGGTCGCCCTGATCAACGAAGGCCACTTCGAAATGGCCCCGGCGCGCGCGTGCGGTCAGCAAACGGTGCGTTCCGCCATAACAGTCGTGCGGGGCAATCAGCAGGTCACCCGGCTCCAGCGAGGAGAGCGACAGGTCGACCGCCGCCATACCCGTCGCTGTGACCACGCAGCCGGCACCGCCTTCCAGTTCCGCCAGGGTCTCGGCCAGCACATCGCGGGTCGGATTGCCCGAGCGGGTGTAGTCATAGCGACGCTTTCCATCCAGGCCATCGAAGCTGAAGTTCGACGACAGATAGAGGGGCGGCATGACCGAGCCATGGGCCGGATCGACGTTCACGCCCTTCTGGGCACAGACGGTCGAGGGATGGGCATCGGAGGGACAGGTCACGCGGCGATCTCCTGCGGACGGGCAACAAAAAGGGGAGCAAGGGCGGTTTCGAGGACGTCGCAGACGACCTCTCGTTCTTTCAGAAAGGCGTCGTGACCGAAGATCGAAGTGGCCTCGACCAGGCGCTCCAGACTCGGCACGCGCTGAGCCAGCGCCCGGATATCCTCGATGGGCACAAGCCGGTCTGTGGTGAAACCCACCAAGGTCAGGGCACAGTGGATCTGCTCGGGGACCACACGGTGCCGATCCAGCGAATCCGACAGGGTGATCCAGCGCTGCGGCGAAGTGGCACCGACATAGGCGCGGCCTCGGTCCGTCAGATAATCGCAAACGGCATAGTCGCCCCCCGCCTGGACCGGAGCCTCTCCGCTACCAAAGCGCAGGTCGAATTCCTCGGCGGTGCGATAGGTGGTCATGGCCAGTTCGCGAGCCAGCGCAACCGCTTCGTCCGCGCGGCCGGAGGCCAACCCCAGGCTGAGGATGCGTCTTTGCACCCCGCGCCACGCGGTCGCGGCGGGATGGGCCCGGTGCGCCGCCGAAATGACGACCAGTCGCTCGATCCGCTCTGGATAGGCTTGCGCAAAGGCCATGCCGACGCAGCCCCCATAGGAGGCGCCCACAAAGGCATCGACGACCGGGGCGTCCAGCGCATCCAGCACCAGGGCCAGCAGGCGGGCCTGATCGGTTGGGGTGACAGTGACGATCTCGTCCTGATCCCCGCCCGGCAGCCAATCGAGCGCGAGCACGCGCAGGCGCGAGGTGTCGACCACGGCCGCCGCACCGACGGCCCAGGCCCACCAGCCGGGCGACCCGGCGTCGGTAACATCAGGACAGCGTCCGGCCGAAATCCCTCCGCCCACGACGACCAAGGGCCCCGCGGCCGGTCCGATCAGACGCGCCCGAATGTGGACCGCTGCCAGTCGTTCACCCGACACCAGACGGAAATCGTCCGGAATCACGACGGCGAGGTCACGCACGCTGGATTCAGGACGGGCGGACCGTCGTGGGGTTTCGGAAAGCAGCGGCGTCGTCACGGTCTGGCTCGGTCCCGCTCACCGAGCACTCGCCGCGACAATCCGATGACGCAAAAGACCCGTGAAGCGCGTGACGGCACCCGTGAGGGCGCCTGCCCTTCACTCATCTCTCGCGGACCGAGGTCCCCGCAGGAGTTGGCACCATCTCCAAGAACGGGGTGTGTTCCTGGTCGGTTGCCCCGGCGTCAAAGGGCCTAGTCCCTCAGCCGGTCTTGATGAGTGAGTAATCTTTGAGGCAAAACCGGCTGCGACGTCAAGCCCCGATCAGTGGACGCAGCAAGAAATAACCTCGCGACTCACATCCTGATCATGTTTCGTGCGCCGGTAGAGGTGGGAGCCGCTGGCCCAGGCCAGACCTTACCCAGTGATGCGGTCCGAACTATCGGGCGTCGAAGGCGTTGCCATGCAGTGGACCACTGGAGCCCCGACATGAAACCGTACCACGCCCTCCCCCTGATCCTTCTGCTGGCGGCCTGCGGCCCGGACGCCGAGCCGACGACCACAGAACCGGATGCGACCGTCCCTGCGCCCATAGAGGAGCCCTCCGTCGCGGCCTCCATGCCCGGAGCCGGCCCGACCAGTTTCGTCGGACGATGGGCAGCCGACGTGGCCTGGTGCCCCAACACCAATGGCGACACCCAGCCGATCACGATCACGCCGACGCAGTTCATCGGCTACGAGAACAGCTGCGACATCGCCGAGGTCACCCAGACCGCCGATGCCTATCAGGCGACGCTGCGTTGTCAGTCTGAAGGTATGGCCACGACCGAGCGCGTCCGAATGGCCGTAGAGGGACAGACCCTGAACCTGACTTATCTGGACCGGGACAGCGCCACGGTGCAGCTGACCAAGTGCACGACCCTGGCCGATACGGCGACCACGTCTCCGGTGCCGTAAGCCTCAGCCGTTGAAGAGGAAATGCATGACGTCGCCGTCCTTGACGACATAGGTCTTGCCTTCGGCCCGCAGCTTGCCCGCCTCGCGCGCGCCCGCTTCGCCCTTCAAGGCGACATAGTCGTCATAGGCCACGGTTTCGGCGCGGATGAAGCCCTTTTCGAAGTCCGTATGGATGACGCCGGCCGCCTGCGGGCCCGTCGCCCCCACCGGGATCGTCCACGCCCGTGCCTCCTTGGGACCCACAGTGAAATAGGTCTGCAGCCCTAGCAGGGCATAGGCCTCGCGGATCAGGCGGTTCAGGCCGGGTTCTTCCATGCCCATGCTTTCCAGGAACTCGGCCTGCTCGGCCTCATCCAGCACCGCGAGTTCTGAATCGATCTTGGCCGAGATGACCACCGACTTGGCATTCTCGCGGGCGGCACGCGCGGCCACGGCGTCGGACAGGGCATTACCCTTGTCGGCCGAATCCTCATCGACGTTGCAGACATAGAGGGCCGGAAGCGACGTCAGCAGCTGCAGCATATGCCAGGCCTTCTCGTCCTCCTTGCTGACTTCCACCACCCGGGCCGGCTTGCCTTCGCGCAGCGGCACCAGCGCCATGTTGATGAGGCGCAGCGTGGTCTGGGCTTCCTTGTCGCCGCCCTTGGCCTTCTTCTCGACGTTGACGACCCGCTTCTCCAGGCTCTCGAGGTCGGCCAGCATCAGCTCGGTCTCGATAATCTCCAGGTCGCTGATCGGATCGACCCGGCCTTCGACGTGCGTCACGTCATCGTCCACGAAACAGCGGGCGACGAAGGCGACGGCATCGCAGTCGCGGATGTTGGCCAGAAACTGATTGCCCAGCCCCTCGCCTTTCGACGCCCCGCGCACCAGGCCGGCGATGTCGACGAAGGTGATCCGCGACGGGATGATTTCCTTGGATCCCGCAATGGCCGCCAGCACCGGCAGGCGCGGCTCGGGCACCGCCACATCGCCGGTATTGGGCTCGATCGTGCAGAACGGATAGTTGGCCGCCTGGGCCGCTGCCGTCTTGGTCAGGGCATTGAACAGGGTGGACTTGCCAACGTTGGGCAGGCCGACGATCGCGACTTTCAGGGCCATGGAAACTTCGTTGTCTAAAAGCGCGAGAGGCGCTCAATCTGGGGAGGGCGCGACCTAGCACGTCCTGTGGCCGTTGGCGAAAGCGTTGATCCGCTTTCGCCTCGACGTTTCAGGAGCGGCCAGGCTTCAGTGGCCGCCGCTGTGTTCACTTGTGGCCAAGGCGGGCTGGCCCACACGGGCCACGATCTCGACCGGCCGAGCGTTGGCAAAGGTCAGGGTCAGGGGCACGGTGTCGCCGGCCACCAGGGGGTTGGCCACACCCATCAGCATGATGTGATTGCCGCCCGGAGCCAGGGCGACCGCTGAGCCCGCCGGCAGGGGCAGCCCGTCCGTGAGCTCCCGCATCATCATCATATTGCTCTCGACCTTCATCTCATGGACCTGTGCCAGACCGCTGACGGGGCTGGTCACGGACACCAGCCGGTCATCGCGACTGGCGGTCAGGGTCAGGTAGCACCCGGTCGCCTGCCGACCGTTGGGGGTCGGACGACAGACGGCGTCGGCGGCAGAGACGACGCTCAGTTCGCCCTCTGCCGGCTGCTGACCACAGGCCGTGAGCAAGAGCGCGAGGGACGCGGGGATAAGAATGCGCTTCATGGGTTCGTCTTTCAGTGAGCCGTGGCCCGCCGCCGGATCGCGCCGACCGTCCGATCAAGCAAGACGGCGACAGCCAGGCTGAGGCCGGTCAAAGGATAGAGGATGCAAAGGGGGATCACGATCCCCAGAACTGCGGCACGGACGCGCGGCCCGGGTGGGGCGACGGGTGCCGCCAGCCTCCCCTTCGGTCGCCGCTTCCACCACATCATCAGGCCGCTGATCGACAGCAGCCAGATGCCGATACAGGCGGCCAGCATGACTATGCGATTGATCTGGCCGTACTGAGTACCCTGGTGGGCATAGATGCTCCATTCGAACACCTTGGCCCCGATCCCGAACTGTTCGTAGCGGACATCGGCGCGGACGGTGCCGGTCGCGGCATCGACATAGAGGCTGCGGCCATCCTCAACCCGTCGGACCTCGCGCGCGGCGGTCCAGGCCAGGTCGTCGGACGCCGGTATCGACACCACAAAAGGGGCGATCACCCCTTCGCGCCGCGCGGTTGCGACAACGCGCGACAGACGTCCGTCCTCGGACGGTGCGGTCGTGGTGACCATGCCGTCCATCAGCCAGCCGGTGCCGACAGGGCGGTCGGCGTGCTCGGCATGATGCCAGTTGGCTGCAGCCGGAGCGGGTGGACGGCCCAGGCCATGGGTGCGCACCGCCCCCATGAACTGATCGCCCCAGACCGCCGACCACAGCATGCCGGTCATCGCCAGAAAGACGACGATCACGCCGGTGTAGAGGCCCGTCACCGCATGCAGGTCTCGCCAGAAGGGTCGGCCGGAACCAGGCTTGGACCTGATGGTGACGGTGCCCACCTTTCGCCCGCGCGGCCACCACAGGAAGATGCCGGTGGCGAACAGGATGATGGCCCAGCCCGCCACGACCTCGACCCACAGGTTCATCAGGGGCCCGAAGAGGTCCAGGCTGTGCAGCCGTTTGACCGTCTTGCTGACGCCGTTCTGGGCGGTGACCCCGGTGACCTGAGCGTCGTGGGGATCGACGAAGACGATACGCCCTTGCCCATCCGGTCGATTGACGACGACCCTGACGGCTTCGTCGGGACGGGCGGGAATGCGGACGCTGCGGGCCTCGCCGCCGCCCGCGACCTGGGCCGCCGCGACCCAGCGGTCCGGGGATGCCCTGTCGGCCCTCGCCTCCACACGGGCCATGTCGCGCCACAGCGCCGCGTCGATCTCGTCCTTGAACAGATAGATGCCGCCGGTCAGGGCCATCAGCATCAGAAAGGGCATCACCAGCAGTCCGGCATAGAAATGCCAGCGCCACACCGCCCGGTAGGCCCCCGACTGGGGCACGACTGTAGTCTCGGTCATCAGAATCTTCCCGGATCGACCGGGGACGGCGCGAACCGTCCCCGGTTCAGTCCATCAATAGGCCAGCCGCAGGCCGACAAACACCGAACGCCCCTCGCCCGGCCAGAAGACGGCGGTCGAGGCCACGCGGGCATCGGTCACAGCGCCGAAGTTCGAGATATAGCGCTCGTCGAACAGGTTGCGGGCATCGGCGAACAGGCTGACCTGATCATTGACTGACCAACCCAGGTTGAGCGACGCCACCGCATAGGACGGCGACTTCAAGGTGTTGGCATAGTCGACCCAGGCATCGCTGATCGACCATTCCACGGACGGGGCAATGAACCAGCCGCCGGGGTGATCATAGCGCAGCTCGGCCCTGTAGAGGTGCGGCGGCACCAGCGGCAGGTCGTTGTCGCCATAGGCAGGATCACCCTCGAAGAAGAAGTCCGACAGCGTATAGGTCTGGCGAAGACGCCAGTTTCCGCCGACGAAGTCCTGGGCAAAGCGCCAGTCCAGACCGGCCTCGATCCCCTGGTGGACCGTCGGACCGGCGTTGAAGGTCGCCGCTGGAATACCCAGCGCCGGATTGACGATGAAGTTGAGCAGCTCATTGTCCAGCTCAGCCCGATAGACCGCCACGTCCCAGGTGAAGCGATCATTGCGGCCACGAACGCCCGCCTCCCAGGTCCAGGCTTCCTGGGCCTCGATCGGGGCAAAGCCGCCGATCGTGGGCGACAGCGAGCTGAAGTTCGGCGGCTCGATCGAGCGGGTCACATTGGCATAGGCCTGCGCCCCCGTCGGGCCTTCCCACAGGATACCTAGACGTGGCGCGAACCAGTCGTAGTCCTTGCCGGTCGCCAGGTTGAAGGTGGTGGCGACACCGGGCACGGCAAAGCTCTGATAGTCGCGCTCGGCCCGGCCCCAGGCCCCGCCAGCCACCAGGGCAACACTGTCGGTGACGAACAATCGGCCCTCGGCAAAGACGTCCAGTGCCTGGGCGTTCTGACGCGCCTTGGCACGGAGAGCCCCGCTTGAGCCAGCGACGTTGACGAACTGCTGGGCGTCCAGGTCGCCTGCACGATACCAGACGCCGCCGAAGGCATCAGCCCGTAGGCCGAACAGCTGCCCCTCCCAGTCGAAACGGCCAAAGGCCCCATAGTTGCGGCTCTGCTGATCAATGACCTGGAAGATCGGGTGATGCAGGTCCTTCCAGGTGCCATAGACGGCCCCTTCGAAGATCAGACCCGGCGACAGACGCCAGCGTGTCGACACCGTGGTCCGCACCGAGGCGTAGTCCCGCTGATAGGCATTGGCGACATTGGCCGGGGCCGCAGTCTCGGGGTCGGTCAGAGCCTGGGTCAGGGTCAGGGAGCCAGGAATGTCCTGATGGATATAGGCACCCTGAACGATCAGACGGACCTCGCGGTCCTCGCCCAGACTGCGGCCGATGTTGGCAGTGATGTACTGCTGCTGCCCCTCGGAATTCTGCCGCCAGCCCTCGGCTGTGGCTCCGGTAACGCCCAGGAAGCCGTCCCAGTCGCCGCTAACGCCAGAGATTTCGGCATGCAGGCGCGCCGTTTGCCACGAACCGATGTCCGCGCGCAGGCTGGCCGTCTCGCCCGAAGTTCGCCCATTGGGCGTGACCAGATTGATCGCCCCGCCCAGAAGAGCGCCGCCGAAGCGCAGTGCATTGCCGCCCTTATAGACCTCTGTGTAGCGGGCCAGCAGGGGGTCGACCATCTGCACATCGCCGAACCCGTCGGCCTCATTGAAGGGAATACCGTCCTGCGACACGAACAGGCCGCGCAGATGGTTGGCATTGCCTATGCCTGAACCACGGATCGCGATGCGGACGTCACCGCCCCACTTTTTCTGAGCATAGACGCCGGGCACGTCTCGCAGGACATCGGCGATGTTGGGCGCGAAGCGGTCTTCGAGGCTTTCGGCTGAGACGACGGCAACGGAACCGGGCGTGCGGGACAGGCGGCGGCGCGCCTCGGCCACGACAGGCGGGTCTTCGGGATTGCGCGCCCCCGTGACGATGATCTCGTCGACGGAGGTGGCAGGGCCTGGGTCCTGGGCGAAGGCGGGTGCGCCATAGACGGCGGCAAGCAGCGCCAGGGGCGCCGCGGTGGTCTTGAAAGACATGAGAAGAGATATCCTGAACAGACGATAGGCGGCGCGCAGCCGTCAGCGGCCGCGCGCGGGCGAGATCAGTGTCGGTTCAGGCGAGAGGGGGTGCAGTGGACCACGGGCGTGGCGGGGCCCGGGCCGGTGGTGGAACGGCGATGTCGCGAGGGACGAAGGCACTCTGCGGAATCGGTGCGGCGATGCGAACGGTCTGAAGTCTTGGCGGAGGCGGCAGGTCGGCCACCACCGGCGTGACGCAGGCAGCGCATTTGGCATCGGCGACGACGTGGTGGTCCTGATCGCCGTCGATGCGCGACTGGATCGTGCGCGGGCCTTCGGTCGAGCAGATGACCAGGGTCTGGCCCGGCACGACCGCCGCCATGGCCGCGAACGGCATCAGGGTGCCGAGCACGATCGCAAAGATCGCGGCGAGGAACGCCAGCGACCGTGCTGTCGACCAGGATTCGGCCTGCGGACGGGTCATCACCGTGGCCTTAGCGAGCAATCGGCGGCAACGCCACAGCGACGAAGCGACACAAGTCGACGATCAGTCTCAGCGGCTGACGTAGCGCCCGGCGACCAGGTTGTTGGCAAACCGGCTGAAGGCGCGGTCGGCGTCCTGCCAGGTGCCAAAGCCCCGAACCTCTTCCAGGCTGCTGCTGTACCAGTCGTAGCGGACCGGCTGGCGCGTGCCATCGGCCAGCAGGATCTCACCCTCGATTGCGGCCCCCCCGATGCTGATGCTGCGGATGCCGTCCAGGCCGGGCGTGTCGCCCAGTTGCTGGAAGGTGGGCCGGTTCGGCTTCAGGTCGGTCAGGACCAGCTCGACACGGGCCCCTTCCAGGCTCCCCTCGCGGGCCAGGACGCGGGTGACGACCTCGCCCAGACGATCGGCCTGATCACGAACCTCCCGCTCACCCAACTCCTGGACCTTGTCCTGCAGCTCGCCGCCGATGGCGACGGTAACTGTCTGGGCCAGAGCGGGCGACTGGGCGGCTGTGGCCAGGATAACGGCCAGGCCGAGCGGGGCGATGGCGGCGGTCAGGACGGTGCGACGCATATGGTATTCTCCTGTTCGCGTGTCTCGATCAGGAAGATGCGCCTGCCCTGCCCGTTTCGCCAGTGGCCGCCGGAAATCGTGACGACGCTTATTGGCGAGCGGAATCGCTGGCAGCACGCGTGGCGGCGAACTCGGAATCGGCCTTCCACGAAGGCCAGTGGTCGCTGTTGGCCAGGTCCAGAGCCAACCGGTACATCAGGGTCAGGTTCTCGACCGCCGAACCCAGCTTCAGGTCGGGCCGCCATTCATCGCTGCGCTTGTGATAATCGCGCCCGAACAGGGCCCGATATTCCGGCAGGCCGACCGCCGTGCCGCCCTCGTCCAGATCAACCCCGTGCCAGGGCATCAGGGCCGGAACGCCGGCGCGGGCGAAGGGAAAATGGTCGGAGCGGAAATAATAGCCCTGCTCCGGCTCGCGGTCGTCGGTGACATAGCGGCCTTCCGCTGCCGCCAGCGCAGCCAGATCATCTTCCAGCGTGTTCTGGCCATAGCCGAAGATGGCGATGTCGCGGGTCGGGTCGCTGAGCGGCAGCATGTCGATGTTCAGGTCCGCCACCGTGGTTTCCAGCGGATAGACCGGGTCGATGCTGTAGGCATAGGCCCCCAGCAGGCCCATCTCCTCGGCCGCCATATGGGCAAACACCACGGTGCGCTCATTCGCCGGCGCCTCGGCAAAACTGCGCGCGATCTCCAGAATGCCTGCGGTGCCCGAGGCATTGTCCCATGCCCCGTTGAAGATGGTGTCCCCCGAGGCATCGGGTCCCGCGACGCCGACATGGTCCCAGTGGGCCGAAAAGATGATGACCTCGTTCGGACGCTCCGTACCGGTCTTCTTGGCCAGCAGATTATAGGTCTGGATGGTTTCGCGCGTCTCGGCCGCGTCGACGCTGAGGGTGACGCCCGACAGTTCGACAGCCTTGAAGCTGCCGGTCTCGACGGTCGCCATCAGCACGTGATCGACACCGGCGGCCGCGCCCCATTCCATGGCCAGATCCTGCGGCACGGCCCCGGTTACCGGGATCGGGTCGAGGCCCGGCACGGTCATGGTCGGTCGGTTGAAGAAGCGGTTCCACTGGTTCCATTCCCCGCTGCCGCGCGCGCCGCCCGTCAGGGTCAGAATGCCCACCGCTCCACGACGCAATGCCTCCTGCGTCTTGTAGCCATCGGAGCTGTAGAGCGTATCGAAGTCCCCACGGAACAGGTCACCGGCAGGCTCTCCGCCCAAGACCACCACGATCTTGCCGGTGACATCGATGTCGCCATAGTCGTCCCAGTTTCGCTCTGGCGCGACGATGCCGAAGCCCGCGAACACGATGCCGGCACCGGTGATGCTGGCCAGACCGTCGTCATTGGTCGCTCGAACCAGGATGTCGGCCGCAGTCAGATCGCGGCGCGTGCCGTCCGGGCCGGTCCAGCTGGCCGTCGCAGGCCGCGCCGGGCGGCTGCGGATCACGGTGACGGGCTGACGCCACTCACCGTTCGGTCCGCCGGGCTCCAGTCCCATGGCTTCGTACTGAGCCTGCAGATAGTCCAGCGTCAGTTCCTGGCCGATCTCGCCCGGCACGCGTCCCTGGAAGCTGTCGTCGGCCAGGACACGGATATGGTCGGACAGGCGCTGGGCTGAGATATCCTGGGCCAGAACCGGCCCAGCGATCAGCAAGATCGCGGCGGTGGCCACCCCGGCCATCATGGAACGCAACATGGGGTCTCCTGCCGCCCTTATTGAAGTGCACTCAGTCTAGGGGCGCGCACGAGACGCGCCCCCTCAAGGTTTCGTCATCAGTGCCGATCAGCGACGCGAAGCCTCGCTGGCCTCGCGCACCGGACCGAACTCGGAGCCCGGCTTCCACTCCGGCCAGTCCCGGCTGTTGGCCAGGTCCAGCCCGACCCCATAGACGACGGCCAGATCTTCGGCCGCCCCCGAGAAGTCCATTTCGGGGAACCACTCGTCGTTGGACTGGTGATAGCGGTTGGCACCATAGTCGTCGCGAGCGGCGATACGGGCAGCGATCGGCTCATCCCGGAAATCACCCGCCCCCTTGGGATAGGCCATGGGCACGCCGCGCTTGGCCAGCGGGAAATGGTCGGACCGGAAATAGGTGCCGGCCGCATTGTTCGTGTCCGGCTGGATCGACCGGCCCTGCGCGGAAGCATAGGCCTCGAGCTGCTCATCCAGCACCGACTGGCCATAGCCGGTGATGCCCAGGCGGCTGAGGCGGCCATAGACGTTCATCGCGTCCAGATTGAAGCCGGCCACAGTCGTTTCCAGCGGATACAGCGGGTTAGCCGCATAGAACTCCGAGCCCAGAAGCCCGCTTTCTTCAGCGGTGAAGCCGATGATGACAATCGAGCGCTCTGGCCGCTCGCCGGCACCGAACACCCGCGCCAGTTCCAGCAGACCGGCGATGCCCGAGGCATTGTCGACCGCGCCGTTGAAGATGGCATCGCCCTCGGCATTGGCGGCGCCGACGCCGATGTGGTCCCAGTGGCCGGTGTACAGGATGGTTTCGTCCGGGTGGGTCGTGCCCGGCAGGCGGGCGACAATGTTGTTCGTGGTCACCTGGGTGGTCGCAACATCGAACATGCCGTCGAACTCGACGCCGGTCAGCTCGACCGGGCGGAAGTCGCGGCTGCGCGCGGCAACCTTCTGGGCCTCGAAATCCAGGCCCGCGCGGGTGAAGAGGTCAACGGCCACGTCGCGCTGAACCCAGGCCTCCATCGGCACACGTTCGGCGGCGGCGTTGGCCCGCACGATATCGAACTGCGGGCCCGACCAGGAGTTCGTCACAGTCGCCCAGCCATAGGAGGCGGGGGCCGTCTCATGAACGATGATGACGCCCGCCGCACCACGGCGCGCCGCCTCTTCGTACTTGTAGGTCCAACGACCATAGTAGGTCATCGCCCGGCCATTGAAGGTGTTCAGCTCGGGCTGTTCGAAGTCGGCGTCATTGACCAGCACGACGATGATCTTGCCGCGCACGTCCACGTCCTTGAAGTCGTCCCAGTTGCGCTCCGGCGCAGTCGTGCCGTAGCCGACGAAGACCAGGGGCGCGTCCATCAGCATGACATGGTCGCCAGGCAGGCGCGTCGACACGACGATCTGCTGGCCATGGGTCACGGGTATGGTCTCGCCGCCTGCCGTGAACTGGGCGCGAACGTTCGAGGCGGTGAACCGGTTCAGCGTCACAGCCTGGGTCCAGCCCCCGTTATCGCCGCCCGGCTCAAAGCCCGCGGCAGCGAACTGCTCGCTCAGATAGCGGATGACGCGATCCTCGGCCGGGGTGGCGATGCCGCGCCCTTCGAAACTGTCGTCCGACAGGATGCGCGTGTGGTCTGACAGGCGCTGTGCCTCGAACATCGGAGCCGGCGAAGCCGCAGGCGGCGCCTCTGCACCAAGGGTCGAGCACGCCGACAGCGCCGCTCCGGCAGCCAGCAGCGAAAGGGTTCGAAACAAACGCATCAAAAACAGGCCTCGACTACGGATTGATGCAGCAAAGCCTAAAGGGACCGGCACGGACTGTCGACCGGTCGCGCAACAACGAAAAAACCCGCCGGGCGGACCCGGCGGGTTTGGTCTTAGGAGGCGGCAGCTCGCTTAGTGGGCGACGCCTTTCCAGATCCGGCGATAGCTGGCGTAGGTCAGGCCTGCGAACAGAGCCAGGAAGATCATCACGCCCAGGCCGGCCTGCTTGCGTTCCGTCGCCTTGGGCTCCGAGGCCCAGGCAATGAACGCGGCGACGTCCTTGGCATACTGATCGACCGTCTGGGCCGTGCCGTCGTCATAGGTGACCTGATCGGGCCGCAGCGGGTTCGGCATGGCGATGAAGCCGCCGTACGGGACCTTTTCGGGATCGCCCGTCCAGAACGGGGTCAGATCCCCGGCCATATAAGGGTTGTAATACTGACCCGGGCGGATCTGCAGCCCGGCCGGCGGAGCGACATAACCCGACAGCAGCGAATAGATGTAGTTCGCCCCGTCGTGACGGGCCTTGGCCATCACCGACAGGTCCGGCGGCACCGCCCCACCGTTCGCAGCCGCAGCGGCGGTCGCGTTGGGATACGGGTTCGGGAAGCGGTCGGCCGGCGTTGCGGGACGGCGGATCGGCTCACCGGTCTCGGTGTCGATATCCGCAACCTCGATCTCGGCTGCCAGAGCCTTGACGAAGCGGTTCTCGGCCGCGTTGGGGGCGTGCGGGTCCCAGAAGGGGCCGCTGCGCTCGCCGAGGGTGCGGAAGGACAGCATGTCCATGCCGTGGCAGGCCGCGCAGACTTCGCGATAGACCTTGTAGCCACGCTGCAGCTGGCCCTGGTCAAAGGTCCCGAACGGTCCCTCGAATGAGAAGCCGGCCTTGCGCGGGTGCTTGGCTTCACCCTCGGCCATGGCGGGGGCTGAGACCGACATCGTGGCCATGGTGGCGACGACGGCGACGGCGGCGAGACGGTTCAGGCGGGTCAAGGCGGTGTTCCAGATGGGGGTCATCGCGATCAGCCCTTCTTCTCGGGCGAGGCCGGCACAGCAGCCGCCATAGCCCCACCGCCGGTCAGTACGGGCTCGGAAATCGAGGCCGGGATCGGCAAGGGGGTCTCTCGCAGGCCCACCACCGGCATGATGATGAGGAAGAAGGCGAAGTAGTAGGCGGTCGCCAGACGGGTCAGCCACAGGAAGCTGTTCAGTTCACCGTCGAACAGAACGAAGCTGGCCATGCCGGGAACGACCGGGGCGTCGGGCAGCTGACCGCCGCACCAGCCCAGGACGAAGGCCACGAAGACGAAGATCAGGAAGAAGACCTTCATGGTCGGGCGATAGCGCATGGAGCGGACCTTGGACGTGTCCAGCCAGGGCAGGATGAACAGCACGGCAATCGCGCCGAACATCGCCAGCACGCCACCGAACTTGTCCGGCACAGCCCGCAGGATCGCGTAGAAGGGCAGCAGATACCATTCGGGCACGATGTGCGGCGGCGTCTGGAGCGGGTTTGCGGGAATGTAGTTGTCGGCATGACCCAGAGCGTTGGGCATGAAGAAGACGAAGGCGGCGAACATCATCAGGAACAGGATGATCGCGAAGCCGTCCTTGACCGTGTAGTACGGGTGGAAGGGCACGGTATCCTTGGTCGTCCGCTCCTTGGGGATCAGGATGCCGACCGGATTGTTCTGGCCCGAGGTATGCAGAGCCCAGACGTGGAGCACCACGCAGCCCAGGATGGCGAAGGGCAGCAGGTAGTGCAGCGAGAAGAAGCGGTTCAGCGTCGCATTGTCGATCGACGGTCCGCCACGCAGCCAGATCAGGATCGGCTCACCGATCATCGGGATGGCCCCGATCAGATTGGTGATAACCTCAGCACCCCAGAAGGACATCTGGCCCCAGGGCAGCACATAGCCGAGGAAGGCCGTGGCGATCAGCAGGAAGAAGATCACGCAGCCGATGATCCAGATCATCTCGCGCGGTGCCTTGTACGAGCCGTAATAAAGGCCCCGCAGCATGTGAATGTAGGTGGCGATGAAGAACATCGACGCACCGTTGGCGTGGACGTACCGGATCAGCCAGCCGCCGTTCACGTCACGCATGATGCGCTCGACCGAAGCGAAGGCCATGCTGGTGTTGGGCGTATAGTGCATGGCCAGCACGATGCCGGTGATGATCTGCGTCAGCAGACACACCATCAGGATCGCGCCGAAGGTGTACCAGTAGTTCAGGTTCCGCGGCGTCGGCAGGGCCATGTAGTCCGCGCCAAAGCGGATGATCGGCAGCCGGGTGTCCAGCCACTTCTCGAAGCCGGACTTGGGAACGTAGGTGGATTCGTGGTCGCTCATGGTCAGCCGATCTTCACGCGCGTGTCGGACACATATTCATAGGTCGGCACCACCAGATTGGTCGGTGCCGGCCCTTTGCGGATGCGGCCCGAGGTGTCGTAGTGCGAGCCGTGGCAGGGGCAGAACCAGCCGCCGTAGTCTCCTGCCCCGAAGGTCGGGATGCAGCCGAGGTGGGTGCAGGACCCGACCACGACCAGATACTGCTGGTGACCGGCCTTCACGCGATCGGCGTCCGACTGCGGATCCTTCAGGTCGCTCAGCGGCGTGGCGGCGGCCTCCTGGACTTCCTTGGCGGTGCGATAGCGCACGAAGACAGGCTTGCCCTGCCAGGTAATGACGACCTGCTGTCCCTCGGAGACCTTGGACAGATCGAACTCGATGGACGCCAGCGCCAGCGTATCGGCAGCCGGATTCATCTGGTTGATCAGCGGCCAGGCGATCATCGCCCCCGCGCCGACCGCCGCTGCGCCCGCAGCGATATGAATGAAGTCTCGGCGGGTGGCATCATCGCCACCGTGGCCGTGGGGGTCTTCGGAATTCACGACCGATTCGGTCACGTCTCACCTCTGGTACGCCGTCACGGAACGCCTGGCTTGCGTCCGTCGATCAGCATGATTTCTTAGCGGAACCCGTCCAAACTGGCCCGGCCCGGCTTTGCGGCGCATCGACGCAAGCGTAAGACGCCTGCTGAGAAACGATCGCAAATCGAACCGCGACGAGCCCCCGGGCCGCGCGTATGCAGGGCCTTAGAATGCGTCTCGCGCTTTTTCAACCAGCCATTCCCCAGAACGTGGGTGCGTGCATCCGCTTGAGTGCCTGTTTCGGGGTTCCGCTGCATGTGATTGAGCCCACCGGCTTTGCCTTCGACGACCGGGCAATGAAGCGCGCAGCCCTGGATTACGGGCCTTTGAGTCATATGACACGGCATTCTGACTGGGCCGCATTTCAGCGCGATCGCGATGCAGTGAGCACCCCGGGGCGGTTGGTGTTGTTCACGACGCGCGGCGCCACGTCGCTGGCCGATTTTCGCTTCAGGCCCGACGACACCCTGCTGTTCGGGTCCGAGGACGCCGGGGCCCCCGACTTCGTGCACGCCGCCGCCGATGCGCGGGTGGTGGTGCCGATCCGGCCCGAAACGCGATCCCTGAACCTGTCGGTCACCGCCGGCATCGCCCTGTGGGAAGGGCTGCGCCAGAGCGGACGACTGAGCGGAACCCAAGTCCCCCTGGAGATCGCGGCACCGCGTCCTCTGGACGGCGCCGCCGGATGATCGCACACAGCGCGCGGATCGATGGAGACGACCTATGACCCAGATTGCCGAAGGCCAGAGCGCACCCGAGTTTTCGTTGCCCGTCGACGGCGGCGGCGAAGTCACCTTGGCCGGTCTGAAGGGACGGACGGTGGTTCTCTATTTCTATCCGAAGGCGGATACGCCCGGCTGCACCAACGAAGCCAAGGATTTTACGGCCTTGGCTGCGGACTTCGAGGCAGCAGGCGCGACGGTCATCGGCGTGTCCAAGGACCCGGTGAAGAAGCTGGACCGGTTCAAGTCCAAATATGATCTGGCCGTGACCCTCGCCTCCGACGAAACGGCAGGTGTCACCGAGGCCTACGGCCTGTGGGTCGAAAAGAGCATGTACGGCAAGACCTATATGGGCATCGAACGGGCCACGGTGCTGATCGACGCCGACGGCATCATCCGTCGCATCTGGCGCAAGGTTTCAGTCAAGGGTCATGCCGCCGAAGTTTTGGCGGCCATCCAGTCGCTCCGATCCAGCTGAGAGTGTCCGCGAGCGGACATTTAGTTATGTCGCCGTCTCAAGCAGATTCGCTCTTACGCCTGTGAGGCGAGAATCTACTTAGTTGACCGCTGTTATTCGCTTGGATCACGGCAATCATGGTTAAGATTGTGTGAACGGCCTTGAACCTTCGCCGGAGGTCATAGCATAACTTCGCCCCAGCGTGGGGGCGTTGAGTATGACCGACGAACAGGCGACACTGGAAACGGAACGACCCGCAAGGGTCTCGTGGTTCGATCGCCGGTTCCCGACCCGCTATCTGTATCTGCGCAGCGGCGACGATGTGCGCGCTGTCGCTTTGACACCGGGTCGGCAGATCCTGGGCTTGGGGGTCGGGGCCGCCCTCGCAGTATGGACCTTGATCGCCTCGGGCGGTTTCGTCCTCGACCTGGCCACCCATGCCCAGGCGGACGGGGCGGTGATGCGGGCCCGCGCGGCCTCCGAACGTATCAACGCCGATCTGCAGGCCCGCCTGGACACCGCCGTCGTGCGCATGACGGCCACCACCGGATCACTGGATGAAATGGCCCATATGGTCGAGCGCCGTCACGCGGCCCTGACCACCGTCATGGGCATGTTCCAGGGCGTAGAGGGGGCCGAAGCCGCCCTCAAGCCCGCCGCTCCCCTTGATCCAGCCAGCAACAATCCGGTTGCGCGCATCGTCGCAGTGCGCCTGGACCAGGAGCGACTGATTGCGCGCGCGGGCACCGAGGCGCAAACCCGGGCCGAACGCCTCAGACTGGCCTTCCGCCTGGCCGGCCTGAACCCCTCGGCCTATCTCTCGCAGGGATCCGGCCTGGGCGGGCCCCTGGTAACGGCCGACGATCCCAAGGCCCTGGCCGCCATTCTGGACGTGGACGAGGCCTTTGCCGTGCGTATCCGGCACGCGGCGGACAACCTGTCCGATATGCGCGGGCTGGCAGATGCCGCCGAGGGCCTGCCGTTCCACAGGCCGACCTCGTCGCGCACCACCTCGGGCTTTGGCGTGCGGTTCGATCCCTTCAACGGTCGACCGGCCCTACATCAGGGCCAGGACTTTGCCGGCCCGCTGAACACGCCCATCTATGCCACTGCGCCAGGCGTCGTTTCTTTTGTGGGCGTGCGTTCAGGGTATGGAAACGTCGTCGAGATAGACCATGGGCGCGGTTTCAAGACGCGCTTCGCCCATCTGAACTCCATGGCCGTCCAACCCGGCCAGCGCGTCGCGCTGGGTCAGAGGGTAGGCGGAATGGGAACCACCGGACGCTCGACCGGCGTCCATCTGCATTACGAGGTCTGGCTGAATGGCCGGCCTCAGAACCCCGCCCGCTTCA
The DNA here is from genome assembly GCF_016656965.1 of Brevundimonas vitisensis. Classification (NCBI taxonomy): domain Bacteria; kingdom Pseudomonadati; phylum Pseudomonadota; class Alphaproteobacteria; order Caulobacterales; family Caulobacteraceae; genus Brevundimonas; species Brevundimonas vitis. Next base: position 675,384 of record NZ_CP067977.1, read on the forward strand.
TGAGAGCTGGAGACCATCTTGTTCAATAAGTCCAAAGCCCCCGAGCCGCAGCCCGCCCGCAATACCGCCCCCGTCATTCCGCCCCTGCCCGACATCCCCTCGCCCGGCCAGGCTCGCGCGCCCCAGGCCCAGGGCCACGCCGCCCCGGCCCCCGTCGCTACGCCGCGCGGTCTGTCGACCCTGTCGTCCGATCTCCAGTTCGAAGGCAATGTGAGCGGCGGCGGCGATCTGCAGATCGACGGCCAGATCAAGGGTGACGTTCGCGTCGGCCGCCTGATCGTCGGAGAGACCGGCGCGATCGAAGGCGGCGTGACCGCCGACTACATCGAAGTACGCGGCCGTGTCGTCGGTGCCGTGACCGGCAAGCAGGTCAAGCTGGTGTCGACCGCCTATGTCGACGGCGACATCACGGCCGAACAGCTGTCGATCGATGTCGGTGCCTACTTCCAGGGACGATGCATCCAGGGACGCCGCGATGCGCCGCGCCCCTCTGCCCCCCAGCCCGTGGCTGCGCCTGAGCCGGCACCCCACATCATCGACATGAAGCCCGCGGTCTGATCCAGCCTTCTCCCTCCCCCGCCGGGGGAGGGAGATTTCGCGATCAATCGACGGTCGAGCCGCGCGTCTCGCCGACGCGAGCGGCCAGGGCGGCCCCCATGAAGGCATCCAGGTCGCCATCCAGAACACCGGAGGTGTCGGACGTCTCCACATTGGTGCGCAGGTCCTTCACCATCTGATACGGTTGCAGGACGTAGGACCGGATCTGGTGACCCCAGCCGATATCGGTCTTGGCGTCGGCCAGAGCCTGGGCTGCGGCCTCGCGCTTCTGCAGTTCCAGCTCGTACAGCCGCGCGCGCAGCATCTTCCACGCCTGTTCACGGTTCTGATGCTGTGACCGCCCCGCCTGGCAGGCGACCACAGTGTTGGTCGGAACGTGGGTCAGACGAACCGCCGAGTCAGTCTTGTTGATGTGCTGACCGCCTGCACCAGATGCCCGATAGGTATCGGTACGCACGTCGGACGGATTGATGTCGATTTCGATCGTGTCGTCGACGACTGGCGAGACGCCAACCGAAGCAAACGAGGTGTGCCGCTTCGCCGCCGCGTCATAGGGACTGATGCGAACCAGGCGGTGCACGCCCGATTCCGACTTCAGCCAGCCATAGGCATTGGGACCCGAGATCAGGATCGTGGCCGATTTGATGCCGGCCTGTTCACCAGCTTCTTCCGCCTCGATCTCGACCTCATAGCCGTGGGCCCGCGCCCAGCGGGAATACATCCGCAACAGCATGCTGGCCCAGTCGTTGGACTCTGTGCCGCCGGCCCCGGAGTTGACCTCCAGATAGGCGTCATTGCCGTCGGCCTCGCCGGACAACAGCGCCTCCAGCTCGGCTCGGGCCGCGCGTTCCTTGATGGCCTTGAGGCTGGTGCGGGCATCTTCCAGCGCAGCCTCGTCGCCTTCTTCATCGGCCATGTCGGCCAGCATCACGCCGTCTTCAAGACCCTGCTCCATCTCGCGGACGGCATCGATCTGGGCCTGGAGACGCGAGCGTTCGCGGGTCACGGCCTGAGCCTTCTCGGCATCGTCCCACAAGGTGGGGTCCTCGACCCGAGCGTTCAGTTCATCCAGTTTTCGAAGCGCGACATCCCAGTCAAAGACGCCTCCTGAGCAGAGCGACGCTCTGCTCGATGTCGGCCTTCATGGCCTCGACATCCGGTCTCATCGCAAACTCCTGCGATACAAAAAGGGAGGCCGGACATAGAGGCAGTCGCGGCCGAGGGGAAGCGCAGGCGCGCGTTTAATAAAGGCCGCTGAGATCTTCGGCGGGTTCGCGCTTGGGCGGAGGCGGAGTGGCCGGCACGCTGGGAGTCGTTTCCTGGCGGGTCTGCTCTTCGCGTTCGCGACGCACGACGTCCTCATACTTTTGCGGACCGATCGGAATATCGATGGGCCGGGGCGCCTCTTCCTCGCGGCGACGCTCGGTGCCGGGACGGAAGGCCTCCTCGATGCCGTTGATGTTGCGGAAGACCGCATTGCGCGGGCGCACGAAGGGTCGGGCCGGCCGGGTCTTGAGTGCCGTCTGCATGAACTCTGTGAAGATGGGAACCGGTCCGGTCGCCCCCGTCTCGCCCGATCCCAGAGGGCGGTTGTCATCGAAGCCGATGAAGACCCCGACCACGATATCGGTGGTGAATCCGACAAACCAGGCCGAGCGATATTCGTTGGTCGTGCCGGTCTTGCCGCCGACCCATCGGCCCAGGCTCCGCGCGCTGGCTGCGGTGCCACGCTGAACCACACCCTCCAGCATCGAACTGATCTGATAGGCCGTGATCGGGTCGATCACCTGTTTGCCAGGCGGAGTGAGGCGCGGCGATGCCTGGCCGGAGAAGACCCTGTCGCAGTCCCGGCAGTCCCGGCCGTCGGCGCGATAAAGAACCTCGCCGTTTCGGTCCTGAACCATATCGATGAAATAGGGGTCGATGCGACGACCACCGTTTACGAAGGCGGCATAGGCTGCCGTCAGGCGATACGGCGTCGTTTCCCCCGCGCCCAGCGACACGGACAGATTGGGGGCCATGTCGTCGGCCACGCCCATCTGTTCGGACAGGTCGACGATCTTTCGCATGCCGACGTCCTGGGCCAGGCGCACGGTCATGACGTTGCGGGACAGCTCCAGCCCTCGGCGCAGGCTCTGCGGCCCATAGTATTCGCGACTGTAGTTCTCGGGCGTCCAGCGCTCGCCGTTCGCGCCTCCGGCAAAGCTGATCGGGGCGTCCAGCACGATTGAGGCGGGGGTATAGTTCCCCTCCAACGCCGCCGCATAGACGAAGGGCTTGAAGGCGGACCCCGGCTGGCGCTGCGCCTGGGTCGCGCGATTGAAGCTGGACAGGGCATAGGAATAGCCCCCGACCATGGCCAGGACGCGCCCTGTCTGCGGATCGATGGCGACCAGGGCACCGTTCACGGCCGGCACCTGCTTGAGAGCGAAGGTCGAGCCGGTCTCGCTGGTCGGTTCAACGAAGATCAGATCGCCCCGACGAAGCTGCCGGTTGGCATTGGCCCAGGCCGCATCGGCTGTGACCAGGGTACCGGTACGGTCATCGCGGGCGGTGCGGATGCGCACGGCATTGCCGCTGACGCTCTCGACTGCGGCGGCCTGCCAGGCTCGACGTTCTGGCGGAGTCGTCTTCTTGGCCGCTTCGGCCTGCCAGCCTTCGGCAAAATCGGTGGTGCCCCAGGGGCCGCGCCAGCCATGGCGGCGGTCATAGTTTTCCAGCCCCTTCATCAGTGCCCCGCGCGCGGCGGACTGCAGCGCCGGATCCAGCGTGGTGCGGACATAGAGCCCGCCCCCCTGAACCACCTCGCGGCCGAACCGGTCGATGGTCTGGCGGCGAGCCTCTTCGACGAAGAAGTCGGCATCCTGATAGGCGGCGCGGCGTGGCGCATCCTGGGTCACCAGGGGCCGGGCACGCGCGGCGTCCCTCTGTGCATCGGTCAGCCAGCCGTTCTCGGCCATTTCACCCAGCACCCAGTCGCGGCGGCCCTTGGCCTCGCCGGGGAAGCGCTTGGGATGATAGTTGGTCGGGCCCTTCGGCAGGGCTGCAAGAAAGGCGGCCTCATCCGCCGTCAACTGACCCAGGGACTTGCCGAAATAGTTATAGGCCGCCGAAGCCACCCCATAGGAGCGGTAGCCCAGATAAATCTCGTTCAGATAAAGCTCGAGAATCTGTTCCTTGGACAGGGTCGCTTCCAGCCGGCTGGAGAGGATCGCCTCTTTCAGCTTTCGGTTGATGCTGGATTCGCTGGTCAACAGGACGTTCTTGGCGACCTGCTGCGTGATGGTGGAGCCACCTTCGAGGCGGCGTCCAGACACGACGTTGAACAGGTTCTTGAACATCGCCCGGCCCAGGCCGGACACATCGATCCCGCCATGCCGGAAGAAGTTCCGGTCTTCCGCCGCCAGGAAGGCCTGAACCACCGTCGCCGGAATCTGATCGTAGGTGACGTAAAGGCGTCGCTCGTCCGAGAACTCGCCGATCAGAGTGCCGTCTCCGGCATAGACCCGCGTGGCCGTCGGCGGGCGATAATCGGCCAGTTCTCCGGCATCGGGCAGATCGTGGAACAGCCACGCTGCATAGATCGCCACGATCACGCCTGCCAGGGCGATTGCCCCCAGCAGGCCGATCCCGGCCATCACGAACCAACGCTCGGCTATCTTCACCACGAACTCCGACGGACACCCACAACAGGGTTTAGCTCGCGTCGGCCCCGGCGCAAAGGGTTAGTGCGTCCCGCCCGCCGCCGGCAGGCCCGCCATCATGACGGAGGCATCCAAATCGCGGAAATAGATGTCGATGCCCGAGACGACAGCGCGCATCAGCCGGCGGCGATAGCGTTCATCCGTCAGAGCCCGCTCGTCCTCGGGATTGGTGATGAACCCCATTTCCAGCAACACCGCCGGCACGTCGGGGGCCAGAAGCACGGCCAGGCCGGCGTCTCGGTGGCTGCGGCGCAGCAGCGGATGCTGACTGCCCTCGATCTCTCCGATCAGGGTGCGGGCGAATTTGGCAGAGCGGTTCTGGGTATCGCGCTGGGTCATGTCCAGAAGAATGCGGTCCACAGAAGGGTCCCGGCCCGGCAGGTGCAGCTCCCGGTGCCAGTCGTTCCGCCCGGTGAACTCGCGGCGTGCGCGGCCCGCCCCCTGTTCGGACAGGGTGTAGACACTGGCCCCGCGGACCGCCGGATCAGCACCCGCGTCCGCATGCAGCGAAATGAACAGATCAGCGTCGGCAGCACGGGCGATCTGAACGCGGCGCTCCAGGCCGACATAGACATCGGTTTCGCGTGTCAGACGCACGCGGTATCGGCCGGTCCGTTCCAACTCGGCTTTCAATGTCAGGGCAGCAGCAAGCGTGATCTGACTTTCGCGCGCATGAGCCCCCAAGGCACCGGGATCACGCCCGCCGTGCCCGGCATCGATGACGATCAGCGGACGCTCGCCCCGGCGCGCTGCCGGTCTCGCCGGCGCGGGATCGGCGCGGCGGGCGACCGGGGCCCCGGTGGCCTTCAGGTCCACGACATAGCGATAGTGGGCCACACCATCGCCGGGAGGCAGCAGGAAGCGGCGCTCGATCTCTGCGGCCGAAGACAGGTCCAGCTCGATCCGGGCGGCCCCGCGCCCCGCGCTGACGCGGTAGCCGCGCACTAGGCCCGCGCCCTGGCCCGAGACACCCTGGCCCGCCGTGACATCGGACAGGCCGATGACGACACGCCCGCCCTCGCCCGCCTCGACCACGGCACCGCGCGTGGTGGCCTCCAGATCGATCACGACCCGGGTGCGCTCGGCATCACCCCCAAATCGCAGACGCAGAATCGAACCGGCATTGCCAGACGCCAGACCTTGCCCGGCCGCGAACACGGCGAGGCAGAAGGCGACGAAGGCCAGCGCCGTCATCGCCCATTCGCGAGCGCGCCAGGTTTTGATACGCAACAGACCGTGCATTCTGAACGGACACCCACCATCTTGGTTGGTCGCAACATGCCACGGGGTGCTGTCGATTGGGTTAAGGCCACGCCGATCGCAAGCGGGACTGGCCGCTTTCAATTCCCCCACGGCGTGACTATGCTTCTTTCCGCTCGCGAACGATCGCGTCCCCTGATCCCTCAGGCCGGGCGCGCCCTCCTCGCCTGTGATGACTTCCACCGATCCGATGATCGCTCAGGGGCTGGCCCCGCGATTTGACGACCCGGGCCGGGATGCCGCCGTTTCCGGTGCGTCCGGTCCCAGGACCGTACTGAACCCATGGGCCTTACCGCCTGCGCTCCCTCCCGGTCTGACATGACCGACGTCGTATCCGGCGCCTTGCCGGACGATGGGAAGACGCGCGCGCCGGCCCCCCATCCCATTCGGCGAGCCGCCCCGGTCCACAGCGACCCCGGCCGAGCGCGCCAGAGAGAGACGTTTGATGTCAAAGACCATGTTGATCGACGCGGCCCATGCGGAAGAAACCCGCGTCGCCATCGTCGAGGGCCGTCAGGTCGAGGAATTCGACTTTGAATCCAAGACGCGGCGCCAACTGCGCGGCAATATCTATCTGGCCAAGGTCACGCGGGTAGAACCCAGCCTCCAGGCCGCGTTCGTTGAGTATGGCGGCAATCGCCACGGCTTTCTGGCCTTCAACGAGATCCACCCCGACTATTATCAAATCCCGACCGCCGACCGCGAAGCCATCATGGCCGAGGCGGCGTCTGACGACGATCACGACGACGACCTGGGCCGCGAAAGCTCGGACGACGATCATGATTCCGAAGGCAAGCTGGCCGACGAAGAGCGGCTGAAGCGGCGCTTGATGCGGCGCTACAAGATCCAGGACGTGATCCGGCGCCGGCAGATCCTGCTGGTTCAGGTCGTCAAGGACGAGCGCGGCGGCAAGGGCGCGGCCCTGACCACCTGGCTGTCCCTGGCCGGTCGCTACTGCGTGCTGATGCCCAACACCGGCAAGGGCGGCGGCATTTCGCGCAAGATCACCCAGGCCACGGATCGCAAGCGCCTGAAGGCGGCTGCGGCTGCGCTGGACGTGCCGCCCGGCATGGGCCTGATCATCCGCACGGCAGGTGCCAAGCGGACCAAGGCCGAGATCAGCCGCGACTACGAGTATCTGCTGCGCCTGTGGGAGACGATCCGCGAGACGACGCTGAGCTCCAACGCCCCGTCGCTGATCTATGAAGAGGAAAACCTGGTCCGGCGCGCGGTGCGCGACATGTTCGACAAGGATTTCGACGGGATCCAAGTCGAGGGCGTCGAGGGCTTCAAGGAGGCGCGCGACTTCATGCGGGTGCTGATGCCCTCGCAGGCCAAGAAGGTGCATCTGTACCAGGGGTCCAAGCCCCTGTTCGCCGCCAACGGCATCGAGGAACTGCTGACGCAGATCCACCAGCCGGTCGTGCCGCTTAAGTCGGGCGGCTATCTGGTGATCAACCAGACCGAGGCCCTGGTCGCCATCGACGTCAACTCCGGCAAGTCGACCAAGGAACGCAACGTCGAGGCCACGGCGTTCAAGACCAATATGGAAGCGGCGGTCGAGGCGGCGCGGCAGCTGCGCCTGCGCGACCTGGCCGGGCTGATCGTGATCGACTTCATCGATATGGATGAGCCGAAGAACAATCGGTCGGTCGAGAAGGTGCTGAAGGACGCGCTGGCCAAGGATCGGGCCCGCATCCAGATGGGCAAGATTTCGAGCTTCGGCCTAATGGAAATCAGCCGTCAGCGTCGCCGTCTGGGCGTGATCGAGGGCGCGACCGAGGTCTGTGCGCACTGCCAGGGCGCGGGCCGCATCCGCTCGGCGGAATCGGCGGCGCTGATGACGCTGCGGGCCGTGGATATCGAGGCGGGCCGGAACGGTGCCGGCGTGATCAATCTGCGCGTCTCGACCGCCATCGCCCTCTACATCCTGAACCACAAGCGGGAGTATCTGCAGTGGTTGGCGAAAACGCGCGGACTGAAGGTGGTGGTCCTGATCGACGACGCCCTGGGACAGGGCGATCACGCGATCGAGCGGATCGAAACCAATGAGGACTTCGTGCCGGAAGAGGTCGCGGTGCCCGCGATCGATCTGGACGATGATTTCGACGACTCCGCCTATGCCGACGAAGACGACTTCGACGACGAGGATGAGGAATTCGGCGACGACGAGGACGAGGCCCAGCTGGACCGCGAGGACAGCGACGATGACGAGCCGCGCGAACGGGCCGAACGGTCCGAGGGCGAGGGTGAATCGGGCGGCGGCCGCCGCCGCCGCCGCCGCCGGGGCGGCCGCCGCGACGACGAGTCCTCCGATGGAGTCGTTGCGGCCCTGGCCGAGGATGACGACAGCGAAGCAGCGCGTCGCCGCAGACGTGGCCGCCGCGGAGGACGCCGTGTCCGTGAGGATGGCGATCGCGACGGCTTCACCTGGGTCCGCGGCCGCACGCCGTCGCTGGAAGACCCCTACGTCTGGTTCGATCCGATCAATCCGATGGGCGACCGCGACCAGTCAGCGGAACGGGCCGAGAAGGTCGTGGCCGGTGACGTCGAGGAGATGGTCGGCGAGCGTCCCGACGGAGAACGCGGCGAGCGCGAAGGCCGTGGGCGGCGTCGTCGCCGTGGTCGCGGTCGTGGCGGCGACCGGAGTGTGACGCACGAGGACAAGGTCGAGGCCCGCGCCACTGGCGAAGGCATGCCGATCGAGGGTGACCCCAGCCGTCCGATCGCCGTCGAGGCGGCATCGGAAGATGGCTCGACCTCGGACGACGTGGCCCCCACGGCAGTGGCGGAGCCCAAGCGTCGCCGCGTGCGCCGCAAGGTCGCCTCTGCGGACGTCCCGAGCATCGAGCCTGTGGAACTGGATGTGACCCCGGCGGAAGCAGCGATCGAGGTCGCCGAAACCGTCGAAACCGAGGAGCCGGAGCAGGTCGAGGCTCCCGTCCCGGTCGCGTCGGAGCCGGCGGCACCGAAGGCCGCGGCTGAGGCCGAACCGGTGGTCGAGGCAGAGCCCGAACCTGCCCCTGTGGTCGATGTTCAGGCCCTGATTGCCGAGGATCCCGCCCAGATCACCACCCCTGCGCCAAAGCCCAAACGTGGGTGGTGGCGTCGCTGATCAAGGCGTCCTAGATTGTGAGGGTTCAGGCGGGGGCGTCTGTCGCTTAGGAGTTTGCCATGACCTGGCTGTCCCGCGCCGCCGCCCGCCTGGCCGCCCCCGTCACGGGGGCGGTCGCCGGAGCCATCGCCATGATGGCCCTGGCGACCCCCGCCTCGGCCCAGAGCCTGATCCGGGACACCGAGATCGAAGGCATCATCCGCGAATGGGCCGACCCGGTCTTCGTGGCCATGGGGCTGGAGCCGGACGAAGTTGAGGTCCTGCTGGTCAACGATCCGTCGCTGAACGCCTTTGCCACGCGCGGGCGGATCATGGGTTTGAACACCGGCCTGATCCTGGAGACCGACAGCCCCAACCAGTTGCTGGGGGTGATCGCCCACGAGGCCGGGCACATCAAGAACCGCCATACCTTGCGTGACGGTGCTCAGGACGCGGGCATGCAGCCGTTCCTGATGACCATGGCCCTGGGGGCGCTGGCCATCGCGGCGGGCGCGCCTGACGCCGGGGCGATCCTGATCGGCAACAGCCAGTATTTCGGCACGCTGAGCGCCCTGCGCTACATGCAGAGCCAGGAGGGTGAGGCCGACATCACCGCCGCGCGGGCCCTGGAACGGGCCGGGGAATCCGGGCGCGGACTGGTTGGCTTCTTCGAGAATTTCCGCTCGCAGGAAGTGTTCTCGGACGCCCGGCGCTTCCCCTATTTCCGCAGCCACCCGCTGTCGTCTCAGCGGATCGAGGCCCTGCGCCGCCCGGTCGAGCAGGCGTCGAACTATGCCAAGGTCGACAGCCCCGAACGGATGGCCCAGCACGCCTTGGTGATCGCCAAGATCCGTGCCTTCATGGAACCGCCGACCCAGACGCTGTGGACCTACCCCGAGACTGACACCTCGATCCCTGCCCGCTATGCCCGGGCCATCGCCTGGTACCGCGACGGCCAGACGGAAAAGGCCCTGGCGGCAGTCGATGCCCTGATGGTCGACGATCCCGAGAACCCCTTCTACTGGGAGCTGAAGGGTCAGATCCTGTTCGAGGAGGGCCGCCCTGCAGAGGCGGTCGGGGCCCACCGCCGTTCGGTCGAACTGCTGCCCGATGCGCCCCTGTTCAGGGTCAATCTGGGCCATGCCCTGATCGAGACCAATGACCCGGCCAATCTGGACGAGGCCGTCGACCAGTTGAAGCGCGCCACGGCGCTGGAGCCTGACAACACCCTGGCCTGGCGGCTGCTGGGTCAGGCCTATGCCAGCCAGGGCAAGGAGGGCGAAGCGCGCCTGGCCTCGGCCGAATACTATTTCGCCCTGGGTCGCCAGGATCAGGCCACACAGTTCGCCCTGCGCGCCCGCGACATGCTGGAGTCCGGTTCGATCGAATGGCGCCGGGCCATGGACATCGTCCTGGCCTCGGGTGCGACCATGGAAGACATCAACGACCTGGACGAACGCAACCGCCGCCGCAGGGCGCCCGGCGTTGTGGCCCCCACACCCAACTGATCCCGCCCGCCACTGGATACCGCATGACCGACGACGCCCCCACGCCGCCTGAGCCGACCGCACGCACGGACTGGACTCGCCACCCTCGCCTGCCGCTGGCCGCACTGGTGGTCGGGGTGCTGGCCCTGGGGACGGCCGTCGCGCCGTATCTGTCGGGCCAGGATTTCGACGGGCGGGTGCGGGCCTATCTGCTGGCCAATCCGCAGGTCTTGCAGGAGGTCAGCCTGGCCCTGCAGAACCAGGAGAACACCAACCGGATTACCGCCCTGAACGAGGCGGTGGCCGCCAATCCGTCCGTCCTGGCCGTGACAGAGGGCGAACCGGCGTTCGGCCCGGCCGATGCCAAGGTTACGGTAGTGCAGTTCTTCGATTACCAGTGCCCCTACTGCAAGACCGTGGCCCCCGCCTATTTGGCGTTGATCCAGGCCAATCCGGACGTGCGGTTCGTGTTCAAGGAGCTGCCGATCCTGGACCGCGGCGACGAGATCACCTCGCAATATGCGGCGCGCGCCGCCCTCGCCGCCCAGGCCCAGGGGCGATACCTGCCGGTGCATGAGGCGCTGATGGCCGAGGCGGCGCTGAGCGTGGAGGCGGTGGACCGTATCCTGGCCGCCAATGGCGTCGATCCCGCTGCGGCACGGGCGGTGATTGAGGGGCAGCAGACGTCGCGCATTCTGGCCGATGTCTATGCGGGGGCGGGCTCGGTCGGGCTGAACGGCACCCCGACCTTCTTCATCAACGGCAAGGTGCCCGCCAGCAACAGCCCCGAGGACCTGGCCGCCGCCATCGCCGCCGCCAAGGGCTAGGCCAGCGGCAGGGTCATGTCGCCGCCGATCCATTCGGTGCGCGACTGGGCCAGGGCCGCCTCGGCCGCCGTCGTGTTGCCCAGTCCCCGCTCGGCCTGAGCCAGGACAAACCAGCTGTAGGGATCAGCGGGCCAGGTCTTCAGCAGGTCCTCGACCTTCGCCTTAGCTCCGGCAGGATCGCCGCCGGCCAGCAGGGCGGCGGCGAGACTGCGGTCGATCGGAAACCACCAGGCCGGCGGATCGCCGCCCAGATCGGCCTTGTTCTGAAGCTCTGCAGCCCGGCCATAGGCGGAAACGGCGGCTGTATAGTCGCCCTCGATCATGGCCGCACGGCCTTCGAGAACGCGCTGGGACAGTTCGGTGAAGACCATGACCATGTCGGCGCCGGGGACGTCGCTCGGCAGGTTCTCGCGCAGCTTGGCTATGGCCTGGGACTCGGCCCGGGCCCCCTGCGCATCGCCCCGGCGGGCCGCCGCCTCGCCCCGGGCATAGTGCCAGCTGATCCGCAGCAGGGGGTGGGTCGCGGGCGGTTCGGCCAGGGCCGCGACCTGATCCTGAGTGCCGAAGCGGCCATAGACGGCATAGACATTGTTGGCCACGACCTGACGCCAGATATTGTCCGGCGCGATGGTGGGATAGGTCGCCAGGAACCAGTCGGCCAGGGCCAGGCCGTCCTCCGCCCCACCTGCCATCAGGGCCCCGCCCAGGCCGAAATGAATGTTGTGCCCGTGCAGCCCCATGCCGGGGACACCACCGGGAGGCTTGGCGAGACCGTCGTAGCGACGATCCAGTGCCACGGCATCGACATTGGCCTTCATCGCATCGCGATAGCGGCCGACGCGGTAATAGGTGTGCGACGGCATATGGACCAGATGACTGGCCCCCGGTGCCAGGAGGGCCAGCCGCTCGCCATAGGGCAGCGCCCGGTGCGGATCGCCCGACCATTCGGTCAGATGGATATAGAGGTGGATGGCGGCCGTATCGTCCGGATCGCGAGCCAGGACGGTTTCCAACAGACCCATGGCGCGGGTGATGCCCGGCTCGGCCGGCTTTCCGTCGTCCGTCCACCAGCGCTCGGCCTTGATGAGGTGGGCGTCGGCGGCAACCACGGCGACGGCCAGATCGTCCGGATGACGCCGGGCCAGCCGGTCCATGCCTGCGGCGAAACGCTGGCTGCGGGTGCTCTCGCGGCCCGAGTAGCGCTGGATCAGCACATCCATCATCTGGCGCTGCAGGGGTGTGGCGCGGCGGCCCAGGCGGCGGGCCTGGCGGGCCACCACCAGGGCCTCGGCCTGCACCTCGGCATCGGGGCCGCCGTTGATGTCCGCCCCCATGGCCCAGGCTTCACCCCAGGCGCACATGCCGCAGGACGGATCGATCAGCCGCGCGCGCTGGAAAGCCCGCACGGCCTCATCCCCCGCAAAGGCCCAGCGCAGGCGCACCCCGTGGTCGAACCAGGCCTGGGCCTCGGAGTTGGTGGTGTCGATCCGGAAGCCGCCTTTGCCGAAACCCTCGACCATGACCATCTCGGCCACGGGCGCCCCGGCGGCAGGATCCTGTTCCGAACCGCAGACGGCAGGACGCTCGATCAGGTCGCGGGCGGCCCGGTCGGCGGTCGCATCGGCCACCGCTGCCGGGCCGATCAGGCAGGCGGCCGTGGCGGTGACCAGCAGGAGCTTCCGTTTCATCGCCATTCCCCCGGATGTCTGGGGACAGTGTGCCTGCGAATGTCGGGATCGCCAATCAGGAACGGGAGGGCGATGCGAAGCCCCATCCACACCAAGCGACGAAAGCTTCAAATCCGTCATTCCGGGGCGCGCGAAGAGCGAACCCGGAACCCAGGGGACTGCCACCCTTACAAGAGTCGGATCAAAGAGCCGGACTGCGGTCCTGGGTTCCGGGTTCTTGGCTCTGCCAAGCCCCGGAATGACGGAAAAAGGTGGATCAGATCAACCCGGCCAGGGGCGAGGACGGGTCGGCGTACATCCGCTTCTTCATGCGCCCGGCCAGATAGGCCTCACGCCCGGCGATGACCGCGTGTTTCATGGCCGAGGCCATCAGGACCGGATCGCGCGCCTCGGCGATGGCGGTGTTCATCAGCACGCCGTCACAGCCCAGTTCCATGGCCACGGCCGCGTCAGACGCAGTGCCCACGCCAGCATCGACCAGGACCGGCACCTTGGCCTGTTCGACGATCAGGCGGATGTTGACCGGGTTCTGGATGCCCAGGCCTGAGCCGATCGGCGCGCCCAGGGGCATGATGGCGACGGCCCCTGCCTCCTCCAGCTTGCGGGCATAGACGGGGTCGTCGGTGCAATAGACCATGACGTCGAACCCCTCGGCGACCAGCAGCTTCAGCGAGCGCAGGGTCTCTTCCATATCGGGGAACAGGGTGCGGGGGTCGGACAGAACCTCCAGCTTGACCAGGCTCCAGCCCCCGGCCTCGCGTGCCAGACGCAAGGTGCGAACCGCATCCTCGCCCGTGAAGCAGCCCGCCGTATTGGGCAGATAGGTATAGCGTTTTGGATCGAGGAAGTCGGTCAGGACCGGCTGGCCCGGATCGGTCAGGTTCACCCGGCGCACCGCCACGGTGACGATCTCGGCCCCTGAGGCATCGGCAGCGGCGGCATTCTGGGCATAGTCGCGGTATTTGCCGGTGCCCACGATCAGGCGTGAGGAAAAGGTGCGACCGGCGACGGTCCAGGTGTCTTGGGTGCGGCTGTCGAGGGGGGCTTGGGTCATGGCCGTAGGTAATCCGTCAGGGCGACGAACAAAACCCGCCACGGGATCAAACATTGCGATCAGCCGCCGCCGACCAGTTGCACCAGTTCGATGCGGTCGCCCTCGGCCAGTTCGGTTTCGGGGTGCAGGGAGCGGGGCACGATCTCCAGATTGCGCTCAACCGCGACCTTGCGCGGGTCCAGGCCCAGGTGGGCGATCAGCTCGGACAGGGTCCGAACCGTGACCTCGGTCATATCTCCGTTGACCTGGATACGCATGCCGCCTGCCTCAATGACCCGACCGCGCCGATTGAAAAGGCTGAGCTTTCCCATCCTGACGGTTTCGCTGATGACATAGCGCAATTCGGCGCGGAGGGCAGCATGCAGTGCTGGCGATACGGCGACTTCTGACGTGTTGCGGACATTCGGGGATGTAGCTGTTAGCCTGACCATCTCTGCCGGACCGGAGAGGGCAAGGGCTGGCTCACCATGATGAAACCCGTGCTCCGCATCGATGGCAGAGACGCAAATCCCTGCGAGGGAAGGCCCGTCATCGACTGGCCCAAGGCGATCTGGAACGGAAGCTTGCTCGCCGTTTCGGTCGTGGCAGGGGCTATTTTCTTTAGCTGGTCAGCCTTCGCGCTGTTCTTGGTTCTGACCTACGTGACGCTCCTGATAGGTCACAGTGTCGGGATGCACAGGATGCTGATCCATCGGACATTCCAATGCTCTAAGCCACTGGAACGCTTGTTGATCTATGTGGGCGTCCTCGTCGGTGTCGCCGGTCCATTCGGCATTATCCGCGTGCACGACATGCGAGACTGGGCGCAACGACAGCCAGTGTGCCACGATTTCTTCGCTCACACCCGCGGCTTCTGGCGCGACCTGTCATGGCAGCTTTTCTATCGTTTCGATTTCCATCGCGCTCCGACCCTGACCATCGAGCCCAACATTGCCAATGATCCGTTCTACCGGTTTCTGGAGGCGTCATGGCGATGGCAACAGTTGCCTTTGGCAGTCGGCCTCTTTCTCATCGGCGGCTGGCCATGGGTGGTCTGGGGTGTGGCTGTCCGGGTCATCGTCAGCACGGCTGGACACTGGACGATCACCTACTTCTGCCACAACCCCGGGCCCGGTCGATGGGCCGTCAAAGGTGCCTATGTGCAGGCGACCAACCTCTCGGGCCTCGGCCTGCTCACTTATGGCGAGTGTTGGCATAACAACCATCATGCCTTTCCGGAGTCCGCACAGATCGGACTGGAAGCAGGCCAACTTGATCCCGGTTGGATTGTCATTCGGTCGCTTGAACGCGCCCGGTTGATCTGGAATGTGGGACGGCCTCGCGAGGAAGGACTGCGAGACGACCTCCAAGACCGCAGCGCGCTCGAACCCAGCCAGTAGGCAGATGTCCGCTAGCCACCCTCAGGCGACTGTCCGTTTCCGACCCATAGCGGACGTCGCTGAAGGATGTAGGGTAGCTGGATGCACACCACCCTCATCGGCATCCCCACCAAACAGATCGCGGACTGGACGACCTTTCATGAAGTCTTCGCGGAGGCTCTCGGCTTCCCTACGTTTTACGGACGCAACATGAACGCATGGATCGACTGCATGACAGACGCAGACGACCCCGAGACGCGAATGGTCCAGCGCGCGGTTCAGCCCGGCCATCTGATGACGTTGGAGATCGACGACGCCGACGATTTCGCGGCGCGCTGCCCTGAGCAGTTTAATGCCCTGATCGAGTGCACTTCCTTCGTGAACTTTCGCAAAGTCGAAATGGGCGGGACGCCCTTCCTCTCGCTCTTGTTGACCGGACACATATCGGCTGCGCGATGACCGTTTCCCGCCCATGGTCGGCAGTCTGCTCTCGACCCGTTGAGGACGTTGGAGCGTACTGCAATGCTGCGTCTGCGCAGGGGCACCAGATGAGCACAATGTACTCAGGCATTTCGTTTCGACCCGACGTGCGCGAGGTGCTGTTTGGCCGCGAAGGCGGCGCAGGCTGGAAGTTGGACGTGTTCGGGCACGATCCGAACTGGTCTGACCCCTATGGCGATGCGTGGGAACAGTCACTGGACGAGATGCTTCCGCACCTCGCGCGGTTTGTCGACAGCAACAGCACTTGGAAAGTTCACCCCTCCGGGGAGCCAGCTACCTTCTGGGACGTCATCTCTGGTCACGTCATTCCTGCTGGAGGCTAATCGCCTAGCGTCCGCCCACCACCCGTTGCCGACCTCCAGCCTGTCTGCTTCCCAGCCTTTCCACCGACCCAACGCACCACCTCCCCCGAAATCCGTTGACCGGCGCGTGCATGCCGTTACGTCATTGTGTGCATCGACGCCCTTTGACCTGGGCCATCTGTCCGCTAAAAGGCCGCCCCGGTCGCGTGCGGGCTGATTGAGCCTTAAGCTGCGGCCCTGATTCCAGAGCGCCCGATTCCAGAGCGAATGCCCCAGACGCCCGTCATTCATGTCCTGAACGGTCCGAACCTGAACCTTCTGGGGACGCGGGAGCCGGAAATCTATGGGCACGACACCCTGGCCGACGTCCAGGCGCTGTGCGAGCGGACGGCCGATCAGGACGGCGGCGCGACCGTTGTGTTCCGCCAGTCGAACCATGAGGGTAAACTGATCGACTGGATCCATCAGGCGCGGACCGAGGCGTCGGCCCTGGTGATCAATCCGGCCGGATATGGCCACACTTCGGTCGCCCTGCTGGACGCGCTGAAGGCGCTGACCATTCCGATCGTGGAATGCCACCTGTCCAATCCGGCGGCGCGCGAGCGTTTCCGGCACCGATCCTATGTCTCGCCCGTGGCAAGGGGCGTGATCGCGGGCTTTGGCCCGCAGAGCTATGAACTGGCGGTCAAGGCCGCCCTCACCCTGGTCCGCGTGGCGGACAAGGAACGCGGAACGGCATAGGCCCGTTCGCCCAAAGGACACCGAGAGGCTGATACCCACCATGGCCGATGACAAGAAGACACTGAAGAACGACCCCGCCGGCGAGATCGACACCGCCCTGGTGCGGTCGCTGGCCGACATCCTGAACGACACCGATCTGACCGAGATCGAGGTCGAGCGTGGGGATCTGAAGATCCGCGTGGCGCGTGAGGTGACGGTGGCGACCCCCGTCCACTATGCCTCCGCCCCAGTGGCCCAGGCGGCTGCGCCCGCCGCCGCCCCGGCCCCCGCCTCCATGCCATCGGACCCGGCGACCATCGTGGCCAAGGCCGGCGAAGAGGTGAAGTCGCCGATGGTGGGCACCGCCTATCTGCGGCCCTCGCCCGAGGCTCAGGTGTTCGTCCAGGTTGGGGACAAGGTCAAAAAGGGCCAGACCCTGCTGATCGTCGAGGCCATGAAGACCATGAACCCGATCCAATCCCCCCGCGACGGCGTCGTCGCTGAGGTGGTGGTCGGCGACGCCCAGCCGGTCGAGTTCGGCGAACCGCTCGTCCTGCTGGAAGCCTGATCTCATGTTCACCAAGGTTCTGATCGCGAACCGGGGCGAGATCGCCCTGCGCATCCATCGTGCCTGCAAGGAGATGGGCATATCGACCGTGGCGGTCCATTCGGAAGCGGACCGCGGGGCGATGTGGGTGCGACTGGCCGACGAGAGCGTCTGCATCGGCCCGGCACCAGCGGCCAAGTCCTATCTGAACATTCCGTCGATCATCGCTGCGGCCGAGATCACCGGGGCCCAGGCCATTCACCCCGGATACGGCTTCCTGTCGGAAAACGCGCGCTTTGCCGAGATCGTCGAAGCGCACGGCATGACCTTCATCGGGCCCAAGCCCGAGCACATCCGCATCATGGGCGACAAGATCACCGCCAAACAGACGGTCAAGGATGCGGGCATTCCCGTGGTTCCCGGATCGGACGGTGAGGTCGAGACGGTCGAGGCCGCTATCGCGGCGTCCAAATCCATCGGCTTTCCCCTGATCGTGAAGGCCTCGGCCGGCGGCGGCGGGCGCGGCATGAAGGTGGCCCTGACGGCGGACGACCTGGTCGAGGCGGTGCAGACGGCCCAGTCCGAGGCCATGGCGGCCTTCGGCAACGGCGCGGTCTATATGGAGCGCTACCTGCAGAAGCCGCGCCATATCGAGCTGCAGGTCATCGCCGACAGCCATGGCAATGTCGTGCACCTGGGCGAGCGGGACTGTTCGCTGCAACGCCGGCACCAGAAGATCCTGGAAGAGGCCCCCTCTCCCGCCCTCACGGCCAAGGAGCGCGAGGCCATCGGCCGCACGGTCAATGAGGCGATCGGCAAGATCGGCTATCTGGGCGTCGGCACGATCGAGTTCCTGTGGGAAGACGGCGAGTTCTTCTTCATCGAAATGAACACCCGGCTGCAGGTCGAGCATCCGGTGACCGAGGCGATTACCGGCGTCGACCTGGTGCGCGAGCAGATCCGCATCGCGGCCGGCCTGCCGCTGTCGTTCACCCAGGACGACGTGCGGTTTGAGGGCCACGCCATCGAGGTGCGGATCAACGCCGAAAACGCCGAGACCTTTACCCCCTCGCCCGGCACCATCACCGACTTCCACGCCCCCGGCGGGCTGGGTGTACGGCTGGATAGCGCCATCTATGCCGGCTATTCGATCCCGCCCTTTTACGACAGCCTGATCGGCAAGCTGATCGTGCACGGCCGCGATCGAACCGAATGCGTCGCGCGGCTGAAGCGCAGCCTGAACGAAGTGGTCATCGGGGGCGTGGATACGACCATCCCCCTGTTCCAGAAGCTGTTGCAGGAGCCGGACATCCTGTCGGGCGACTATGACATCCACTGGCTGGAAAACTGGGCCAAGCGCCGGAAGGGCGAAGCCTGACCACCCATTCGGCCACGGGACCGTTCGCCGGTTTCGGACCGGACGACCTGTTGGCCTGCTATGCGCGGGGCGTCTTTCCCATGGGAGAGACGCGTGACGATCCCAGCGTGTTTCTGGTCGAGCCGGAGATGCGCGGCATCCTGCCACTGGCCGGGTTCCGCGTGCCCTCGCGCCTGGCCCGGACGGTACGGCAGGAGCGGTTCGAGGTCCGGGTCAACACCGCCTTTGCCGCGGTCCTGGACGGCTGTGCCGCCCCGGCGGCGGGCCGCGAGGACACCTGGATCAACGGGCCGATCCGGCGGCTGTATGTCGAACTGCATGCGCGCGGCCATGCCCACAGCGTCGAGACCTGGCGGGACGAGCGGCTGGTCGGCGGCCTGTATGGCGTGACCCTGGGCGGGGCATTCTTCGGCGAGAGCATGTTCAGCCAGGAGCGGGATGCGTCCAAGGTGGCCCTGGTGCATCTGGTGGCCAGGCTGAAACGCGGCGGATGGTGCCTGCTGGATGCCCAGTTTCAGACTGACCACCTGAGCCAGTTCGGCGCACTGGAGATGCCGCAGGAGGACTATCTGGTGCTGTTGGCCCAGGCCCTGAGTGTCACCACGGACAAGGCCATGTTTGAACGACCGCTTTCAGGAAGCGAGGCCCTGGATCAGCCTTTGCAGCCCACGACCCAGGCATCATAGACCGGGTGTTCCAGGGCGTTCAGCCCAGGGGACGAGGCGAACATCCAACCCTGAAAGATCTGGCGCGCGTCGATCGGCTGGACCGTACCGCGCGGCTGCAGACTGATCTGCAAATAGGCAAAGGCATCCTGGCCGCGCTCGTCGGGGGCCGAGACCTCGCAGGCGCGGGCGGTGAAGATCAGAGACTGGTCGAAGCGCACGGGACGTCCGCCCACCTCGACCTCGAACCGCATGGACTCGGCCGTGACCTTGTCGATCGCCTGAACGATGGCGACGCGGCGGCGCGGACGACTGGCCGGGCTGTCGCTCTCGGTGGCGGCTGCGGCGGTCGTGACGGGCACGGCCTCCTCGACTTCTGCCTCTTCGGCTTCGGCCTCATCCAGAGCGGCTTCGGCCCCGGGGGGCGTCACCGGGATCGGCGCGGCCGGAGCCGGAGTGCCTGCTGGCGCGGCCTCTGACGGTGCCGGGGTGGCAGCGGGAGCGGGCTGGGCGGGCGTCTGTCGCAGCAGGTCGGCGATCGGGTCCTGAGACGGGCGGGCGTCCTGGGGCGAATCCTGCAGACCCGCGGCAATGACCACTCCGGACCCTGCCAGGGTCAGGACCAGGGCCGACGTCAGCAAGATGCCGCGGCGCTTCATTCCGGTTTCCACGCCTCATAGTCGCCCGTGGCCGGCGGGCGCTGACCGCTGGCCAGCAGCGACCCCTGCGGCCGCCAGGCCATGGGGGTGCCGGTCAGGTTGGGCAGGTGATCCTTTTCCCAGGTCCGGCGACGCAGCGGCGCCTCGGTCGGAGGCTCATCGAACGTATAATGCAGCCAGCCGTGCCAATCGGGCGAGACCTTGGATGCCTCGGCATAGCCGTCATAGACGACCCACCGGCGCTTGCGGCCGTCATAGCTGACATTGTCGCGCGACTGGTAATACCGGTTGCCGTGTTCGTCCGCGCCGATCAGCTCACCGCGTTTGGCAATGGTGAACAGGGTCCCGATCGTCGCCCCACTCCACCAACCGAAAAACCTGCTCAGCACGTCGAAACACCTGGATGATTCCGCCGCGCGGTCGGTCCGGCGGCACAGTCGCAGCATAGAAAGTGGCGGCCCCGTCGTCCAGCGAAGACAATCAGGCCCTTCTCTCAATATCTTGGGGGTAAGGCGACCAACATACGCCAGATTTATTGCGAACCTCGGTTTGGAGGCTCAGACTGCGTGCCTCTGCCACGAGGAGATCGCCCGCATGCGTCTCGATAGTCGTTTTGGCCTCCACGCCGCGCGCCTGGCCGTCTCACCACGCCCAATCGAACGGACCGACACGGTCGTCACTGTCACGGCACCCGATGGCTGGAGTGATGCGAGGATCGAATCCTGGCTGGATTGGGCCGAGAGATCAGGCATCGCCTGTCCCAAGGACGCTTCGCTGACTGACCTGTTCCAGGATTGGGCGACGGCACAGGTGGCCCTGCATTCCGATCTGACACCTGAAGCGGGTATGGCGCTGGCACGCGAGATGGCGGCCACGATGGTGCTGGGCCTGGTGGCCCCCTGCTCTGGCGAAGACCGGGCGACCACTCCGTTCGATTTGAGCCAGGCTGCGGATCGCCGCCGTCTGACGCAGGCCACGTCCCAGGCCTGTGCCGAGCGGTTGAGCCGGCACGCGGTCGAGGCACTGGCGCGGGCACTGGACGCCGTCGCCGACGCCGTGGATCGTTGCGAGGGCCCTGCGGCAGACTGTGCCGACCCCCGCACCAATCCTGCCCTGGCGCGCGCAGCCCACAGGGCCAGGCAGGCCGGAGCCACCGACGCCGACCTGATGCGTGCCATGGCCGGCGAACGACCGAACGCCGAACCGCTCGCCTCCACATCCTCCTCGCCCTGGATCGTGCAGGGGGACGTCGGCGGCCCGGCAGGCGGCATCATCGTGCGGGCGGCATTCGAGCGGCCGGTGCTGCTGGTGCCGACGTCGCGGGATGCCGCGCGCGCGACCACCATACGTGCGGCCGAGCGGGTGATCCTGTCACTGCCCGCAATCATGGGCCTTGGAGACGATCCAGAGCGGGCCCTGTCGGCCGTTGCCGGCCTTTGGGCTTGGGCCATTCATCGGCGCGACCCTCAAGGGGCGCTGGCTTTCGGTCTGGAGGGCGCCGCCGATGCCCTGCCCGCCGAGGCCCTGCTGGATCTGGAAGCGGCGGATCGAGTGGTGGCGCGGGCCGCCCGGACCGTCATTTCAGCCGCGCGCCGGGCGGTACCTGGCGAACGGATCGTTTCCCTGTCGGCACAGGACGCCGAGGCGCGCCTGAGGCTGGGCCTGTCCCGTTTCTCGACGACTGACCAGTTCGAGACCGGCGACGGCGAAGTCGCCGTTCGGCTGCGGCCCGTGCTGGCCGAAGCGATCGGTGCGGCAGGCGGTGACGTAGAGGCGGCGGAACGGCACCTGTTCGGCCGCCGGACCCTGGCAGAAGCGCCAGGCGTGGATCACGGTGCCCTGCGACGCCACGGCTTCACCGACGTCGAACTGGCTGCGGTCGAGATCGCTCTCAACGACGTGGATCGGCTGGGCGATGCGCTGCGCGCCCCCGTACTGGATGCCGGTTTCATCGGTGACGTCCTGGGCCTGGCCCCTGAAGCGGACGTCCTGACGGCATTGGCGTTTGCGCCCGAGGACATCGAGGCGGCATCGCGCTGGGTCTTCGGTCACGGGGACCTGGCCGAATGGAACAGCGCACCGGCAGCGATCCGGGCCGTGCTGGACGATCCGGCGGCCGTTGAGGCCAGGCTGGCCGCAGCCATCCGGCGCGCAGCGGGAGATGCCGAGCCGATCGCCCTGACTCTTGAATGGAACGCCACGCTTGCGCAAGGCATCGACCGCCTGGCCGAGACGATGCGACGGGGCCCTCGCATGGTCCTGGTCCAACGCGCAGAACCCCCCGTCGGCCTCAACCTGGCGCTGCCTGAGGCGGAGTCCGTGGCGGCGCGCGTGGTCGAACCAGAACCGCGTCCAGAGCCGCGTGCCGAGCCACGCCCTGAGCCTCGGGTGGTCGAGAAGGTCGTCGAGCGTGAGCGCACCCGTCGCAAACTGCCGGACCGCCGCAAAGGCTATATCCAGAAGGCCGCCGTCGGAGGTCACAAGGTCTATATCCACACCGGCGAATATGACGATGGGGAGCTGGGCGAGGTCTTCATCGATATGCACAAGGAGGGCGCTGCCTTCCGATCGGTGATGAACAATTTCGCCATCGCCATCTCGATCGGCCTGCAATACGGCGTGCCGCTGGACGAGTTCGTGGACGCCTTCGTCTTCACCCGCTTCGAGCCGGCGGGACGGGTGACGGGCAATGACTCGATCGGCTCGGCGACCTCGATCCTGGACTATATCTTCCGCGAGCTGGGGGTGTCGTATCTGGGCCGGCAAGAACTGGCGAACGCCGATGCCGAACCGCTGGACGCAGACGGCCTGGGCGCAGGCAAGGCCGACGAACTGGTGCCCGCCGCCCGCTTCATGTCCAAGGGATTTGCGCGCGGGGCCGCGCCCGACAATCTGGTCGTCCTGCCCTTTGCGCGCCGTGCCGACGAGACATCGCGGCCCGACGTTGCCCATCAGGCCGCCGCCTGTCCGGCCTGCGGCGACTTCACCCTGCAACAGCGCGGTGCCGGCTGGGTCTGTGACAGTTGCGGCGTGTCGCCGTCGATGCAGGGCTGAGGCGCTCAGCAGGTTATAAAGACATCGTCTTTAGGCTGGTCCCGCAATTGCAGCGCTGGCTCGGCCAGCCCCGGAGCCTGTTCACCATGAGACATCTGATTCTTGCCGTCGCCGTCCTGGCCCTGGCCACGCCCGCCATGGCTCAGAACGCCGGTCAGATCGCGCGGGTCCAGAGGGGCCAGAGCTGTGCCGGATGCAATCTGTTCCAGGGCGACTTCGGCGGTCTGGAGGCACGGGGGATCAATCTGAGCCGGGCGCGCCTGCGTCAGGCGGACCTGAGCCTCAGCGTGCTGAACCGCGTCAGTTTTCGCGGGGCCGACCTGCGCGACGTCGAGGCGTTCGGCGGCGTCTTCTCGCGTTCGGACTTCTCGGGGGCGGACCTGACCAACGCCGGTTTCGTCGGTGCCTATCTGGACGGAGCCGACTTTGCCGGGGCCCGTCTGAACGGCACCAATCTATCGGGCGCGCGACTGACCGGAGCTCAGGGACTGACCCAGCGCCAACTGGACAGCGCCTGCGGAGACGAGGCCACGATCCTGCCCGGCCGTCTCCATGTTCGGGCCTGCTGAGCGCCCCGTTGGTTACGTCGATTTAAGTAGGGTTCAGGCGGGTTTGGCATCATGAGTGGGTCGTGAAAAAGAGTGTCCCGCCTATGTCTAGTTCGTTGACCCGCGTTGCCCTCGCCCTGATCGCCGGTCTTGGCGTCGGCGTGGGGACGGCCGCCGCGAACACGGGGGAGCCGGCTCAGGTCCAGTTCCAGGATCGGGACGTCGCGCGGATGGTGTCGCTGGGCGGATCCTGCCACCGATGTGAACTGTCGGGGCGGGACCTGTCAGGCGCCTCCTTCACCGCCGCCGCCTTTATCGGCGCGACCTTGGTAGGGGCCAATCTGCGCGGCGCCGAACTGGTCGGAGCGAACTTTGCCGGTGCCGATTTCACCCGCGCCGACCTGAGCGGGGCCGAAATGGTCGGGGCCAATTTCACGGGCGCAAACTTCAGCGGGGCAAACCTGAGCGGCGCCGAGATCGTCGGGGCCAATCTGATCCGCGTCGACATGGGCAATGCCAATCTGAGCGGAGCCGAGCTGAGCGGTGCCAATCTGAACGGGGCCGTGCTGACCCGCGCCAATATGCGCGATACCGAGATTTTCGGGGCGACCTTGGCGAATGTCAGCGCGCGCGGGTCGGACTTTTCGGGGGCCGAGGTCAGCGCCTCCAATCTGTCGAATGGAGACTTCCGGAGCGTTCGGTTCCGCGATGCCAGCCTGGACAGCGCCCGATTGACGGGCGGGCAGTTCGACGGGGCCGATTTCTCCGGTGCCTCGATGAACCGGACCGACGTTCGCGGCGTCGACCTTTCGACTGTGCGCGGACTGACCCAGGAACAGGTCGGCCGCGCCTGCGGCGACGCAAACACCCGCCTGCCGCGCGGCCTGACCGTTCGCTCGTGCCGGGGTGTGATGACTGCGCCGCCTGCACCGCCCCGTCCGCCGGCCCCGCCTCGGCCGCGGAGCTATGCGACCAACAACTGAGGGTATCGGATTGCTGTCATTCCGGGGCTTGGCATCGCCAAGAACCCGGAACCCAGGCGTTTCATCATAGACCTCTAACCCGGTCGAACGCCTGAGACGTCGTCCTGGATTCCGGGTTCACTCTGCGAGTGCCCCGGAATGACGGCCGAACAACTCGCTACTTCAGCGGAGCGGCACTGCGGATGTGCAGTTCCTTGTACTGACGATCCTGCACCTCGGCCGGGGCGCTCATCAACAGGTCCTGGCCCTGCTGGTTCAGCGGGAAGGCGATGACCTCGCGGATCGCGACCTGATTGGCCAACAGCATGACGATGCGATCGATGCCGGGGGCCAGACCACCGTGCGGCGGCGCGCCATAGCGGAAGGCGTTCAGCATGCCGCCGAACTGTTCTTCCACCACACTGCCATCGTAACCGGCGATCTCGAACGCCTTCAGCATGATGTCGGCCTTGTGGTTCCGGATCGCGCCGGAGCACAGTTCGTAGCCGTTGCAGACGATGTCGTACTGATAGGCGAGGATATCCAGCGGATCCTTGGTCGTCAGGGCCTCCATCTCGCCCTGGGGCATGGAGAAGGGGTTGTGGCTGAAGTCGACCTTCTTCTCTTCCTCTGACCATTCGAACATCGGGAAGTCGACGATCCAGCAGAAGCGGAATTCGTCGTCCGAGATCAGGTTCAGATCCTGGCCCAGCTTGGTCCGGGCCGAACCGGCGAACTTGTGGAACACGGCCGGATCGCCGGCGACGAAGAAGGCCGCGTCGCCCTGGCCCATGCCCAGCGCCTTCATCATGCCATCCGTCGCCTCACCCAGGTTCTTGGCAATCGGGCCACCCCAGGCGTTGTTGTCTTCCGACCAGAAGATATAGCCAAGACCCGGCTGGCCTTCGCCCTGCGCCCAGGAGTTCATGCGGTCACAGAAGGCGCGCGAGCCGCCCTTGGGAGCGGGAATACCCCAGACGGCGTTCATCGCATCGGCCGCCAGGATCTTGTTGAACAGGCCAAAGCCGCCATCGCGGAAATGCTCGGACACGTCCTGCATCTCGATCGGGTTGCGCAGGTCGGGCTTGTCCGACCCGTATTTGGCAATCGCCTCGCGATAGGGAATCCGAACGAACGGATACGGATCGACCCGCTTGCCGTCGGCAAACTCTTCGAACACGCCATGCATCACCGGCTCGATCGCGGCGAACACATCCTCTTGCGTGACAAAGCTCATCTCGACGTCGAGCTGGTAGAACTCCAGCGAACGGTCGGCGCGCAGGTCCTCGTCGCGGAAGCAGGGGGCGATCTGGAAGTAACGATCAAAGCCCGACACCATCAGCAGTTGCTTGAACTGCTGAGGGGCCTGGGGCAGCGCATAGAATTTGCCCGGATGCAGGCGGCTGGGCACCAGGAAGTCGCGCGCGCCCTCGGGGCTGGAGGCGGTCAGGATCGGGGTCTGGTATTCCAGGAAGCCCTGATCGACCATCCGGCGGCGGATCGAGGAAATCACCTTGGACCGCAGCACGATGTTCTTGTGCAGGGTCTCGCGGCGAAGATCGAGATAGCGGTGCTTCAGCCGGATTTCCTCGGGGTATTCCGGCTCTCCGAACACGGGCAGCGGCAGTTCGGCTGCCTCGGACAGGACCTCGACGGCCACGACCTTCAGCTCGATCTCGCCGGTGGGCAGATTGGGGTTCACCACCGAGGCGTCACGCGCCACGACCTGCCCGTCCACGCGGATCACGCTTTCGGCGCGCAGGCGCTCGACCGCCTCGAAGCCCGGCGTCTCGGGATGCAGGACCAGTTGGGTCAGGCCGTAGTGGTCGCGCAGGTCGATGAACAGCAGGCCGCCGTGGTCCCGCTTTCTATGCACCCAGCCCGACAGCCGGACATCGGACCCGGCGTCCTGGATACGAAGGGCGCCGCAGGTGTGGGAGCGATAGGCGTGCATGAGGAATTTCGTCTTGGATCGGGGCGCGATGCGCCGAATTCGGGAGGCCGGAAGGGCGCATCAAGAGGCCCGAAAGTCAAGGTTTGCGTGCAGTTCCGCCTGAGCGCACGCTCGATCTCGACACACGATCAAACCGGGGGCGGACGCGTCGGATCGGTGGCCATGGGCGGCGAGGCACCACGGTCTGGCGCGCTGAGGTTGTCTGCTGTCGGCGAAGAGCGCGTGGGCTCACCAGATTGACCGCAAGGTCGCATCAGCCGGGCCATCGCGACACGACCTGTCGTCAGTACGATCATGGGCCACCTCCGATAATGCGAACCATTTGCAGATTTGCGCGAGCGACGGTCGCGTGGCAAGCCCCTTCAGGGTGGTGCTCTCAATCGGACGATCAGACATGCGTGAAGACGGAAAGCTGGACTATCTGGAGATGCCGGGCGGAGACCTGGTTGCGACCAAGGCCTTCTATGCCGAGGCGTTCGGCTGGTCGTTTCAGGACTATGGACCAACCTATGCCGCTTTCGACCAAGGCCTGGACGGCGGGTTCGATGCCGATGCGGCCGAAGCGGCAAAGGCCCCCCTGCCCGTCCTCTATGCCCATGATCTGGAAGCCATGGCGGACAAGGTGACCGCTGCGGGCGGCGCGCTGACCCGGGCGATCTACGCCTTTCCCGGCGGACGGAGGTTCCACTTCCGCGATCCGGCCGGAAACGAACTGGCCGTCTGGTCGGAGTCCTGAGCGCGACCGCCAAAAGCTGCGGCGACTGCGGCCTGTGCTGCAAGCTGATGGGCGTGACCGCCCTGGCCAAGCCGGCCGGGAAGTGGTGCACCCATTTCAGCCGCAGCAGGGGTTGCGGAATCTATGCCGCTCGTCCCGACGACTGCCGGGTCTTCAACTGCCTGTGGCTGTTGACCGAGGCGCTGGATGCGGCGTGGAAACCGTCGGTGGCGGGCTTTGTCCTGCACAGCGAGGACCAGGGGCGGCGGCTGATCGTCGAATGCGATGCCGCACGGCCCCATGACTGGCGGCGGGCTCCCTACGAAGCATCGCTGCGGCGCTGGGCCGAGGCCGGAACGGAGGTTCTGGTCTTTGCGGGCCTGCGGGGCCTCAGGCTGGACCCGAGCGGGGACCGGCCGGTCAGGCGCGCCTAGCGAACGTCGACGCTCTGGGCGATGGCTTCGGCCAGGTCGCGATCCGCACCCTCCAGGCTGGACACCCAGACGTGGACTTCGCGCGGGGCGTCCGCACGCTGGAACAGATGCTCCATGGCCCGGCGGCGCCCATCTTCGGTAACCACGACGGAGACGCGGCCTGCGGCCTCGGCCATCTGGCCGTCATAGATCGGGAACTGGGACGCCGGACCGGCATAGATCATGGCGAAGGTCTGGTCGCCGCGCCGCACCGTATAGATGCGGAAGTCCGGTCCGGGGCGACCGGTGACCAGCTCGAACCCGGCCGGAAGGTCCAGCGTAAACGGCAGGGCGGCGCGGGCTGCGGCATCCAGAACGGTTACACCAGCCACCGGCGCCGGAGGTGCCTCGGCCGCCACGGCAGCCGCCGTGGGAGCAGGCGTGGCGACGCGAACCGGAGCAGCAGGAACCGAAGCGGCAGGCGCGCGAGCCGCAGCCGCCGGGGCCGTCGAGGTCGTGGGGGCCCGGCTCGCCGGCGGCGGTGCGGCCGTCACGGCCCGGGTGGGCGCTGCGGCAGCCGGGCGCGGCGCGGGGCTTGAAGCCGGGGCCGAGGGCGTGGTCGCGCTGGGCGCAGCGGCTGCGGGCTGCGTGGCTCTGGGCGCGGGTGCCGCAACCGGTGCCGGCACCGGCGTCGCAGCGATGTAAGGCGGGCCGCTGTTCAGGTCGCGGGTCAGATCGCTGCCCGGCCGAGCGGGGGCCGGTTGGCTCTGAGTTTGGCTCTGAGCCTGGGCGACCGAGGCGGCGCCGAGCAGGGCGAGGGTCAGGACGGAAAGGCCAGCTGCGTTCTTCATGACCCGAACATCGTCCTTCAGCCGGAGAACGGCAAGGCCCTGAGCGTATAGGCGACCACGGCCGTCACCGCAGCGGCGGCTACCGACAGGCCAACGAACCACATCAGGCGTGCCCACAGCGGGGCGGGACGATCGTCCGGCTCGGGCGGGGGGACAGGATCAATGATGATAGCCGACCTCCGTATCGATCTTGCCCCTGAAGACCCAATAGACCCAGCCCGTATAGGCCAGGATCAGCGGCAGGATCGCCACCGTGCCCACCAGCATCAGACCCAGAGAATTGTCCGGCGCGGCCGCCTGACGGAAATCCAGCGCATAGGGAACGACATAGGGAGCAAAACCTACGGCCAGACCCAGATAGCCGGACAGGAAGACCACCAGCGCCCCGACGAAGGGCCAGACGTGCGATCCGCGACGCGCCGTGGATACAATCATTGCCAGGCCGATCAGACCCAGCAGGGGGATGGCCAGCAGGGGCAGAAGGGTCGCCAGCTCCAGCGAGAAGCCCTGTGACAGGTCAAAGCCCCAGCGGGCCGCGACACGAGGGTGAATCACGAGGGTCGCCACACTGACCAGAGCCAGAAGGAGGGTCACGGCGACCGTGCTGACGGCGGTCCAGACACGGGCATCGCCATGCAGGTCGTCTTTGGTCTTCATCATCAGCCAGGTGCCCCCCAAGAGGGCATAGCCGGCGACCAGTCCCGCCGCGACCAGCAGGGCGTAGGGGGTGGCCCAGTCGAACTGTCCGCCCGCGAAACGGCCGTTCTCGACTGTCACGCCCTGGATGAAGCCCCCCAGGATCAAGCCCTGAGCAACGGCCGTCAGGATCGACCCTCCCGCAAAGGCCTGGGTCCAGAAAGCCCGGCCGCGCCGCACGGCCCGAAACCGGAACTCGAAAGCGACGCCGCGCAGGATCAGCCCCGCCAGCATCAACAGGACCGGCAGATAGAGGGCCGGCATCAACACCGAATAGGCCAGGGGGAAAGCGGCCAGCAGGCCCCCTCCCCCCAGTACCAGCCAGGTCTCGTTGCCGTCCCAGACGGGGGCGACGGTGTTCATCATCACGTCGCGATCTTCCTTCGACCGCGCGAAGGGAAACAGGATGCCGATGCCCAGATCGAACCCATCCAGCAGCACGTAGAGCAGCACGGCTATGGCGATCAGCCCGGCCCAGATCAGAGGAAGGTCGAGGCTCATGACGGGTCTCCGGGCGCGTCGTCGGGGGCCTGGGCCAGGGGCGTGCCGGGGGCACGGTCCTGGCGCGGATCGGGGTGACGCAGGGCGGCCACCGGTCCCTCGGCCATCAGGCGCAGGATGAACAGGGCCCCCGCTGTGAAGACGATGGAATAGACGATGATGTAGACGGTCAGGCTGGTTGCGACCTGGCTGGTCATCACCGGAGAGACGGCGTCACGGGTCCGCAGCACGCCATAGACGACCCAGGGCTGGCGGCCGACCTCGGTCACCATCCATCCGGCCAGCACGGCCAGAAAACCGGACGGTCCCATCAGGACGGCGAAGCGCAGAAACATCGGACTGTCGAACAGCTTTCGTCGCCAGATCAGGAAGGCCCCCCAGGCCCCGAGGCCGATCATCAGCAGGCCCAGGCCCACCATGATGCGGAAGCCGAAGAAGGGGATGAACGGCGGCGGCTGATCTTCGCGCGCATAGCTGTCCAGCCCCTTGATGACCTCGTCCCGGGGCAGGTTCTGGATCATGTTGCCGATACCGGGGATGGACACCTCGAAATGGTTCTTCTGCGCCTCCCGGTCCGGGATACCGAACAGGTGCAGCGGCTGGTCGGCGCGCGTTTCCCAATAGCCCTCGATCGCGGCGGTCTTGGCTGGTTGATATTTGTGCGTCACCTCGCCCGAGGCATGGCCGACGACCAACTGCAGCGGAGCCAGGACGGCGATCAGGCCAACGGCCATCACCAGAGAAATACGGCTTTCGGACCAGCCCTCGACATGGGTTCCCGCAGCGCGGTCCTTGAGCAAGCGATAAGCCGAGACGGCACCCACCACGAGGCCCGTGGTCAGGAAGGCGGCCAGCAACATGTGGGCAAAGCGGGTCGGCAGGCTGGGGTTGAAGATGACCGCCATATAGTCGGTGGCCTCAAAGGTTCCGTCGGCCATGATCTGGAAACCCTGAGGTGTCTGCATCCAGCTGTTGGCCGACAGGATCCAGAAGGCCGAGATGGTGGTGCCGATGGCCACCAGACAGGTGGCGACGAAATGCAGCCGGGGGCCGACCTTCTTCCAGCCGAACAACATCACGCCGAGGAAGGAAGCCTCCAGGAAGAAGGCGGTCAGAACCTCATAGGCCAGAAGGGGCCCGATCACCCCGCCGGTCAGTCGGATGAACTCGGACCAGTTGGTGCCGAACTGGTAGGACAGCACCACGCCGGAGACCACGCCCATGCCGAAGCTGAGGGCGAATATCTTTACCCAGAACAGATACAGCGTCTTGAACGCCTCACGCTTCGTCCACAGCCACAGACCCTCCAGCACCGCCAGATAGGCCGCCAGGCCGATGGTGAAGGCCGGAAACAGGATGTGGAAGGCAATGGTGAAGGCGAACTGCAGCCGCGACAGCAGAATGGCGTCGAAATCGGCGAGGGTCATGAGCGAATATCCCTAGATTGTTTAGGGCCTTACGCCTGCGAAGCCTCCATGTCCATGCGCGGGGTGCCGCGCGACGCTGCGCCACAGGTTCGCGCGAGGGGTCAGGCGGCCGCCAGTTCTACCCAGAAGGTCGCGCCCGCACCGGGAACGGAATCCACCCCGATCGATCCGCCCTGCAGCTCGGTCATCCGCTTGGCGAGGGCCAGCCCGATGCCGTGTCCCTCGACCGTCGAGCGCTCCAGACCCAGGCGATTGAACGGCTCGAACAGCTGGGTCTGCTTTTCGATCGACAGGCCAGGGCCCTTGTCGGCGACCTCGATGCGGACACCCGTCTGGATGCGCGATGCCCGGAAGGTGACCACCCCGCCCGAGGCTCCGTATTTGACGGCATTGGACGCCAGATTGCCGATCACTTGCGTGAGCCGTTGCGAGTCGGCCAAGGCCACCACCCCATCGCCTTCGCACACCATCTCCAGCCGCAGGCCGGCGGCATCGGGGCGCAAGGCCAGGCCACGGCGGACATCTTCAAGCACCCCGCATACGTCGGTGGGACGCAAATCCACCTTCACGGCCCCGGATTCGGCGCGTGCCACGTCAAGCAGATCGTGGGTCAGGGCCTCGACCTGGCGAGCAGTCTTGACCAGCATTGCCGCCATCTCGGCCTCGGTTTCCGTGACCGGACCCAGCTGGCCCGTCTGCCACAACTCGCCGATACCGATGATGCCCCCGACGGGGCTCTTGATCTCATGGGCCACATTCGCAAGCAGGCGCGATTTGGCCTCGGACGCACGCTCGGCGCGAACTTGCGCTGCGCGGGCACTGTCGGACATCCGATCGCGCTCCTCCAGGATCGAGGCAACCAGCAGAACGGGCATGCAGCCGAGCAGGACCATGATCTGAGCCAACATCGCCCGCTGGGCCAGGTTGAGCTCAGCCAGGGCGAAAGGCCCCGCCCCCGCCATGGCCCCACCCACGGCCATCACCGATACGATGACCAACCCCGTCGCCGTGCCCAGAACGCGAAAGCGAACCGCCACCAGGATCAGGAGGGGGATGATCGAAAAGGCAGCCGGGATGGTCAGCCAGCAGAACAAGGCCCAGCTGACCGCCGACAGACCGCCAAACACCACGACGGTCTCCAGCATCCGCATGGGTCGTCTGAGGACAGTCAGGTGCCGAGGCGCCAAGGCGACGCCAAAGGTGGCGATGACCGCCATGCCCATGGCGTGACCCATCCACCATGTGTGGAAGCTGTAGAATAAGGGAGTTCCGAAAATCCCTTGCAGGATGATGGCGCTGAACAGTGCCGCCGGCAGTGGCGCCAACACCGCTGTGCACAACAGGAAACGTCCCGCCCCATCGACACTGGCCAGATTCATGGACGGCACGAAACGGCGGACCAGAACGACCGCCGCCACGATCTCGATCATGTTGGCCAGCGTGAAGAGAACGGAAAGGACCGGCGGATTCCCGACCAGAAACTCGGCCACCAGAATGCCGACCGCGATCAGAGCCGCAAAGCAGAGGTCAAAGGTTGTGTCGCGGGCATGCCGCAGCCAGACGGCGACGGCCAGGCCGCTGGCCCCCCACAGTGCGGCGACCACACCGGCCGAGCGAGCGTAGCTGATGGCCAGGACGACGAGAATGACCACGCCGACAACCGTCGCCATCGGCGCCAGGGGTTCGGCAAAGAAGCCTTTTGACTTGGTGGCGGACACAGCGGAGCACCCGCTGGCAGCCGGCTTGGCCGCCGGTACCGAAGCCGTTCGAGTCAGGTCGAGCGCAGGGCTCAGGGACATCAGAGGATACTCAGCAGACGGGACCGGAACCCCATCTAGCCACAGCCTTCCTAATATCCCCTGAAACTCAGCCCACTTCCGCAAAAAGCGCGTTGAAGGCACGAACCGCGGCCGCAGGCCCGTCAGCGTGACCCCAGACCCCAGCGCTGACGGCCAGGAAGTCGGCACCGGCCGAGATCAGGACCGGTGCATTGTCCACGGTTATCCCGCCGATCGCCACACTGGGCACCGTCATGGTCTCCTGCCAGATCGACAGCAGTTCGGGATCGGGGCGATGCGTGGTGTCCTTGGTCGCGGTGTCGAAGAACGCTCCGAAAGCGACATAGTCCGCCCCAGCCTCCGAAGCCTCCATGGCGAGGTGTCGGCTGTCGTGGCAGGTGACGCCGATCATGGCATCGGCACCCAGCAGACGGCGCGCCTGGGCTGCGTCCATGTCTCCCTGCCCCAGATGCACGCCATCACAACCGAGGCTGAGGGCCAGGTCCGGGCGATCGTTCAGGATGACAGCCACGTCGCGAGATTGGGCCAGAGGCATCAGACGGCGCACAGCCTCGGCAATGACGTCGTCTGGCGCAGGCTTCAACCGGATCTGGATGGCCGCCACGTCGCCACCGTCAAGAGCGTCCTCGAGCAGGCCAGCGAAGGCCTCCAGGTCAGCGATAGCGGGCGGAGTGATGAGGTAAAGGCGGCAGAGAGGTGCCGCAGGAACGGGAGGGGTCTTGGCCATGGCCCGAAGTGCGACGCAAAGCCCGCGCGGTCAATGGTTGCCCTGATCCGCTATGCGGCACCATGTCTTCGCGGATGCGTTATGCGAACGCGTTGCAATCGCCCGTGGCCGTGATATGAAGAACCATTCTCAACACGTTCGGGTCGCCCCTTGTACGTCTGCAACTGTAACGGTCTTCGCCAACGTGACGTCGCTCAGGCCATTGAGGCCGGTGCGACCCGCCCGCGCGACGTCTTTGCGCGCCATCAGTGCGCGGCGCAGTGCGCGAAATGCGTTTGCGAGATGCGCCAGATGATCCAGGAAAGTCGTCAGGCCTTCGCCATGGCGGCCGAGTAAAGCGAAGAGAAATCATTCGCACTATCAATGTGCTGATAAGAACTCTCAAATGAACCACAGGCGAATTCCTGTGGTAGAAGGCCGGTCTTGAACAGATCGGCGATTCCGGAACGTTTCCGGCGACGCCAGTTGACCATCAGGAAGGCCAGGCCATGAAGGGCGATCCCGCGATCATCCGCACGCTGAACACCGTGCTCACCAACGAGCTGACGGCGGTGAACCAGTATTTCCTGCATGCGCGCATGTTTGAAAGCTGGGGCCTGAAGCACCTGGGTCAGATCATCTATGACGAGTCGATCGGCGAGATGCGCCACGCCGACATGCTGATCAAGCGCATCCTGTTCCTGGACGGCCTGCCCAATCTGCAGGACCTGCACAAACTGTCGATCGGCGAGACCGCCATCGAATGTCTGGGCGCGGATCTGAAGCTGGAATACGGTGGCCGGGCCGACCTTTTGCCCGGCATCGCCCAGTGCGAAGCGGCCCAGGATTACGTCAGCCGCGAGATCCTGCAGCGCATTCTGAACGACACCGAGGAGCATATCGATTTCCTCGAGAACCAGTTCAACCTGATCAATATGTTGGGCGAGCAGAACTATCTGCAGAGCGCCATGACCGAGATCGCGACCGACAAGAGCGCCACCGGCAACTGAGGCAGGAACCGGGCACGGCATAGCGGCATTTCCCTGCCCTGAGCAGGAGGCAATGCCGATGACCGATATCGATCAGGCCGTGGATTCGGCGCGTGACGCCGTGGTCGAGTTTGTGAACGGCGAGGACCGCAGTCTGGGCCATATGCTTCTGGGCGTGGCGATCACTGCAGGCTTTGCGATCGCGGCCACCGCCTTCGCCACGCGCACCATCCGCCCGGCACCGGCCGTCGAGGGCGACGGTCGCCCGGTCACCGAACGGCCGAGAGGCAGCCTCAGCCTGATCCTGCCCGCCGTATTCTCGGCGACGACCCTGTCGGCAGTGCGGGTGTGGAATGCACCATCCCGCCGCGAACGCTCGGTCGCCCTGGGGCTTTGGGGCCTGGCCCAAACGGTGAATGCGACCTGGCTGGCGCTACGGCCGGCCGGACGCAGCAGCCAGATCATCGCGGCCATGACCTCGGCAGGATTGGCCGCGGCTTTTGCGCACGAGGCCCGCAAGCTGGATCCCGGCACCGGCAAGATGGCCGCACCAATGGGTGCAGCAACCCGCGTCGCCAATGCGATCGACCGCAAGGTTTCCGACAGGGCCACGCTGCACTGAACCGCTGGGACGCTGGATTACCGGACCGAAAACGGCCCGGCCTTGCCCTTTGACCGGCTGTCCTCTAGGGATCGCGCCCAATTTGTCGGTCGGTCGAGGCGACCACCGCGCCGCTCCAGCCCGTCAGTGAAATCATGAAAATCAACGGCAACACCATCAAGCCCGGCATGGTCCTCCAGCACAATGGCGGCCTGTGGGTCGTGACCAAGGCCAGCCACGTCAAGCCGGGCAAGGGCGGAGCCTTTGCCAACGTCGAGGCCAAGAACCTTGAAACCGGCAACAAGCTGAACGAGCGTTTCCGTTCGGAAGACAAGGTCGAGCGTGTCACCCTGGAGCAGAAGGACTTCTCCTATCTGTACGAGCAGGGCGACGCCCTGGTCTTCATGGACGACACCACCTACGAGCAGATCGAACTGCAGAAGGACTGGGTGGGCGAAGACTCCATCCCCTATCTGCAGGACGGCATGAAGGTCGTGATCGAGATGCACGAAGAGCGTCCGATCGGCCTGTCCCTGCCCGATCAGGTCACGCTGGAAGTCGTCGAGACCGAGCCGACGGTGAAGGGGCAGACCGCCTCCTCCTCGTACAAGCCCGCCATCGCCAACAATGGCGTCCGCATCATGATCCCGCCCTATATGGGCGTGGGCGAGCGGATCGTCGTCGACACCGCGACCGGCGAATACGTCCGCCGCGCGGAATAGGCACAGGCACGGTTTCTCCCTCCCCCGCCGGGGGAGGGTGGCTGGCGCGAAGCGACAGCCGGGTGGGAGGGGCTCGGCAACTCGACTCGGTGTCTGGCTCGCCTGGCCGTCCCCACCCGGTCGTCGCTCAGCGCCGACCACCCTCCCCCGGCGGGGGAGGGAAAACAGAGAGGCTCTCCGGTGGCGTTATCGTCCGCTTTGGTTTCCGTGATGATCGATGCGGTCAGGAAGACCGCTCGTCCGATGCTGCGTGATTTCGGCGAGGTGTCGCACCTGCAGGTATCGCGCAAAGGTCCCGGTGACTTCGTCACGGCCGCCGACGTCAAGGCCGAGAACACCTTGTTCGAACTGCTGATGAAGGCCCGCCCAGGCTATGGCTTCCTGGGCGAGGAGCGCGGCATGATCGAAGGGACCGACAAGTCCCACACCTGGATCGTCGATCCGATCGACGGCACTACCAATTTCATGCACGCCATGCCCCACTTCGCCATCACGGTCGGGCTGGAGCGAAGGGCCCCCGACGGGTCGAGCGAGATCGTCGCGGGCGTCACCTACAATCCCGTCATGAACGAGCTGTTCTGGGCCGAAAAAGGCAAGGGCTGCTATCTGAATGACACCCGTATCCGCGCTGCAGGACGCCGTGACCTGTCGGAAAGCCTGATCGCGACGGGACTGCCTTTCATCGGCAAGACCGGACACGCCCAGGCCATCAAGGACATCCATGCCGTGGGCCAGCGCGTGGCGGGCATCCGCCGCCTGGGAGCGGCCTCGCTGGACTTCGCCTGGGTCGCGGCGGGCCGATACGACGCCTTTTACGAACGCAATCTGAAGCCGTGGGACGTCGCGGCCGGCATCCTGTTCGTCACCGAGGCGGGTGGGATTGTGACCACCATCGAGAACGACGGCGATCCCAAGACCGGCCACAGCATCCTGGCCGCCAACGCCGAACTTCATCCGCAGCTGCGCAAGGTCCTGCAGGGCTGACCTGCACACCACACCAGAAAAAACGGCCCCGGAATCGCTTCCGGGGCCGTTTCACATTCGAGGAGCGCGCCGCTATCCGGTTCGGGCCTGCAGACTGGTAATCTCTTCCTTCAGACGAAGCTTGCGTTGTTTCATTTCACGCACCTGGATGGAATCGGCCAGGGGGCGGGTCATCTCGCGGTGGATGGCATCCTCCAGCGAACGGTGACGATTCCCGAGTTCGCGAATACGCGCTTCGATGGTCATGGCTTGCGCCTCCATGTCTAAGGGACCAGACAGTGAGCGCCCGGAAAACGCGCCTAGATACTCACATTTCAGTGATCTCCAGGCTTCCGGACCACTCAATGCTGGGCCCGAATATGGTCGATGATGTGAACGGAGCCGTACCCATTGCGCCGAAGAGGCTGGTGGTGGGCATTTCAGGGGCGTCCGGCGTGATCTATGGCGTGCGGATGCTGGAGGCGCTGCGCGACCTTGGCGTCGAGAGCCATCTGGTCGTGACGCGCGCCGCCCTGCTGACGCTGTCGCAGGAAACCGACCTGTCCGCCGACGACCTGACCGGCCGGGCCGATGTGGTGCACAAGCTGGCCGATGTAGGGGCCTCGATCGCCTCGGGTTCGTTCCGGACCCTTGGGATGGTGGTCGCCCCGTGTTCGGTCCGGACAATGAGCGAAATCGCCACGGGCGTGACCTCCACCCTGCTGACCCGAGCGGCCGATGTCACGCTGAAGGAACGCCGCCCGCTGGTCCTGATGGTGCGTGAGACACCGCTGCACCTGGGGCATCTGCGGACCATGACGGCCCTGGCCGAGATGGGGGCCGTCATCGCACCGCCCCTGCCGGCCTTCTACGCTCGACCGGAAACGATCGAGGCGATGGTGGATC
Source organism: Brevundimonas vitisensis (assembly GCF_016656965.1). Lineage (NCBI taxonomy): Bacteria > Pseudomonadati > Pseudomonadota > Alphaproteobacteria > Caulobacterales > Caulobacteraceae > Brevundimonas > Brevundimonas vitis. Next base: position 712,993 of record NZ_CP067977.1, read on the forward strand.
AGTCCGTCGGGCGGGCGCTGGACCTGTTCGGCCTGGACTGGGCGGCGACGCGGCGCTGGTCGGGTCTGTCGAAGGCGGGTCCGGCATGACGACGCTGTGGGATTGGGCCGTGCGGGCCTATCGGGGTGAAGGCGTGTCGGAGACCTGTCTGACGCTGCAGGATATTCACGAGCAGAATGTGCCGCTGCTGCTGTGGGCTGCCTGGGGGGCTGCCACAGGACGCACGCCCGACGACGAAACCATCGAGGCCGCCTGCGACACGGCCCGGGCCTGGGACGAGGCCGCTGTCGCGCCGTTGAGGGCCGTACGCCGACGGCTGAAGAACCCCCTGCCCGATCTGGATGATGCGGCGCGCGAGGCGGTTCGCACTCAGGTCAAGGCCATCGAGCTGGAAGCGGAACGCCATCTGTTGAGTGCGCTGGAAAGCCTGTCGCCGCCTGTCTTTACCGAACCTCGACCGACGATCGAGGGGCTGGTGGCGGTGGCGCGGCAATGGTCTCGGATCACGCCGAGGCAGTCGCTGGAACGTCTTGCCGAACGCCTTCCGGCATGACGGCGTCTCGGCTATAAGCGCCGCGTCAGGGGCCCCCAATGAACGACGACAATCCCTTCATCTCGGAAGAAGATGCGGCGTTGCAAGCCAAGCTTAAGCTGCTGCGTCAGGAACACGCCGACCTGGACGCCTCGATCGAGGCCCTGGCGCATATGCCGATCCCGGATCAGCTGATGATCGCCCGATTGAAGCGCAAGAAGCTGGTTCTGCGAGACGAGATCGTGAAGGTCGAGTCGCTGATCCTGCCCGACATCATCGCCTGAGGCCTTACCGGCCGCGCTTTCTGACCCACATGGCCGCATCCGCCTCGGCCAGCCAGACCTCGGCATCGTCGTGGTCGGCATAGGCTCGGACGCCGAACGACCCCCCCAGCTCGGCCCGGTGGCCCGCCCAGATGAAGCCGTCGGTAGCCAGGGCCTGGGTCAGGCGAAGCGCCTTGTCGCGTCCTTCGTCCAGGCCGGCATTGAGCATCAGCAGCCCAAACTCGTCGCCGCCCAGTCGACCGACCGCGTCGGAGCCGCGGATGTTGGCCTGGAGCAGTTCGGCCACATGCACCAGCGCAGCATCGCCGGCCGCATGGCCCAGGCTGTCGTTGACCGCCTTGAACCCGTCCAGGTCCAGGTAGAGCAGCACGGCCGGGGTGTCGTGACGACGGCAGTAGGCCATGGTCCGGTTCATGGCGGCGACGAAACCGCGCCGGTTCAGGACCGGGGTCAGAACATCGTGCTCGGCTGCCGCCTCTGCCGCCTCGGCACGCAGGCGCAGAGCCTCGACCTCGGCACGCAGCCTGGCGATTTCTGCCTGAGGATCCTCTAGCGCAGGGTCGGTCAAGGGCGGGATGGCTCCGTCATCGCGCGCGACTCATGGCCGAGTGCGCCGGGTGATGCTAGCGCCCTTGGTTGCGGGCGCAACGCGGGTGCTGTAACCCCCGCGTTTCCTGAAAAGACGGGACGTGGGGCGAATGGCCGAAACGACGCCGCCGGTGGCGATCATCATGGGCAGCCGGTCGGACTGGCCGACGATGAAGCGCGCCGCTGACAGCCTGGATCGCCTGGGCGTGGCCTGGACCTCCAGCGTCGTCAGCGCCCACCGGACGCCGCAACGTCTGGTCGAGTTCGCCAGCGGGGCCAAGGCCAAGGGATACAAGGTCATCATCGCCGGAGCCGGCGGCGCGGCCCACCTGCCCGGCATGGCCGCCTCCATGACCGATCTGCCGGTGCTGGGCGTGCCGGTGCAGTCCAAGGCGCTGAAGGGCCTCGATTCGCTTCTTTCGATCGTCCAGATGCCCGCCGGTGTGCCGGTCGCGACCCTGGCCATCGGCGAGGCCGGAGCGGCGAATGCGGGGATACTGGCGGCACAGATTCTGGCCCTGTCCGATCCGGTTCTGGCGGGGCGGCTGAATGCCTTCCGCGAAGCCCAGACCGAGGCGGTCCACGAAACGGTCGAGGACTGACCCTTGGCCGATCTGCCGCTTCCTCCCGGTTCGACCGTGGGCATTCTTGGCGGAGGCCAGCTGGGCCGGATGCTGAGCCAGGCCGCATCGCGCCTGGGCTTTGACGTCGTCATCCTGGACCCCGAAGACAACAGCCCCGCAGGACGCGTGTCGCGCGGTCAGATCGTGGCTGCCTATGACGATCCCACCGCGCTGGAGGTCATGGGCCGGGTCTGCGACGTCGTGACATTCGAGTTCGAGAATGTGCCCGCTGCCTCGGTCGAACGGCTGGCCGAAGGCGGGGCTCTTGTGGCCCCCGGCCCCACCGCCCTGGCCGCTGCCCAGGACCGGGTCCAGGAGAAGACCTTCCTGAACGCCGTGGGTGCGCCCACGGTCGATTTCGTCGCCGTCGACAGCCTGGAAGACCTGAACGCTGGACTGGAGCGGTTGGGAGCCCCTGCCCTGCTGAAGACCCGCCGCGACGGCTATGACGGCAAGGGCCAGGTGTGGGTGCGCTCGGCCCGGATGGCTGCCGACGCCTGGGAAGCCATCGGTGCCCGCCCGGCGATTCTGGAGGCGCGGGCCGCCTTCGTGCGAGAGCTGTCGATCATCGCCGCCCGTGGCTGGGACGGGCAGATCGCCGTCTATCCGCTGGGCGAGAACAAGCACTCGGGCGGGGTTCTGCGGACCACGGTCGCGCCCGCTGTGGTCGACATGAAGACCCAGCGCCGGGCGCGGGCCATCGCAGCGGCGGTGCTGGAAGGTCTGGACTATGTCGGGGTGATCGGGGTCGAGCTGTTCGACCTGGGGGACGGCGTGCTGCTGGTCAACGAGATCGCGCCGCGCGTCCACAACACCGGCCACTGGACCCAGGACGGCTGTGCCTGCGACCAGTTCGAACAGCATATCCGCGCCGTGGTCGGCTGGCCCCTGGGCCCCACCAGGGCGCACGCCCGCATCGAGATGACCAATCTGCTGGGCGACGACGTCGATCAGTGGGTCAAGCTGTCAGGCAAAACCGACATCCGCATCCACCTGTACGGCAAGGCCGAAGCCCGCCCGGGCCGCAAGATGGGCCATGTGAACCGGGTGAAGCCCCTTTAAGCCTTCGCCCCATACCGCAAACGGCTCAGCAGGTCCGTGGCCGTCTTGAGCGGCCCCTCGAAATCCTTGCCGGCCTTCCACTTTTCGAAGGCCATGACGTTGTCGATGCGGGCGGCGACGAAAGCCTCCGCAGCTTCCTGACCATCGAACCAGCGCAGGGTCAGGGCCGGGATCAAGATGCCCGACAGGATGGTGCGCTTGGAATAGTGATTCCAGTCGGTGGACGTATCCCCGGCCCAGCGCCACAGGTGGTCGGCGCTCTCCCATGCCAGCGACAGCCCGAGGTCGGCATTGGTCGGCACGGCCAGGAAGCCGGCACAGCGGCGCGTGGCCTCGATATCCTGGGCTCCGGCCTCCATCCGGGCTGAAACGGCACGCGCGATACGCTCGCGGATCTTCAGACCCTCTGCCGACCCCAGCGCGGCCAGGGCTCGCGAATCATGACGGCGCGACAGCAGGGCCGCCAGGTCGCGCGGCCCGTTGGGCAGCAGCAGCTCCTGGTCCCCCAGCGAAAGTCCGTTGGCCTCGCAGGCCGCGCGCACCAGGGCCGAATTCCAGCCCAAGGCCGGCGCGCGATCGATGGCGGCATCCAGTACCGCCTGCTCCATGCGGTCGGCCCAGTCCGATGATGGGGTGTCGGTCGACAGGTCGGGTGCGTCGGTCATGGTGATCTTCATACCCCGTCTTCATGCCCCTGAGAGCCCGCAAACATCCGCCGCGACGATCTGGACAGCCTGCCGCGTGTGGTGTATCCGCTCGCCTTCGCTCGGTGGGCTGTTGCCCCCGGGCTAAAGTTCATTTGTCTGCCCGTCTCCCTCACAGGACGCGGCGGGCAGCCAAAGGAGAGTTGAACCTGGTACAGATTTTCGTTCGCGATAATAACGTCGATCAAGCGCTCAAAGCCCTGAAGAAGAAGATGCAGCGCGAAGGCAGCTTCCGTGAAATGAAGCGCCACGTGCACTACGAGAAGCCCTCGGAGAAGCGCGCCCGCCAGAAGGCCGAGGCCGTGCGCCGCGCCCGCAAGCTGGCCCGCAAGCGCATGCAGCGCGAAGGCCTGCTGCCGCCTCCCAAGCCCCGCGTGCCCGGTCCGGGTGCTGCGGGCGGTGGCAACCGCTCCTAAGCCCTGTTCAGACGACAGAATCGAAAGGCCGCCTCGGGATCACCGGGGCGGCCTTTTCATTTCGGCAATGCCTTAAAGGTCGGAGCCGACGACCGGGGCTTCAGCCCCGGCGATACAGGGCCACGATCAGGGTGAAGAGGCGCCGCGCCGTTTCGTGGTCGAGGGCGATCTTTCCGGCCAAGCGGTCCTTCAGCAGCTCGGCCCCCTCGTTATGCAGACCCCGCCGGCCCATATCGACCGACTCGATCTGGCTGGGCGAGGACCCGCGCAGGGCCTCGTAATAGCTGTCGCAGATCAGCAGATAGTCCTTCAGGACGCTTTTCAACGGCGTCAGGGACAGGACATGGGCCCGTTTGTAGTCCCCGCCCGCAATGTCGAACACCAGGCGGCTGTCCTGCAGCGACAGGGTCAGATCATAGGGGCCATGCTCCGATCCGGCCGGCTCGAAACTGTTTCGTTCGACGATGTCGTATATGGCAACGCGGCGTTCGTGCTCGATCTCGGACGTGGCCGCAGGCAGCGTCGCGGCATCCAGGGCAATGGACGCCAGGCGATGGTCGCTCATGACGCCAGGACCCCGCCGGAGGCGATGTCGGTCCCGATCTCGGCCGGGTGGGCAGGTGCCGCCTTGGCCGGCCAGCGTTCCGAAAGATCGGTGACCACCGCGTCCAGGCATTCGACGTCGATTCGCAGATCTCCACCTCCAGCGAACATCAGGATGACCCGCCCGCCCGGTGCGTCGCCCGGCTCGAAATCGATGGCCAGAAGCTCCAGCGGCGTTTCGGGTCCGCGCGGCAGGCGCCGGCTCTTGACGGCGACCACATCCCCGAACTGCATGGCGGCCATCACGCGCGTGCCTCCGCATTCCCAGCAGAAGCGGCTGAGCGCCAGGGTCACGCGACGCGCGCCTTTTTCCCAGACGATGTCGACGGGGCGCAGAATGGCGTCCTGAAGCGCAGCGGAGATGATGCTGAGGTCCTCGCCGTCATGGGCCAGCAGGCGCAGCGGCTCGACAGGGCCGGTCGGTATGGGCGTGGTGTCGTCGACAGCCTCAATGCTCATGCCCGTCCTCCTTGACCCGCCGGATCTCGGCCCCGCAGGCTCCGAGCTTCTCCTCGAGCCGCTCGAAACCCCGATCCAGGTGATAGACTCGCCCGATGGTGGTTTCGCCTTCGGCCACCAGGCCGGCGATGACCAGGCTGACCGAGGCCCGCAGGTCGGTAGCCATGACCGGAGCGGCGCGAAGGGTTTCGACCCCGCTCACCCGCGCCTCGCCGGCGTGGACCGAGATGTCGGCCCCCAGGCGAGCCAGTTCCGGCGCATGCATGAAGCGGTTTTCGAAGATGTTCTCGTGGATGACGCTCTCGCCCTCGGCCGTCGTCATCAGGGCCATGAACTGGGCCTGCAGGTCGGTGGCGAAGCCGGGGTAAACCTCGGTCGCGACATCGACGGCCTGAAGGCGACGGGCCGGATCGCGGCGCACGATGACACCATCGGCGGTGGGTTCGATCTCGACTCCCGCCGCGATCATCCGCTCGGTCAGGGCCGAAATCAGCTCGGGCTTCGCCTTGGTCAGGCGGACCTCGCCGCCCGCCATGGCCGCCGCACAGGCATAGGAGCCCATCTCGATCCGGTCGGGAATCACAGACCAGTCGGTCCCACGCAGAGACGTGACGCCGGTGATCGTCAGGACGTCGGTATCCACGCCCTCGATCTTGGCCCCCATGGCCGTCAGACAGCGGACCAGATCGCCAATCTCGGGCTCTCGCGCTGCGCGGCGCAGAACGGTCGTACCTTGGGCCAGGACGGCCGCCATCAGGGTGTGTTCCGTCGCCCCGACCGAGACGAAGGGAAACTCGATTTCGGCCCCAATGAGACCCCTGGGCGCGATCGCCGAGACATAGCCTTCGTCGAGCTCGATCGAGGCCCCCAGGCGCGACAGGGCGTCCAGATGCAGGTCCACCGGGCGGGCACCGATGGTGCAGCCGCCGGGCAGCGAGACCTTGGCATGGCCGGTCCGCGCCAGCAGAGGCCCAAGAACATTGAACGAGGCCCGCATCTGGCGAACCAGATCATAAGGCGCGAAGGTCGAAGTGATCTCGGCGGCGTGGAACAGGGTCTGCTGACCATCCGGCCCGTCGCTCTCGGTGACCTCGACGCCGAACTGCCGCAACAGCTGGCCCAGGAATCGCGTGTCGGCCAGGCGCGGCATATTGGTCAGCCGAACCGGCTGATCGGTCAGGATCGTCGCGGCCATCAACTTGATGGCGGAATTCTTGGCACCGCTGACGGGGATTTCCCCGTGAAGCTGGGTGCCGCCCTTGATGGCGATGCTGTCCATGACGTCCTTGAGCGGGCGTGGGCGGGGTGTTGCAGGAGTGCCCAACGCGATCGGCTATCTAGCCCGGCAGCCGGGCTTGGCGAAAGTCCGCCGCCGGACCTTTCGCAATGACTTTCAGTTGCTCCGATCCGGTTTTGCGGAGGCGGACGGGGCTTTTCGACGGCGCAGATTGTCTCGAAGCGCCGAAGCAAGGCGTTTTGCGCGCTCGGCCTTGGCCCGTTCTTCAGGTGTCGATGCAGGCTGGGCGGGGTTTTCGGGCTGATCGACCATAGGGGCGTCGGGTTCCATTTGAAGATTTGTGGTCAAGTACCGCTTTCTGGGCTTCCCCCCCGGCGGTCGTTTGGCTATACGCCCGGTTCCTCAGATTTCGCCGCCGTAGCTCAGTGGTAGAGCGCATCCTTGGTAAGGCTGAGGTCGTGGGTTCGATTCCCCCCGGCGGCACCATCTGAAACGCAAGGGCCCGACCGTAAGGTCGGGCCCTTGTCGTATCGGCTTTCAGTCAATGGCATCTAAGGATGACGGGTCTGCAGACGTCCTGTCGCGATCGAACTGCATCGGGCGCCGGGGCGAGCCCCAGCCATCCTCTGTACGCGTCCTGAAGCCGTAACCGATATGCCGGTCGTCGCTCAGGCCCGGGCTGTAGCCCGCGTCATACGGATAATAGCCGTCGTAGGGATAATCGCCGTAATAGCCAAAACCGTTCTCGGTCTGGCTGAAACGGAAGCTGACGCGGCCACTCTCCCCAATGGGTACCGAGATGGAAGCCCCATAGGATCGATAGCCACCGGTTCCGATGGCACCTTCGACATGGCCGTGGATTTCGCGATCATCGTCCCAAAGCACAGGTCCACCGTGGCGACGCTCGTCGCGGGGCGTGGCACCGGCGGCAAGGAATCTCTGAATTTGCTGATCGGTGGTCAGGCCGTGCGGCTGATCCTGCGGCCCTGCGGCCTGGGCATCGGCGGCGGTGGGCGCAGGCGCAGTCGGCGCCTCTGCATGCTCAGCCACGGACTGGGTGCCGGCCGGCGCCGTCTGAACGACGCCCTCCGGATCGTCGGACAGGCCAAGAACAGCCAAGGTCAGGATCGCGGCGAACATCATCGGACTTCTACTCCCACTCGCAGGCTACACTCGTCGCCGACCTAGACCAAATTCAGGCCGTGCCGTCGCCGCGGCCCAAGGGGTCGGGCAGTGGCCTGCCCGCCTCGACGAAGGACAGGGCAACAGAGTTGATGCAGTACCGCAGGCCGGTCGGTGGCGGGCCGTCCGGGAAAACGTGCCCCTGATGGCTGTCGCAGCGCGCGCAGACGGTTTCGGTGCGCACCATGCCGTAGGAGGTGTCGCGGATCGCCCGGACATGGTCCTCGTCCACGGGCTGGGTAAAGCTGGGCCAGCCCGTTCCACTTTCGAACTTTGTGCCGGTCCGGAACAGCGGAAGACCGCACATCCGGCAGCAGAAGACGCCCGCGCGCTTCTCTCCCAGCAGAACCCCGCAAAAGGGAGCCTCGGTGCCATGGGCCAACAGGACCCGCTTTTCCTCTGCCGACAGGTCGGCCTCCAGCGCGACGCGCTGCGAAGGACTGGGCGGGGTGAGGTCGAAGCCGGAGGCGGAGCGGCGAATGTCGGTGTCTGTCATGCGCTGAACATAGGAAGGGCCGGGCGAGGGTTCTACCCCGCCCGGCCCTGCTTTGGTCCGGCCGTGTCAGCCGAATCCTAGAACAGCGAGCCCACCCAGGCACGGACCGCGTTCTCGTCCGCCGGGTTGCCGGTGTAGACCAGGCCCTGAGCCGGGACGAAGGGCTGGTTGTTGGCCCGCTCGCGCGACGTCCAGGCCTTGTGGCCATAGGACAGGTCCGAATAGTTCGACGGCAGGCGCACGGTCGTCGGCTCGATGAAGATGGTGTCCGTTGCCGTCGTGGAACCGACGATCCGGACGTTCGGCAGACGAACCAGCAGGTCCAGCGTGTCCAGGCAGCCGCCCGAGCAGCCGGCGTCAACCAGCACGACCACGGGCCCCTGAACCGGATTGGCCACGCCGGTGTCGGCGACCGCAGGACGGCCTGCCAGCGTGAAGGTCGGCTGACCAGCGGCGATGGCGGCATCGAAGGCCGCCACCACGGCGCGGGTTTCCTCAATCACCGGAGCCGATTCGGCCACGAAGCGGGGATCGGCTTCCATCCGGGCCAGGGTATCGGCGAACCACTGACGGTTCCCCGGCGTGGCGCGATAGGTGATCTCGCCAGCGGCCGGCTGGCGGCTGACGGTGAACTCCGGCGTCCAGATGCGGTTGGCGAGGCCATAGCCACGGGCCGTCGAGGTGTAGGACTGACCACCGGCACCCCGCAGGTCCAGGACAAAGCCCTGGGGTCCACGCAGGGCAGAGGCCTGACCCTCGATCTGGCTGTTGAAGGCATCCCAGCCGGCGCTGTCGGCGAAGGAATGGACATTCACCCACGGGCGACCATTGACCGTCTCGACCGACAGGGGGACGTCACCGGGCATATAGACGGTGGCGCGGTAAGCCTGCTCCAGCGAGGCGGCGTCGACCGGCTGGGGGCGAACTTCCATGTCGCGGGGACGGCGGTTTCCAACCTGGAATTTGCAGGTCTGGGGCACGCCGCCGGCGAAGGGGTTGTTGCGGTTCCACAGAAGATAGGGTGCCGAGCGAACCCGGCCGGCCTCGGTGTCTAGATCGCCTTCCCACAGGTCCAGCTTGCCGCGGGCGTATTCCTCGATCGGCTGGGCGTTGCACTCGGTCACGACCGCGCCGACGGCCGGCGCACCGCGCGTGCCCGGCTTGACCCAGGTCACCACATACTGGCCGTCACGCCAGCCCGTCGTATAGCCGGGCCAGTTGGTGGCGAAATACGGGCCCAGGCCCTCGAACGTCGGGCGCAGGGTGATGTTGGAATCGCGGAAGCCTGCGCCGTAGTAGCGCATCAGATAGGCATGGCTGTCGCCGCTGTTGACCTGCCCGACCTTGCTCAGGGCATCGGCGAGACCAGCGTCGAGCCAGGCGCGGAAGTCCTCGCTGGCGGCACCGGGGATCACGGCCGCCGGGTGGTTGTCGCGCAGGGCGGCATGGGCGGCCTGAAGATCCTGGCGCGCCAGGTCACGGAAGTCCTGAGCGACCACCGAGGATGCGATCAATGACAGGGCTACCGCCGAGGCGGCGGTGAACAGGCGATGCGTCATACAGAGAACTCCGGGCCGTCGTTTCGGGTGGTGAGCGTCAGTTAAAGCCGATCAGCGGCGGGATTGCCAAGCCCGAACGCCGTTCCGGTGAACTGCGTGCCGGTTTACTCCCCGGTGAACGCGTCCTAATCGGGGCAGGCCGATCACAAATGTTTCAATGCCTGGCCTTCGGACCCGACACACATGTTCTCAAAGATCCTGATCGCGAACCGTGGCGAAATCGCCGTCCGCATCATCAAGACTGCGCGCAGGATGGGCATCAGCACCGTGCTGGTCCATTCCGATGCCGACACCGGGTCGCTGGCCTATGAGATGGCGGACGAGACCATCCATATCGGCCCGTCGCCCGCTGCGCAGTCCTATCTGGTTCAGGACAAGATCGTCGAAGCGGTGCGGCGTTCGGGCGCAGAGGCGGTGCACCCCGGGTTTGGCTTCCTGTCGGAGAACCCCGTCTTCGCCCGAAGGCTGGAGGCGGAAGGAATCACCTTCATCGGCCCCAATCCGCACGCGATCGAGGCGATGGGCGACAAGATCACCTCCAAGAAATTCGCCGCCGAGGCCGGTGTGTCCACCGTGCCAGGGCACATGGGACTGATCGAGACAACCGACCACGCGGTCCAAATCGCCAACGAGATTGGCTATCCGGTCATGATCAAGGCCTCGGCCGGAGGCGGCGGCAAGGGCATCCGCGTGGCCCACTCCGACGACGATATGGCCGAGGGCTTCGCGGCCGTGAAGGCCGAGGCCCTGACTGCGTTCGGTGACGATCGTGTCTTCCTGGAAAAATTCATCGTCGACCCCCGCCATATCGAAATTCAGGTGCTGGGCGACAAGCACGGCAATATCGTCAGCCTGTTCGATCGCGAATGTTCGATCCAGCGCCGCAATCAAAAGGTCATCGAAGAGGCCCCCTCCCCCTTGCTAGATGACGCGACCCGCAAGGCAATGGGCGATCAGGCCGTGGCCCTGGCCCGGGCCGTCAACTACGACTCGGCGGGCACCGTCGAGTTCGTGGCGGGCCAGGACCGCAGCTTCTACTTCCTGGAGATGAACACCCGGCTGCAGGTCGAGCACCCGGTGACCGAACTGATCACCGGCGTCGATCTGGTCGAACAGATGATCCGCAGCGCCGCTGGCGAGCGGATGGCCTTCGGCCAGGACGATCTGAAGATCGACGGCTGGGCCATCGAGAGCCGCATCTATGCCGAGGACCCCTACCGCGGCTTCCTGCCCTCGATCGGACGACTGGTGCGGTATGAACAGCCGGAGGAAGGCGAGCATCATTCGCCCACCGGCCCCTATGTGGTGCGTAACGATTCCGGCGTCCGCGAGGGCGACGAGATCAGCATGTTCTATGACCCGATGATCTCCAAGCTGTGCGCCTGGGCTCCGACGCGGGCGGGCGCGGTCGAAGGCATGGCGCGCGCGCTGGAGGACACCCACCTGAACGGCGTCGGTCACAATGTGCCGTTCCTGGCCGCGGTGATGGACCAGGACCGATTCAAGTCGGGCAAGCTGGCGACCAGCTACATCAAGGACGAGTTTCCCGACGGCTTCCATGGATTGAGCCCCGACCGGCGTCAGACCGACATCCTGATCGCCACGGCCGCCGCCATGAACGAGGTGCTGACGGAGGCCGCTGGCGACCCGTCCGATCGCACGGAATGGATCGTCCTGATCGCCCAGGGCAATGAGAAGGGCGAACCGCACGGCATCAGCCTGTCTTACGACGATGAGGAGGCGCTGACGCTGGATCTGGTCGGAGAGGACCGCGCGCTCAGCCTCAGCCAGATCGACTGGCGGCCCGGCCTGGCCCAGTTCAAGGCTGTGCTGGACGACGAGCCGTTTACCGCCGAGGTCAAGCGCGTCGCAGACGGCTTCGACATCCGCCACCGCGCCGTCCGGGCCCGGGTCCGCGTCTTGAGCCCACGCCTGGCCGAGCTGCATGCGCGGCTGCCGATCAAGGTGGCGGCCGACACCTCGAAGCTGATCCAGTCCCCCATGCCTGGCCTGGTGGTCGCCATCCCCGTGACGGTGGGCCAGGAGGTCAAGACGGGCGAGACCGTCGCCATCATCGAAGCCATGAAGATGCAGAACATCCTGAAGGCAGAGCGCGATGGCGTGGTGAAGGCCGTCAGCGCAAAGGCCGGTGATCCGGTCGCGGCCGACGATGTGCTGGTGGAGTTCGGCTGAAGCCCTCCTCCCGCGCATGACCGCGATTTAATCTCGCCCGCATTGCCCGCCCTGCCCGGGTGCTGCATCGTCGGGTCTTGGGTTTCTCGGGATCAGATCATGCGTATTTCTCTTTTGCTCGCTGGCGTGGCCATGGCCGGTCTGACGGCGTTTTCGGCCTCGGCTCAGGATGGGCAATATGCGCCGGCCCTGACGCGGATGCTGACCGAGGCGGCGGCTGGCACCTGCCCCGCCGATCTTATGGCCGATGAGCTGCTGGCCGCCTGTCAGGGACAGATCGACGCCATGGCGTCCGGTCTGAACAGCCTGGGCGAGATCGAGACCATGACCTATCTCGGCACCGAGGCCACGCCGGAAGGCCCGGTGGAGATGTATTCCGTCGTGTTCAGCGGCGGCGCGACCATGACCTGGGGCATCGGCCAGATACAGGATGGCAAGTTCCGCGCCGCCTTCGGCACCATGGGCAGCGCCAACGAGTGACCCTGGGTTTCTGACCGCACTGGCTGTGTACGCCTTTCATGAGTTCTTTGCCGGCGGGGGCATGGTGCGGGCGGGCCTTGGGGGCGGCTGGACCTGCCGGTTCGCCAACGACATCGATGCGGGCAAGGCTGCAACCTATCGCGACAACTGGGGAGCCAATGGGCTGCATGTCGGCGATGTCCGCGCACTGAAGCCGGACGATCTGCCGGAGGCCGCTGATCTGGCATGGGCATCCTTTCCCTGTCAGGACCTGTCCCTGGCCGGCCGGGGACGGGGTCTGGGCGGCGAGCGGTCTGGCACCTTCCATGCCTTCTGGAGCCTGATGACGGCACTGGGCGACCTGGGGCGCGGTCCCCGGATCGTCGCCATCGAAAATGTCTGTGGCACCCTGACATCGCGAGGGGGTCAGGATTTCGTCGCCATCTGCCGCACCTTTGCCGAGGCCGGATACCGGTTCGGGGCGATGGTGATCGACGCGGCCCTGTTCGTACCGCAGTCGCGGCCCAGGTTGTTCATCATCGGGGTTCGCGATGACGTGGGCGTGCCGAGCAGCCTGATGGCCAGCGAGCCCGTCGCTGCGTTTCTTAGCCCAGCCCTCAGCCGCTCGATTGCGGAGCTGCCGGCAGAGGTGGCCAGGCGGGCCTTCTGGTGGGCCCTGCCCGTTCCCACGCGTCGCGACACGACCCTGGCCGACATGATCGACGATACGGCATGGCATACGCCGGCGCAGACCCAGACCTTGCTGGAGCTGATGTCGCCCCTGCACCGCGCCCGCATTGCCCAGGCCCAGGATTTGGGCGGGCGTCATGTCGGCAGCGTCTTTCGACGCACACGCGCGGACGGACGGGGCGGAAGGGTTCAGAGGGCCGAGGTGCGTTTTGACGGCCTGGCCGGCTGCCTGCGGACTCCGTCGGGAGGATCCAGCCGTCAGTCGCTGTTGATGATCAACGACGGAGTGATCCAGTCGCGACTGATTTCGCCGCGCGAGACAGCGCGCCTGATGGGGCTGGACGACAGCTATCGTCTGCCGCGGGGAACCCACAGGGCCTATCACCTGACAGGAGACGGAGTGGTCGTGCCGGTCGTGAGGCATCTGGCCCGGCACATCTTCGAGCCGATCCTGGATCAGTCGCTGTCTTCGCGTGAGGCCGCCTGACGCCCCCCGGTCAGGAAACGGGCGGGATCGAAGGCGGCGGCCTGCGGGCCCGGCGGCTGCCCCTGGACCGCATCGGCTAGGATCGCACCGGCCAGAGGACCCAGCAGCCAGCCATTGCGGCGAGGTGCCAGGGCCAACCAAAGGCCGGGCAGCCCCGCAGATCCGATCAGGGGAAGTCCATCCGGCGTCGCGCCACGAATACCGACTCTCCAGGTGACCGCCTGCGCCCCTGGCACCGCGGAGCCCGTATTGGCCCGAACGAGGGCCAGGCCGCCCTCCTCATCGGGATCCAGGTCGGTTCGTCCCGGCTCCATCGTCGCGCCGATCACCCGGCCCCCTGTCGCCGGGGCGATGTAGCCATGCGGTCCCCGGACCGTCCGATCGTTCGAGGCACCGGCGAGAAATCCGATCTGCCCCCGGATCGGCGTGACCACGCCCGCCAAGGCCCTGACGGAAGGCGGCAGATCAAGGGCGGCGACCCCGGCCCCCGCAGCGATGACCAGATGACCTGCGGACAGGGTCCTGTCGTCTTGCAACGTGACCTGCCAGTTCTGTGAGCAGGGCGCGATCGCCTTGACCATGGCCTGGACCGACGTGACCCCTCCGACGGCCCTGAGCGCAGCCAGAGCCGCCACCGGATCCGTCCGCCAGTCGTCGGGGGTAAAGGCCGCGTCATTATCTGCGTCTGCCGCAAATCCCAGAGCCGTCAGGCGGCCTGCGATAGGCGCCGCGTCCGGGCCGGACCAGGCGGCCCCCTCTCGATACAGCGGCAATCCAAATCGCGCGGCGAAATCCGGCCAGGCCTCGCGCGCGCCCAGAAACAGGCGTGCGCGTTCAGGGTCGTCGCCATCCGCCAGAGTCTCGAACGCCGGAGCGATCATGCCGGCGGCCACGGATGATGCGTTGGTCCCGCCCGGATCGATGACGGTGGCGGTCAGTCCGCGCCTCGCCAGGGTCGCAGCGGTGCAGAGACCCAGCACACCGGCGCCGACAACGATGACATCAGCAGAGGAAGACACGGGGGGTCTGATCGTCCCCCCGCCGTCAGATTGCAAGGGCTGTGACGCCTGCCGGTTCGCCTATTCCGCCGCGATGGCTGCCGTGCGCTGGTCTTCCAGACGCTGAACCAGCGCGGCCTGCTGGGCCCACAGCCGGGCCGGCAGACGGTCGCCGAACCGGGCATAGAAGTCCGGGATCAGCGCCGCTTCCTCGGCCCAGACCTCTGCATCGACGTCCAACAGGGTTGAAAGGGCGGCCTCGGACAGGTCCAGTCCTGACAAGTCCAGCGAGGCCCGGGTCGGCACACGGCCAACAGGCGTATCGACCGCCTCGGCCTCGCCATCCAGGCGCTCGGCGATCCACTTCAGGACGCGGGCATTGTCGCCGAAGCCGGGCCAGACAAACTGGCCGTCCTGGCCCTTGCGGAACCAGTTGACGAAATACAGGCGCGGCAGCTTGGCCGCGTCCGCCTTGTCGCCCAGAGCCAGCCAGTGCGCGAAATAGTCCCCCATGTTGTAGCCGCAGAAGGGCAGCATGGCGAAAGGATCGCGGCGCAGCTCGCCCAGCTTGTTCTCGGCCGCCGCTGTGCCTTCGGACGCCACCGTCGAGCCCATGAAGACCCCGTGCTCCCAGTCGAAGGCCTCGGTCACCAGAGGCACGGCACTGGCGCGGCGTCCGCCGAACAGGATGGCATCGATCGGCACGCCCTTGGGATCCTCCCACTCCGGCGCGATGGTCGGGCACTGATGAGCCGGAGCGGCGAAACGGGCATTGGGGTGGGCGGCGGGCTCACCCGAGGCCGGATCGTGAGGCTTGCCCTTCCAGTTGGTCAGGTTGGCAGGGGCCTGTTTCGTCAGGCCTTCCCACCAGACGTCGCCATCCTCGGTCAGGGCGGTGTTGGTGAAGACGGTGTTGGTGGCCAGGGTTTCCAGCGCGTTGTGATTGGTGTTGCGGCTTGTGCCGGGAGCCACGCCGAAGAAGCCGGCCTCCGGGTTCACGGCGTAAAGTCGGCCATCGTCGCCAAAGCGCATCCAGGCGATGTCATCGCCCACCGTCTCGGCCTTCCAGCCGGGGATGGTCGGCTGGAGCATGGCCAGATTGGTCTTGCCGCAGGCCGAGGGGAAGGCGGCGGCGACATATTTGGCGCGGCCCTTCGGGTCGGTCAGCTTCAGGATCAGCATATGCTCGGCCAGCCAGCCCTCGTCGCGGGCCATGACCGAGGCGATGCGCAGCGCATAGCATTTCTTGCCCAACAGGGCGTTGCCGCCATAGCCGGAGCCATAGGACCAGATCTCGCGCGTTTCGGGGAAGTGCACGATCCATTTGTCGTCGTTGCACGGCCAGGGCACGTCGGCCTGACCCTCCGCCAGCGGAGCACCCAGGGTGTGGACCGCAGGCACGAAGACGCCGTCATCACCCAGCACCTCCAGTGCCGGCTGACCCATCCGGGTCATGGTGCCCATGGACACGGCGACATAGCCGCTGTCGGTGATCTCGACGCCCAGGGCGCTGATGGGCGAGCCGAGCGGCCCCATCGAGAAGGGCACCACATACATGGTCCGCCCGGCCATGCAGCCGTCGAACAGACCATCCAGCCGGGCGCGCATCTCGACCGGATCGGACCAGTTGTTGGTAGGTCCGGCGTCCGCCTGATCCGCCGAACAGATGAAGGTGCGGCTTTCCACACGGGCGACGTCACGGGGATCGGAGGCGGCGTAATAACATCCAGGCCGCTTGGTCTGATCCAGTTCGCGCAAAGTCCCCTTCCCGATCAGGTTGGCGATGATGGCCTGTTTTTCCGCTTCGGAGCCGTCGCACCAGTGGACGCGTGCAGGGCGGGTCAGGGATGCAATCTGCTCAACCCAGGCCACGAGCCGGGCGTGATTGGTCGGGGCCGGATGAAGGCCGGGGATCGATGGGGTCACTGGTTACGCTCCTGAACGTCGACCCGGCGATCTGACGCCGCCGTAGCCGTGATGCGCGTTATCACGCTTTGTTTCAGGCGAAAGACACCCAAGTCGCCGCCGCGTCAACCTCGGCAAGTTTCGACCTCTGGTGGGCGGGACAGTCGAAAGGGTCGCGCATTTTCCGGTCGCAGGAGGGCCGGGTGTCCGATATCGCTTCGGCATGCAGACCATGGACTCGACCAACCGTTTGGAAGACGGAGCCCTGTCGTCACCGGCAGCGCAGCGGAATGCCCAGGCGATTCTGGACATCCTGAAGGCTCACCTTCCGGCACGGGGACCGGTGCTGGAGATCGCGTCCGGCACGGGGCTGCATGCCGCCACCTTCGCTGCCGCACTTCCCGATGTGCACTGGATTCCCAGCGATCCGGATCCAGAAGCGCGAGCCAGTCTGAGAGCATGGAAAGCGCGCACCGGCCTGGCCAATCTTGCCGAACCGCTCGCGCTGGATGTCGAGCGGGCCGAGACCTGGCCACAGGCACCCCTGAACGCCATCGTCTGTATCAACATGATCCACATCAGCCCCTGGTCGGCGACGGAAGGGCTGATGGCCGGTGCCGGGCGGCTGCTGAGCAATCCCGGCGGGTTGCTGATGCTGTATGGTCCATATCGCGAGGCCGATATCGAGACAGCCCCCTCCAACGAGAGCTTCGACAGCGCGCTGAAGGCCCGCGACCCCTCATGGGGATTGCGTGATCGCGATGCCGTGGTGTCCGAGGCCCGGGCGCACGGCCTGCACCTGACGCTGCGGATCGCCATGCCGGCGAACAACATCGTCCTGTTATTTAGGCGGGCGTGAGTTAAGACCGGCCCATGTCCCTGTCGCGCACCCACGACGGATCCGAGCCGGTCCGACTGAACAAATTCATGGGCCAGGCCGGGCTGTCGTCGCGGCGCGAGGCCGACGCCCTGATCGCCGAGGGACAGGTCTCCATCGACGGCGAAGTCGTGACCGACGCGGGGCGCAAGATCGCACCGGGCCAGACCCTGACCCTGTCCGACCAGGCCGCCAAGGCCCTGGCCGCCGGGGTCACCCTCATGATCCACAAGCCCGTGGGCTATGTCTCCGGCCAGCCGGAACCCGACAAGATCCCGGCGGTACGCCTGCTGACGCTTCAGAATCGCATCGGCGAAGGTGAGGTACCGGCACCCAACGCCTCCCTGCCCCCGATCGGTCGGCTGGATGAGGATTCGCGTGGCCTGCTGCTGCTCTCGTCCGACGGCGTGGTCGCCAAGGCCGTCATCGGACCGGAGTCGAACCTGGACAAGGAATATCTGGTCCGGGTGAACGGGGACATTACCGAGAACAAGCTGAAGCTGCTGCGTTACGGCCTGCGTCTGGATGGACGGCAGCTAAAGCCTGCGCGGGTTTCGCGCATGGAATCCTTCAGGCTGAAATTCATCCTTCGCGAAGGTCGGAACCGTCAGATCCGGCGCATGTGCGAAATGCTGGACCTGGAGGTCGTCGACCTGATCCGCATCCGCATCGGCCCGCTGAAGCTGGACAACCTGCCCGAAGGCCGCTGGCGGATGCTGACCGCAGAAGAACGGGCGGCCCTGATCGGGTGATCCGGTCGCCTATTCCAGACCCAGCTTGGCTTTCAGGATGGCATTGACCGAGGCCGGGTTGGCCTTGCCGCCGGTGGCCTTCATGACCTGGCCGACGAACCAGCCGATGGCCTGGGGCTTTTCAGCGACGGCAGCGGCCTTGTCCGGGTTTGCCGCGATGATCTCGTCCACGGCCTGTTCGATCGCGCCGGTGTCGTTGACCTGAACCAGGCCGCGTGCCTCGACCACCTGACGGGGCGAGCCCTCGCTGGCCCAGACGTGGTCGAACACTTCCTTGGCAATCTTGGAGGAAATGACCTCTTCCTCGATCAGGGCCACCAGCTCAGCGACATGAGCGGCCGGCAGCGGGCTTTGCGAGAAATCCTTGCCGTCCGCCGCGAGGCGCGCGGACAGTTCATTGGTGACCCAGTTGGCGACCAGCTTGGCGTCGCGGCCCTTGGCCGCTTCCTCGAAATAGTCGGCCTTGGCCTGTTCCGAGATCAGGACGACGGCGTCGTACTGTGACAGGCCGTACTGCGACATCAGGCGTCGGCGCTTCTCGTCCGGCAACTCGGGCAGATGGGCCTTGATCTCGTCGATCCAGGCCTGCTCCAGTTCAAGCGGCAGAAGATCAGGATCGGGGAAGTAGCGGTAATCGTTCGCCTCTTCCTTGGATCGCATCGAGCGGGTCTCGCCAGCCGTGGGATCGTACAGGCGGGTCTCCTGCACGACCTGGCCGCCGTCCTCCAGGATCTCGATCTGGCGACGGGCCTCATAGTTGATGGCCTGGCTGATGAAGCGGAACGAGTTCACATTCTTGATCTCGCAGCGCGTGCCCAGATGGCTGAAGTCGCCGGTTTCCTTGAACTTGGCGTACTGGCCCTCGCGGCAGACCGAGACGTTGACGTCGGCGCGCAGATTGCCCTTTTCCATGTCGCCGTCGCAGGTGCCCAGATAGATCAGGATGGTCCGGATTTTCTTCACATAGGCGACCGCTTCCTCGGGCGAACGGATGTCCGGCTTGGAGACGATCTCCATCAGGGCCGTGCCCGCCCGGTTCAGATCGACATAGGATTCGCTGGGCGACAGATCGTGGATCAGCTTGCCCGCATCCTGTTCCAGGTGCAGCCGCTCGATGCCGACGTTGAAGAAGCTGCCGTCCTCGGCCTCGACCTCGACAACGCCCTCGCCGACGATGGGAAAATACAGCTGGCTGATCTGATAGCCGGTCGGCAGGTCGGGATAGAAATAGTTCTTGCGATCGAACTGGCTGCGCCGGTTGATCTTCGCCTTCAGGCCCAGCCCGGTCTTGACCGCCTGTTCGACGCAGTGGCCGTTCAGCGTCGGCAGCATGCCGGGAAAGCCGGCATCCACCAACGAGACCTGCTCGTTCGGTCCAGCCCCAAAGCCGACGGCCGCGCCGGAGAACAGCTTGGCACGCGAGGCGACCTGGGCGTGGATCTCCAGCCCCATGACGATTTCCCAGGCTCCGGTGCGGCCCTGGATCAGTTTGCTGCGGGTGGTGTCGGTCATGATCGGTCTTTAGCGCCCGCCGCGGCGGGATGAAAGTTCATGTCTTGAGCGCGTCACGAAAACAGGATCATCTGACGCTGGTATTCATCGGAGCCGACTATGTCCAAATTTACCGCCGCCCTCGCCGCCGTCGCCCTGGCTTCGGCTTCTCTGATCGGCACCACCGCCCTGGCCGAGATTTCCGCCACGGCCGCCGCGCCCAACCCCACCGTCGACGATTCCATCGCCGACCTGCTGGCCGATCCCGACACCGCCGCCATTATGGAAAAGCACCTGCCGGGGATTTCCCAGCACCCGGCCCTGCCGCAGTTCCAGGACATGACGCTGGATCAGGTCATGCCCTACTCGCAGGGTGCCGTGACCGCTGAAATCATCGAAGCCATCGACGCCGACATCAAGGCGCTTCCGGCGGAGTGACCATGGCCGCCCTCTCCCGTCGGGAGAGGGCACTAGCGGCCCGAGGGTTCTACCACCACCGCTCCGGTCGGCCGACGGCGCCGGCGGCTTTTTCCAGGGCGCCGGCCACCTGGAAGACGGTGGCCTCGTCCAGGGCCTTGCCGATGACCTGGAGCCCCAGGGGCAGGCCGTTGGCATCGACGCCGGCGGGCACCGAGATGCCGGGCAGGCCCGCCAGGTTGGCGGTGACGGTGAAGATGTCGTTCAGATACATCTGCAGCGGGTCGATCTGCTTGTCGCCCAGGGCAAAGGCCGCCGACGGCGTGGACGGCGTCAGGATGGCGTCCACCTGGTCCCAGACACGGTCGAAATCCTCGGCGATGCGGCGACGGACCTTCAGCGCACGGACGTAATAGGCGTCGTAGAATCCGGCCGACAGCACATAGGCCCCGATGATCAGGCGGCGCTTGACCTCATTGCCGAACCCCTCGGCACGGCTGCTCTCATAGAGGTCCGTGAGCGACGCGGTCCCCTCGGCGCGATGGCCGAAGCGCATGCCGTCATAACGGGCCAGGTTGGACGAGGCCTCCGCCGGGGCGACGATGTAATAGGTCGGCAGGGCGTATTTGGTGTGCGGCAGGCTGATGGGCACGATCTCGCACCCGGCATCCTTCAGCCAGTCCATGCCGTCGGCCCACAGCTTCTGGATCGCGTCGGGCATGCCGTCGACGACATATTCGGACGGCACACCGATCCGCAGGCCCTTGACCGAGCGTCCGACCGAGGCGGACCAATCGGGCGTGGGGATGTCCAGGCTGGTCGAATCCTTGGGATCGAACGAGCACATGGAGGTCAGCAGCAGGGCCGCATCCTCGACGGTGCGCGCGATCGGCCCGGCCTGATCCAGCGAACTGGCGAAGGCCACCATGCCATAGCGGCTGGCCCGGCCATAGGTCGGCTTGATCCCGACGGTGCCGGTAAAGGCTGCCGGTTGCCGGATGGACCCGCCGGTGTCCGAGGCCGTAGCCGCCAGACAAAGGTCCGCCGCGACCGCCGAGGCCGAACCGCCGGAGCTGCCGCCCGGCGTCAGCTCAGCGTTGGAGCTGTTTGATTTCCAGGGATTAACCACCGGACCAAACGCCGAGGTCTCGTTCGACGAGCCCATGGCGAACTCGTCCATGTTCAGCTTGCCCAGCATCACTGCGCCGTCGCGCCACAGATTGGCGGTGACGGTGGACTCATAAGGCGGCACGAAGCCCCGCAGCATGTTGGACCCGGCGGCCGTCTGGACGCCCTCAGTGCAGAACAGGTCCTTGATGCCCAGGGGCGCGCCTTCCAGCACGCCGCCCTGCCCGGCCTGCAGCCGCGCATCGGACGCGCGAGCCATGTCGATCGCCTTGTCGGCCGTCACCTCGACATAGGCGTTCAGAACCGGATTGGCGGCCTCGATGTTGGTCAGGAAGGCGCGGGTGATCTCTTCGGACGAAAAAGCCTTGGCCTTCAGGCCGTCGACGGCGGCCTTGAGTGTCAGTTGGGTGAGGTCGGTCATCCTATTCCACCACCTTGGGCACGACGAAGAAACCGTCGGCGGATCGCGGGGCATTGGCCAGGACGTCGGCGACCTTGCCGCCATCGGTGACGACGTCGTCACGCAGGCGCAGGACCTGGGCCACATTCGAGGTCATGGGCTCAACACCTTCCACATCGACTTCGCTGAGCTGGTCGATCCAGGCCAGGATACCGTTCAGCTCGCCCGCCAGGGGCTCCAGCCGGTCGTCAGGGGTCTTGATCCGGGCGAGGTGGGCGACCTTGCGCACCGTCGCGGCGTCGATGGCCATGCGGCCCTCCGATAGTCAAATGCGAGAGGCGGTGACTAACGGCACAGGCCCGGATTCACAAGGATCACGCGTCAGGCAGCGGGCATGAAGCGCACATTCGGCGGCGCGTCGGGGCCCTGATCCACCGGGAAGGCGATGATGATGCGGCGCTTGCGCGATCCGATCGTGCCGGTATCGAGGTCCATGACGCTTTCCTCGACCTCGACGTCCACCTGTCCCGGCACCTCGTTCAGGACCGTGAAACTGAGGAAGTCGCCCAGCTGGAACACCCACCAGCCGTCCGCCGGACTGCGGAAGAAGGCGATGTAGGTATAGAGGCCGTTCATGGCCGGATCGCCGCCTGCCGTGCCGAACAGCTTGACCGTCCGCTCGCCCTGCAAAACCAGAGGCGCCACTTCGGTGACCGAAGCTGAAATCTGCAACATCGGTTCGGGCAGGGCCTTGACCGGCAGGCCGCGACCGGTCGGATTCAGAGGCTGGACGGGGCCGGTCGGTGTCGGC
Source organism: Brevundimonas vitisensis (assembly GCF_016656965.1). Lineage (NCBI taxonomy): Bacteria > Pseudomonadati > Pseudomonadota > Alphaproteobacteria > Caulobacterales > Caulobacteraceae > Brevundimonas > Brevundimonas vitis. The sequence continues at coordinate 735,346 of NZ_CP067977.1, forward strand.
GCGGGTGGCGTCACCGGGGTGGCTTCCACGGGCTCTACCGCCTTGGGAGGGTCATTGAAGGCGGCATAGGCCGCGTCGATCCGATCGCACCCCGCCAGCGCCATGGCCGCAGCGAGACCGGACAGGATCAGAAGGCGAGGCGTCATGGCGGTGGCTCCCTTGCGAACACGTCGGAACCTGCGCCGGAAACCCGGACGCGACAACAGGCTTTGACGGATGGGCCCGGTCGGCCTAACCGACGCGGCGTGCCCGTTCTTGACCTGACCGACCTGCCTGCCGCCTGCCCGCCCGGAACCGCCTGGCTGGGGCTGGACCTGGGCGAAAAGACCATCGGCGTGGCTGCGTCGGACACCAGTCGGATGATCGCCAGTCCGCTGACGCTGATCCGCAAGACGAAATTCACCGACGACGCCCAGGCGCTGTTCCGGCTGATGGACGAGCGCAAGGTTTCCGCCCTGATCGTGGGCCTTCCCCTGAACATGGATGGGTCCGAGGGCCCGCGGGCCCAGTCGTGCCGCGCCTTTGCCCGCAACCTGGACCGCATCCGCCCGGTCAACGTCGCCTTTCAGGACGAGCGGCTGTCGACCAGTGCCGTCGAGCGCTTTCTGATCGAAGACCTGGACCTGAACCGCAAGAGACGGGCAGGCGTCATCGATCGCACGGCCGCTGCCTGGATCCTGCAGGGCGCGCTGGATCGCCTTCGTCCCTGATGGCCGGTCTGTTCGCCGGGATCGTGCCGGTTTTTGTGCTGATCGCCATCGGCTATGGCCTCAGGAAATCGGACTTCCTGCCCGATGCCACCTGGCGGCCGATCGAGAAGCTCTCGATCAATCTGCTCTATCCCGGTTTCCTGATCCCGGCGATCTGGCACGCCGACATTTCCGGCGGCGGTGCGGGGGCCGCCGGCGCGGCGGCCGTGACAACGGTGCTGATCATCTCGGCCATCACGCTCCTGGCCAAGCCGCTGATACGGCTTGAGGGCCCGTCCTATACCAGTGTGTTCCAGGGGGTGATCCGCTGGAACAGCTTTGTCTTCCTGCCGGTCATCCAGGCGGTCTATGGCCCCGACGGCCTGGCCCTGGCGGCGGTGGTGATCGCCGCGATGATCCCGGTGACCAACGTCCTGTGCGTCATCGTCCTGGTACGATGGGGCGCGGACCAGCGGACGATGTCGCCGCTGTCGCTGATCGGGGCCATTCTGTCCAATCCGATCCTGATCGCCTGCCTGGTGGGTCTGGCACTGAACTTTGCGCGCGTGCCGCGGCTTCCCGGCCTGTCCGACACGCTGGAACTGATCGGTGCGGCGGCCCTGCCGCTGGGTCTGATCGTGGCCGGAGCCGGGCTCAGCTTCGCTGAGGTGGCGCGGCGGCGCTGGACAGTGGGGGCCGTCTCAGTTGTCAAATTGGTCGTCACACCACCCGTGATGTGGGGGCTGTGTGTCCTTTATGGCGGCGATGCCACCGCCCAGGGCATCGCCCTGCTGTGTGGTGCGGCCCCCGGTGCAGCGGCCAGCTATATGCTGGCGCGGCAGATGGGTGGGGATGCGCCCCTGATGGCCGGCGTGGTCGCCCTGACCACCGTCGGCAGTGCTGCAAGCATTCCGATCCTGCTGGCGCTATTCCATCTGGCTTGAACCGCGCCTATAGCCGGGCCTCGATGAGCCAGACCACCGACCTCGCCGATCGAATCAAGGAACGGCTGGTCCCGTTCCCCAGACCCCACTTCCTGTCAGCGGGCGATCTGAACCCGCCCGCAGCCCTGGCCCTGCTGGACCTGGCGGATGAATTCGTCGCGCATAACCGCGCCATGGACGGACGCCCGACGCTGGACCTGATGGCCGGCCGGACGGTGGTGAATCTGTTCTTCGAGAACTCGACGCGGACCAGTTCATCATTCGAAATCGCGGCCAAGCGGCTGGGGGCCGATGTCGTGACCATGCCGGTAACGGCCTCTTCGGTGTCCAAGGGAGAGACGCTGATCGACACCGCCGTGACGCTGAACGCCATGAAGCCCGACGTGCTGGTGATCCGGCATTCCGCCTCGGGCGCGGCAGACCTGTTGTCCCAGAAGGTCGGCTGCGCCGTCGTCAACGCCGGGGACGGACGGCACGAACATCCGACCCAGGCCCTGCTGGACCTCTTGAGCCTGCGCCGGGCATTCGGCGACGTCGGCGGACTGACGATCGCCATCTGTGGTGACATCGCCCACAGCCGGGTGGCGCGGTCGAACGTCGCCCTCTTGTCGATGATGGGGGCGCGGGTCCGCCTGATCGGCCCGCCGACGCTGGTCCCCGGCGACGCCGACCGCTGGGGCTGCGAGGTCTTTCACGACATGCGCGAGGGGCTCGAGGGCTGCGACGTGGTCATGATGCTGCGCCTGCAGCTGGAGCGGATGGCCGGGGACCTGGTGCCGTCGACGCGAGAGTATTTCCGCTTCTGGGGCCTGGACCGCGAGAAACTGGCCTGGGCCAAGCCGGGGGCGCGGGTCATGCACCCAGGGCCGATGAACCGGGGGGTCGAGATTGATTCCGACGTCGCCGACGATCTGAGCGTGTCGCTGATCCAGGACCAGGTGGAGATGGGCGTGGCCGCACGCATGGCCGTGCTGGCGGCCCTGTCCCTGCGGAACGATGGGGCTGTCCGATGACCGCCTTTGCCATCGTCAATGCGCGTCTTCTGGATCCGTCCAGCGATCACGACGGGCCAGGCGCAGTGCTGGTTCAGGACGGACGCATCGCCGAGGTCGTGCGGGGCACCGCCTATCAGCGCCCCGAGGGCCTTCAGATCATCGATGCCCAAGGTGCCTGCCTGTCACCCGGACTGATCGACATCCGCGTCAAGACCGGAGAGCCGGGTGCCGAGCCCAAAGAAACGCTGAAGTCCGCCAGCCTTTCGGCCGCCGCCGGAGGCGTGACCACCATCGTCATCCAGCCCGACACCGATCCGGCGGTCGACGATCCGGCCATGGTTGATTTCATCCACCGGCGCGGCGCGGCCCTGAACCTGGTGAACGTTTATGCCGCCGGCGCGGCAACGCAGGGCCGTGACGGTCAGCGCATGGCCGAAATCGGCCTGATGCATGAGGCGGGGGCCCTTTACTTCACCGATGGCGACAGGGTTATCGCCAACACCCGCACCCTGATGCGGGTCATGAGCTATGCCGGGGCGTTCAACGCCCTGATCGCCTGTCGTCCGGCCGACCCGTGGCTGAGCGAAGGGGCGGTGGCGACCTCGGGCGAGCTGTCGACACGGCTGGGACTGTCGGGTGCGCCAGCCATCGCCGAACGGATCCAGCTGGAGCGCGACCTGGCCCTGGTCGAACAGACCGGTGCGCGGTTCCTGGTCGATCAGATCTCGACCGAGGGGGCCCTGGCCTGTCTGGCGCGGGCGCGGGCCAAGGGACTGGAGGTCGCGGCCAGCGTGTCGATCAACCACCTGTGCTTCAACGAGCTCGATATCGGCGACTATCGCACCTTCTATCGCCTGGACCCGCCGCTGCGGGCCGAAGGCGATCGGCAGGCCCTGATCGAGGCGATCCGTGACGGTTTGATCGAGGCCGTCACTTCCGCCCATGCTCCGGCCCCGGCCGAGGACAAGCGCCGCCCCTTCGCCGAATCCGCACCCGGCGCCGTCGGCCTGGAGACCCTGCTGCCCGCCGCCCTGACGCTGCATCATCAGGATGGCCTGGACCTGCTGGACATTCTGCGGCCGCTGACCAGCGGGCCCGCCACCCTCATGGGTTTGGACAGCGGCGTCCTGGAACCGGGTGCACCGGCGGACCTGATGCTGTTCGATCCCGACGCCCCCATCGTGATCGATGCGGCAATGCTGCGGTCCAAGTCCAAGAACTCGCCCTTCGACGGGCGACGACTACAGGGCCGCGTCCTCGGCACATGGGTTGGCGGACGACAGGTATTCGCTGCCTGAATTCCGGCAGTTTAGCCGATCACCTCCCTTGCCCCGGCCTTCGGCTGGCCGCATCGTGAAGACACGTCTTATCAGGAGCGAATCACGGTGGAGGATCTGGCAGGCGCCACGCTTGGCACACTCGGCCTCGTGGCCTTGGCGGGCTATCTGCTGGGCTCGATCCCGTTCGGCGTCATTATCACGCGAGCGGCAGGGGCCGGCGATGTCCGCGCGATCGGATCGGGCAACATCGGCGCGACCAATGTCCTGCGGACGGGCCGCAAGGACCTGGCGTTGGCGACCCTGGTGCTGGACGCCGGCAAGGGCGCGGTGGCGCTGCTGATCGCCCGCTGGCTGTTCGGCAGCGAGGCAGCCGGAGCCATCGCCGGGGCCTCGGCCTTCATCGGCCACCTGTTTCCGGTGTGGCTGGGCTTCAAGGGGGGCAAGGGCGTGGCGACCTTCTTTGGTCTGCTGATCGCCGCCCTGTGGCCGCTCGGTCTGATGGCCGGTGCCATCTGGATCCTGACAGCCTTTCTGTTCCGCATTTCGTCCCTGTCGGCCCTGACGGCGGCAGCGGCGGCCCCGTTGCTGGCCCTGTTGCCTCTGACGATGCTGGGTCTGCCGGCCTCCACACCGATCATCCTGCTGGCCCTTTTCACGGCCCTGCTGATCTATGTCCGCCACGCGGCCAATATCGCGCGTCTGCTGAAGGGGACGGAACCCCGTATCGGCGCGAAAGCGGCGTGAGCAACCCGTCGCAGTCCGAGCGTTTCGCCCGGCTGCGGCTGGCCCGCACGGAGGGGATCGGGCCCGTCACCTTCGGTCAGCTGATTCTGCGCTTCGGATCGGCAGTTCGCGCTCTGGACCACCTGCCCCAACTGATCGGCCGGGGTGGCGGCACCTATGCGCTGGCACCGCGTGACCGCATTGAGGCTGAGCTGGCGGCTGGCGAGGCGGCGGGTGCGCGGCTGCTGGTGCTGGGCGATCCCGACTTTCCCGCGCTGCTGTCTCAGCTCGATCCTGCGCCGCCTGTGCTCTGGGCACGGGGCGACGCTGCCCTGTTGTCGCGCCCCTGCATCGCCATGGTCGGGGCACGGATCGCCTCGGCGGGCGGGCTGCGGATCGCGAGGGGGCTGGCGCAGCAGTTGGGACAGGCCGGTTATGTGGTCGTTTCCGGCCTGGCGCGCGGGGTCGATGGGGCCGCCCACGAAGGCGCGCTGGAAACCGGCACGGTCGCGGTTCTGGGTGGCGGCGTGGACGACATCTATCCCGCAGAGCATGCCGAGCTTTATCGCCGCATCGTGGCCCAGGGCTGTGTGGTGTCGGAAAGCCCGATGGGTGCGCGGGCACAGGCGCGCGACTTTCCCCGGCGCAACCGCATCATCTCGGGCTTGTCGCGGGGCGTGATCGTGGTCGAGGCCGAACTGCGCTCAGGCTCACTGATCACGGCCCGTCTGGCCAATGAACAGGGGCGCGACGTCTTTGCCGTGCCTGGCTCGCCGCTGGATCCCCGATCGCGCGGTCCCAATGACCTGCTCCGACAAGGGGCGATTCTCTGCGAGGGCCTGGAAGATGTGGAACGGGCCTTTTCCACGCTGAGGACCCTGCGCGAGCCGGTCGAGGATCACGCCTTCGACGGTGCGCCGGACGATATCGACGACGCGGTCCTGGACCGGATCGCGGCGCTCCTTTCGCCCGTGCCCACTCCACGCGATGAACTGGCGCGAGCGCTTGGCCTTCCGGTGTCGACGGTAGCGGCGGCCCTGCTGGAGCTCAGTCTGGCCGAGCGAGCGACACTGCTTCCTGGGGGGCTGGTATCGGCGTGACGGGCCGCTGCATGGCCTTTGCTGAAGCCAGATCCAGAATGGAGGCAAGCGCTTCGTCACCGTCCCAGCGCGCCATTGTTGCCAGTTCCGCAGCCATGGCGGCGACGTATTCGCGCATGGGATAGTCGGCAAGCGTGTCCCTGGATGTCCCGCCGGATGCCTCGGTTCGAACCTGGGTCACAAAATCCTGCATCACTGCCTCTTCGCATCAGCCTCGCGCTCATAGGACACAACTTTAATGAGCGCATCAAGCCCCTAAACAACCTGAGATACGCCGACCGAGCAGGGCACGATTGACACGGGCGGCGCGGCGACCCACGTTCGCGCCCCTTCCCGAGACCCCCGGCATCCTCCCGACGCCGATATCGCCAACAAGCCGGACTCCATGAACCTCGTCATTGTCGAAAGCCCGGCCAAGGCCAAGACCATCAACAAATACCTCGGCTCGGACTATGAGGTCCTGGCCTCTTACGGCCACGTTCGTGACCTGCCGTCCAAGGACGGCTCGGTGAAGCCGGACGATGACTTCTCCATGGAATGGGAGATCGATCCCAAGGCCTCAAAACGAATGGGCGAACTGGCCGAGGCTGCCAAGCGCGCCGATCGCGTCATTCTGGCCACCGACCCCGACCGCGAAGGGGAGGCCATCAGCTGGCACGTCTTGGACATACTGACCAAGAAAAGAGCTCTCAAAGACACTGAGGTCCAACGCGTCACCTTCAACGCCATCACCAAGTCCGCGGTGCTGGAGGCCATGGCGGCCCCGCGTCAGCTGGATATGGAACTGGTCGAAGCCTATCTGGCGCGCCGCGCACTGGACTATCTGGTCGGTTTCACGCTGTCGCCGGTCCTGTGGCGCAAGCTGCCGGGCGCACGTTCGGCGGGGCGGGTCCAGTCGGTCGCCCTGCGGATCGTCGTCGATCGCGAGTTGGAGATCGAACGGTTCCGCGCGCAGGAATACTGGTCGGTCGAGGCCGATCTGGTTGCCGACAGCCCCCCCTTCACCACCCGGCTGGTCAAGCACCAGGGCAAGCGGATCCAGCGCCTGGACATTCCCAGCCAGGCCGTCGCCTTTGCGGCGCGGGATGCCATCCAGTCGGGCGAGTTCACGATCACCTCGGTCGAAAAGAAGCCGACCAAGCGCAGCCCGGCGCCGCCCTTCACCACCTCGACCCTGCAACAGGAGGCGTCGCGCAAACTGGGCTTTGATGCCCAGCGGACCATGCGCGCCGCACAGAAACTGTATGAGGGCGTCGACGAGACCGGCGGCCTGATCACCTATATGCGAACCGACGGCGTCCAGACGACGCCCGAAGGCATCGCCCAGGCACGCGAGGTCATCGCTGAACGGTTTGGCGCTCCCTTCGTCCCCGAGACACCGCGCTACTACAAGTCGAAGGCCAAGAATGCCCAGGAGGCGCACGAGGCGATTCGGCCGACCAATATCGCCCGCCATCCCGACAGTCTGCGGCTGGAGAGCGACCTTCAGCGGCTCTATGAGCTGATCTGGAAGCGGATGGTGGCCTCCCAGATGGAGTCGGCCCGGATGGACCGCACGACCGTCGAGATCGAATCCTCCGACGGTCAGACCGGCCTGCGCGCCACCGGACAGGTGGTCACCTTCGACGGCTTCCTGGCTGTCTATGAGGAGGGCCGGGACGAACGCCAGAAAGGTGCCGCCGAGGACGAGGAGGACTCATCGACCCGTCTTCCCACACTCAAGGAAGGCGCGCGCGCCAAGGTCGAGGCCGTTCGCACCGACCAGCATTTCACCGAGCCCCCGCCCCGCTATTCCGAAGCCACCCTGGTCAAGAAGCTGGAAGAGCTGGGGATCGGTCGGCCCTCGACCTATGCCTCGATCCTGACGACGCTGCGCGATCGTCAGTATGTCCGCATGGACAAGAGCCGCTTCATCCCCGAGGACACCGGACGGCTGGTCACCGCCTTCCTGGAACAGTTCTTTGGCCAGTGGGTGGAGTACGACTTCACTGCCGCCCTGGAGACCCAGCTGGACGAGGTCTCGGCAGGGGATCTCGACTGGAAGGTGCTGCTGCGCGACTTCTGGAAGCAGCTGAAGCCTGCCACCGATACCGTCATCGCCCGCCAGGGGGTCATAGACGAACTGGACGAGGCCATCGGGCCCTTCCTGTTCCAGCCCAAGGACGACGGAACCGACCCCCGCCAGTGCCCCGTCTGCGGCACGGGACGGCTCCACCTCAAGGCCAGCTTCAAGATGAAGTCCTCCTTCATCGGCTGCTCGAACTATCCGGAGTGTCGCTATACCCGGGGCTTCGGCGGCGGCGCGGTCGAGGCGGAAACCGGCACCGATCGCGAGCTGGGCGTGGATCCGGCGACCGGCCAGCCTGTCCACCTGAAGATCGGCCGATTTGGGCCCTATGTCGAAACCGCGGCTCCCGATGAGGAGAAGCCGAGGCGCTCTTCCCTACCCAAGGGCTGGAGCGCCGCGTCGCTGACGCTGGACCAGGCCCTGAGGCTGCTGGCCCTGCCCCGAGAGGTTGGCATACACCCGGAGGACGGCAAGCCGATCACGGCCGGTCTTGGCCGTTATGGGCCCTTTGTCCTGCACGCCGGAACCTATGCCAATGTCGCCGACATCGATGAGGTGTTCGAAGTCGGGCTGAACCGCGCCGTGGTGCTCCTGGCCGAAAAGCGGGCGGGCAAGTTTGCCGGACGCGGGGCGGCCGCCGCGCCGCTCAAGGATCTGGGGGCCCACCCCGAGACCGGCGAGCCGGTTCATGTGATGGCCGGTCGCTTTGGTCCCTATGTGAAGTCGGGCAAGGTCAATGCCACCCTGCCACGCGGCACGGTGCCCGAAGACCTGACGATGGAGGCGGCCCTGCCGCTGCTGGCCGCCAAGGCCCTGGCGTCGCCGGGCAAGAAGGCGGCGGCCAAGAAGGCACCTGCCAAGAAGCCGGCCGCCAAGAAGGCTGCACCCAAGGCTACGGCGGCAAAGAAGGCCCCTGCCAAGACCAAGGCCGCTGCCAAGGCCAAACCGGCCGCCGACTGACGCTTCAGCCGGGATAAAGCCCGGACAGGACGGCAGGCAGACGATCGGGCAGGTCCTCGGCGATCAGGCCGGGCCCAAAGCCGCGCGCCGCTTCGGCATGAATCCAGGCGGCGGCCGTCGCGGCATCCACACTGGCCATGCCCTGGGCGATCAGGCCACCGATGATCCCTGCCAGGACGTCGCCAGTCCCTGCGGTGGCCAGCCACGGACTGCCGTTGTCGTTGCTGTGTATCCGGCCGTCCGGCCCGGCGATGAGCGTCTCGCGCCCCTTCAGCACCACGATACAGCCTGCTGTGCGCGCAGCCCGGAGCGCCGCAGCTTCCCGCCCTGCATCCAGCAGGCCAGGAAACAGCCGCTGGAACTCGCCTTCGTGCGGGGTCAGCACGTCCTGTGTGTCCAGCAGATCGAACAGGTCCTGGCTGCGTCCCTCGAAAATGCTGAGCGCATCCGCATCGACCACCAAGGCCGCCTTGGTCCGCGCCAAGGCCCTGACATTTTCGATCGTGGCCTGGTCCAGGCCTGCAGCCGGGCCGATGACCACTGCATTCATGGCCTGGCTGGCCTCGACCAGAGCTTGAGGTCCCTCGAACGGATGCACCATGACCGCCTCGACCGCCGGCGCGACGATGGGGGCGGAGGCGGGCGGACAAAGCAGCGTCACCACTCCGGCGCCGACCCTGAGGCCCGCACGCGCGGCCAGCCGTGCCGCACCCGTCCGGTTCGGGGGGCCGCACACCACGCCGAGCCGGCCCCGTGCGTGCTTGTGCGCCTCGGGCCCAGGCCATGGCAGCAAAGCCTTCCACGCCGGCGGCTGGATCGCGGATTTCATGACAGCTTCGTTCCCGAACGACGACAAAGATGAAAAGACGCTTGCGTTATGCTGCGATGCAATGTCCCTTTAGCAGCCGTGCGTGCAGCAGCCTTGAAGGCCGCCTCGGGGTCGCCATGAAGAAGATCGAAGCCATCATCAAGCCCTTCAAGCTGGATGAAGTGAAGGAAGCCCTACAGGACGTCGGGGTCCAGGGCATGACCGTGCTCGAGGCCAAGGGATACGGCCGACAAAAGGGTCATTCCGAACTTTATCGGGGTGCAGAATACGTCATCGACTTCCTGCCCAAGATCAAGATCGAGCTGGTGGTTGCCGACGACATGGTGCCCGCCGTCATCGAGGCCATCCAGGCTGCGGCCCGGACCGGCAAGATCGGGGACGGCAAGATCTTTGTCAGCGATGTCATCGATGTGATCCGCATCCGAACCGGAGAAACCGGCTCACAGGCCGTCTGACCGCACACTGTCCGCGTTGGAAACAGCCCGGGCCACTACCTCCTCCCCATAAGAAACAGGACGTCGAGAATGAGCAGCGCAGATAAGATCCTGAAAGAGATCAAGGACAAGGACGTAAAATACGTCGATGTCCGGTTTACCGACACCAAGGGTCGGCTTCAGCACGTCACCTTCGACATCGACCTGGTGGACGAGGACTTCCTGAACGAAGGCACGATGTTCGACGGCTCGTCGATCGCCGGCTGGAAGGCGATCAACGAAAGCGACATGCTGCTGAAGCCGGATCTGTCGCGCGCCTATATCGATCCCTTCTATCAGCAGACGACGCTGTTCCTGTTCTGCGACATCATCAATCCGGACACGGGCGAGCCCTACAATCGCGACAGCCGCTCCATGGCCAAGAAGGCCCTGGCCTATGTGCAGTCTTCGGGGGTCGGCGATGCCGTCTATTTCGGCCCCGAAGCCGAGTTCTTCATCTTCGACGACGTCCGCTGGAACACCCAGCCGCACAACACCGGCTACAGCTATGACTCGATCGAGCTGCCGGCCAATACCGGTTCCGAATATTCGGAAGGCAACATGGGGCACCGCCCCGGACCCAAGGGCGGCTATTTCCCGGTGAACCCGGTCGATTCCGGCCAGGACCTGCGGGGTGAAATGCTGGGCGTCATGCGCGACCTCGGCCTCGATCCCGAAAAGCACCACCACGAAGTCGCCCCGGCCCAGCATGAGCTGGGTCTGAAGTTCAGCGACCTGCTGACCATGGCCGACCGTCTGCAGCTGTATAAGTATGTGATCCACAACGTCGCCGCCGCCTACGGCAAGTCGGCAACCTTCATGGCCAAGCCGATGTTCGGCGACAACGGCAGCGGCATGCACGTGCACCAGTCGATCTGGAAGGACGGCAAGCCCCTGTTCGCCGGCGACAAATATGCGGGTCTGTCGGACATGTGCCTGTGGTACATCGGCGGCATCATCAAACACGCCAAGGCCATCAACGCCTTCTCGAACTCCACGACCAACTCCTACAAGCGCCTGGTGCCCGGCTATGAAGCGCCTGTGAAGCTGGCCTATTCGTCGCGCAACCGGTCGGCCTCGATCCGGATTCCGTGGGTGTCCTCGCCTAAGGCCAAGCGTCTGGAAGCCCGCTTCCCGGACCCGATGGGCAATCCCTATCTGACCTTCGTGGCCCTGCTGATGGCCGGTCTGGACGGGATCGAGAACCGGATCGATCCGGGCGCACCCGCCGACAAGAACCTGTATGACTTGCCGCCCGAAGAGCGCGGCAGCATCCCCGAGGTCTGCGGCAGCCTGAAAGAAGCGCTCGAGAGCCTCGATAAGGACCGCGCCTTCCTCAAGAAGGGCGGCGTCATGGATGACGACTTCATCGACAGCTACATCGAGCTGAAGATGGAAGAGGTCCAGCGCCTGCAACTCCACCCCCATCCGGTGGAATTCGACATGTACTACAGCTGCTGATCCCACGGATCACAGGCTGACAAAGGAAAGGCCGGACGAGCGATCGTCCGGCCTTTTTCTTTGGCTGTCACATTGGCCGGACACCGAGCCCGACCGGCTTCCGGCTGTCATCAGACAGTCAGACCCTCGCCGGCGTCTTCCTTGCGTCGGCGCAGTTCGATGATGCGGACGCACCAGATGCTGATCTCGTAGAGCAGCACCAGGGGCACAGCGAGCATGATCTGGCTGAGCGGATCGGGTGGGGTCACGACGGCGGCCACCACCACAACGGCCACGATGGCATAGCGGCGCCCCTCGGCCATGGCCTTTGAGCTGATGATACCGGCCATGCCCAGAAGGGTCGTGATCACCGGCAACTGGAAGCACAGGCCGAAGGCCAGCATCAGCGAGGTGACCAGGTTCAGATACTCGGAAATCTTGGTCATCAGCGCGACCGTGATCCCATCCGCCGAGATCTGCTGGCTCAGCGAGAACCACATGACGAACGGCAGCATGACGAAATAGACCAGGGCACCGCCCAGGCAGAACAGAACCGGCGAGGCAAAAAGGAACGGCAGGAAGGCGCCGCGCTCGTTCCGATAGAGGCCTGGGGCCACGAACCGGTAGAGCTGCCAGGCCAGAACCGGAAAGGCCAGCACGACGGCACCGAACCCGGCAATCTTCATCTTGGTGAAAAGCTGTTCCAGCGGCGCGGTAGCGATCAACTCGACCGTGGACTGCCCACCCTCGGGCACCGGCATGAGACCCAGGGTGACAGCGATCAGGTCCAGGGGATTGCCGCCATGCCCCCCGTTCGCCTGGGCCACGGCATGCAGAGCCGCCGCCGCCTGAAAGGGCTTGATCAGGAAGATCTGCAGCGGCGCGGCAAAATAGAAGCTGAAGATGAAGGCGACGGCGAAGGCCACCACGCACACCACAAGCCGCCCGCGCAGCTCGATCAGGTGATCCATCAGCGGCGCGCGCGAGGCCTCGATCTCGGCGTGATCGTCGTCGGTGCGGCTCATGCGTCAGGCCATTGTTTGGCGCGGGGTTTGCGAGGCTTGGCGGGGGACTTGGGCGTCGCCGGCTTGTCGGAAGTCGCAGCCTTTGCCGCCGTTGCCTTGCGTGCCCGAGGTTTCGGTTCCGGCTTGGTCTCGGCCACGGGCTCCGCCACTGGTTCGACCGGCGCAATCGGCGTCATGGCCGGTGTGTCGGGCCATTCTTCGGGCCCTGCAATCAGGGCCTGGGCCGGAGGCGAGGCCACGGGCGCGTTCAGCGGCGCGTTCAGGTCGCGATTGATGTCGCGAAAGGCAGCGGTCGCCTCTTCGCCCAGAGGGTGGATGCCCTGACCGCGGCGCAGGGCGTCGACTTCCTTGCGAAGCTCGTCCAGCTCGGACTGGCGGGCCATCTCGTCGAAGCTGGCGCGGAATTCATTGGCCATGCCCCTGGCCTTGGCCATGAACTGACCGACCTTGCGCATGAGCAAGGGCAGGTCCCTGGGCCCCACCACAAGCAGGGCCACCAGGCCAATCACCAAAATTTCCAAGCCCCCGATACCGGGCCCAAGACCGCCCATGCGTCAGGGTCTCTCGCGCAAATACAAAGCGGACAGCGACTAGCGCTTCAGTTCTTCTTTTTCGGCGTCGGTGCGCGGCAGCGAGCTGACGCCTTCGGACGGGCCGGACTTGTCGTCGTCCTTCAGGCCTTCACGGAAGGCCTTGATCCCCTTGGCCGCGTCACCCATCAGGCCCGACAGCTTGCCGCGGCCCCCGAACAGCAGCAGCACCACCAGTCCGACGATGACCCAATGCCAGATGCTGAAAGAACCCACGGCTTCGTCTCCTTATGCGGGCCCGAACCGACCCGTCGTCCATCTAGGCCGTCATATAGGCGTAGTGATGGCCAGGGCCAAGCGAATGCGGAATCCGCGATCGTGACTGGCCACCCCGGCGACTGGCTGTAAAAGGCACGTCCCATTGAACCGCGAGGCTGCCCTGTCCCACGTCATCATCCACACCGACGGTGCCTGCAAAGGCAACCCTGGTCCCGGAGGCTGGGGCGCGATCCTTCAGGCCGGGGGCAAGACCAAGGAAATGTGCGGGGGCGAGCCGCTGACCACCAACAACCGCATGGAGCTGATGGCAGCGATCCAGGCGCTGGAGGCGCTGACACGGCCGTGCAAGGTCGACCTTCACACCGACAGCAAATACGTCATGGACGGTATCACCGGCTGGATAAACGGCTGGAAGGCGCGCGGCTGGAAGACGGCCGACAAGAAGCCGGTCAAGAACGACGATCTGTGGAAGCGGCTGGACGCTGCCCGGGCGCGACATGACGTCAAATGGCACTGGGTCAAGGGCCACGCGGGCCATGCGCTGAACGAACGGGCCGACCAGCTGGCCAATCGCGGCATCGCCGAGATGCGCGCCTAGAATCAGGCTGGCCGGACCCTTACCCGGGCACCCACGACCGAATCGATGATGACGCTCTCGCCGGGAGGAGGACCCTCGCCTTCGATTTCGGCCGCCCACTCGGCCCCCGAGGCGAAGACGCGGCCGCGACCGTTCACGAAGGCCTCGACCACGCGAGCGCGTTCTCCGACCAGGCGCAGGTCGCGATCGTTGATGTCGGGCACCTCGACGGAATTGACCTTCTGGATCAGGCGGCGGGACAGCAAGGTCGCGGCCACCGTCAGGGCGGCGAACAGCACGACCTCCATCGCGAAACCGATCCGCAGACCCAAGGCCGTCAGGACCGCCAGCACCGCCGCCGACACAGCCGGCCACAACAGCCATTCGGTCGAGAAGGCGGCCTCGATGGCCAGCAGGAGAACCCCGAGCGCCATCCAGACCCAGAACGGCTGAACCGAATACAGGGCTGCGATCGTATCCATGGATCTACTCCGTAACAGGGACAGAGCCACCGGCCGGACGCCGCGGGGGACGCGGGACGACAGGTGCAGGCGGCGGTGACGGGCGATCGCCGCCACGCGATTGCTGCTGGTCACGGGCCAGGCCGACCAGTTCGCCCAGACCGGCGATGGTCCCGACCAGACCGCTCATCTCGGCGGGCACGATGACCGTTTTGGCCGTGGGATTACGGGCCAGTTCGGCAAAGGCCTCGACGTATTTCTGAGCCACGAAATAGTTGATGGCGTTGACGTCGCCGCGGGCGATCGCCTCGGAAACCATCGCGGTGGCCCGGGCCTCTGCCTCAGCCTCACGCTCGCGCGCCTCGGCGTCGCGGAACGCCGCTTCCTTGCGCCCCTCGGCCTGCAGGATGGCCGCCTGTTTGGCCCCTTCGGCCCTGGCAATGGCGGCCTGCTTCTCGCCCTCGGCCTCGGTGATGACGGCTCGGCGCTCGCGCTCGGCCTTCATCTGCCGCGCCATGGCATTGGTGATGTCGACCGGAGGCGTCAGGTCCTTGATCTCGATCCGGTTGACCTTGACGCCCCACGGCTCGGTCGCCGCATCGATCACGGTCAGTAGGCGCGAGTTGATGTTGTCGCGCTGAAACAGAACTTCATCGAGGTCCATCGACCCCACCACGGTCCGCAGGTTGGTGGAGCACAGCTGAGTGATCGCATAGGGCAGATCCTCGACCCGATAGGCCGCCGCCGCCGCGTTCATGACCTGGATGAAGACGATGGCGTCGACCTTCACCATGGCATTGTCCTTGGTGATGACTTCCTGCTGGGGCACGTCCAGCACCTGTTCCATCATGTTCATGCGGCGGCCGATGCGCTCGACGAACGGGGTCAGCAGGCTGATGCCAGGCGTCAGGGTCTTGGTGTATTTGCCGAAGCGCTCGACTGTGAACTCGCGCCCTTGAGGCACGATCTTGATCACGCTGAAGAGCAGCACGACCGCCAGCACGACCATGACGATCGCAAACAGGTTCGGAATATCCATCAGCCCCTCCATCACGGGGCGAGGTTAGCGGTTCCCGGCTCGCCTATCCAGCGAAACCGATTCGTCCCTCATGCGATCCGCCATGGCGATGATGCGCCGAGTCTCGCTCCAGTCGACCAAGGCCAGCGCCTCTCCGATCGGCCAGAACCGGGCCTCCGCCGCGTCGTCACCGGCGCGGGGTTCTCCCGCCATCCAGGTCGCGAGGTAGTCGATCAGCACATAGTGCCGCCCGATGTCGGGAAAGATGCCATCCACCACATCGATCAGCGGACCGATCCGGGCCTGGATGCCGGTCTCCTCCATCAACTCGCGCCGGGCGGCGTCAAGGGCCCCCTCCCCCGGCTCGATGCGTCCGCCCGGCAGGCTCCACTCACCCAGACGCGGCGGCGTCCCGCGCCGGATCAGCAAGACCTCATCATCACGAAAACACACCACGCCGACGGCAGGTGTGGGAGCGCTCAGCGCATTATTCATGCTGCATTATCGCTTTCCTCTTTCGACCGACGCACGGTTTTGTCAGAACAGCGCCATGTCCACGCCCTCCCCTACCGCCGTCGAGACCTTGAAGTCCACGCTGGGCCCTGGCGGCTGGACCCAGGACGCCTCCGAGATCGCGCCCTGGCTGACCGAGTGGCGCAACAAATGGCAGGGCCACACCCCGCTGATGCTGACGCCCCGCACCACGGCAGAGGTGGCGGCGGCTGTGACCATCTGCTCGGAGCATGGGATCGCCGTTGTCCCTCAGGGTGGCGACACAGGCTTGGTCGGCGGTCAGATCCCGTATGGCGAGGTCCTGCTGTCGACACGGAAGCTGCGCGCCGTACGCGATGTTACGCCGCTGGATGATGCCATGACAGTCGAGGCCGGGGTCACCCTGCTGGAGGCCCAGCAGCACGCCACGGCGGCAGGCCGGATGTTCCCGCTCAGTCTTGCCGCCGAGGGTTCGGCCACGATCGGCGGGGTCATCTCGACCAATGCCGGGGGCACGGCGGTCATCCGTTATGGCGTCATGCGCGATCTGGTGCTTGGGATCGAGGCGGTGATGCCGGATGGTCAGGTCTTCAATGGCCTGAAACGCCTGCGAAAGGACAACACCGGCTACGACCTGAAGCAGCTGCTGATCGGTGCCGAGGGCACTTTGGGCATCGTCACGGCGGCGACGCTGAAGCTGTTTCCGATCATGCGTTCGCGCGCCACGGCCATGGTCGGACTGGACAGCGCCCACGCCGCGATCGAACTGCTGGCCCGGGCCAAGGCCGAGACCGGCGGCGGGGTCGAGGCCTTCGAGCTGATGAAGCGGATCGGCATGGAGTTCGTACTGAAGCACATCCCCGATACACGCGAACCGCTGGACACGACGCCGCCCTGGTATGTGCTGATCGAACTGGTGTCGGGCGAGCCCGGCGCCGCGGAGGCGGGGTTGGAGCGGTTGCTGGCCGATGCCTTCGAGGCTGGGCTTATCAACGATGCCGCCATTGCGCAGAACCAGACCCAGCGCGCCGATTTCTGGAAGGTGCGCGAGGAACAGTCCGCCGCCCAGCGCCCCGAAGGCGGCGGCTGGAAGCATGATGTGTCGGTGCCCGTGTCGCGTATTGCCGACTTCCTGGACGAGGCGACGGCTGCGGTGGAACGGTTCCACCCTGGCGCGCGCGTCGGGGCATTCGGTCACGTCGGTGACGGCAATATGCACTATGACGTCCTGTGCCCGCCGGGAGCCGACCTGAAGGCCTTCCTGGCCCGCTGGGAGGAAGGATCGCAGATCGTCCACGACGTCGTGGCCCGGTATGACGGCTCCATCAGCGCCGAGCACGGGCTGGGCCGGCTGAAGACCGACGAAGCGCGCCGTTACAAGTCGCCGCTGGAGATCGCCACCATGCGGGCCGTGCGTCAGGCGATCGACCCGAAGCGAATCATGAACCCAGCCGTACTCTTCTAGCGCTGCCGCTGCATCCCCTGAGCCAGGCTGGCCAGAACGGCAGCAGAAGTCTGTGGGTCCATTCGACCCTGAATGCCCCGGACGGTCTGCGGCAGATGGGCTCCAGGTTCCGCTGCGTCGTCGAACACGAAGGCGTCGAACATGGCGCGCCAGGCGTCCCGCTGGTCGGACGGCATGTCGCGGATTTCCGCCATCGCGTGGATCAGGGCCTGCATCGGCTGTCGCCGCTGCCCTTCAGGATTCCACCAATAGTTCACCAAGAGGGCGAACGGGTCGAAAGACTGGACGTGGTGCCACCACATATAGGGGATGTAGAGGGCGTCGCCGGGTTCCAGGTCCGCGACCTCTGCTTCGGCCCAGGCATCGGCAAAGCGCGGCCAGCGCTCGGCATCGGCGGCGTGCAGAGGCACCATGCTGACCAGGGGGCCAGCCAGGGTCCGCTCGAACGGTCCGACGTACAGGTCCTTGGTCGCCGAGGGCGGAAACAGGGTGAAGCGGCGGCGTCCGGCCACGGCGCAGGCCAGATTTTCGAACATGTCGTGGTGGGTCTGGACCACCGCGGCGTTGCCGATCCAGAGACGGGGGACAGCAGAGCCGACAATGGCCGGGGCGGGATTGGCAGCGGCGAAACCGGGGACGGCAACCGGCTCAGGCAGGGACTGCGCCGCCATCGCCGGTGGATCGGCACGGTCCATCCAGTGCAGCAGGCCGTGCAGAAGCTCGGTCAGAGGGGCTTCGCGCGCTTCGAAATTCGTGCCGGTCAGATCATCGCCGTAGAAGAACATTCCGCCCCGTTCCGGGGGTGCCACGATGAAGCGCACCGGCTTGCCGGTAGCAAATCCCGCCAGATGCGCCCCCAGAGCCATGGGGGACTCCGAACCTGCGCGCACCGCCGGCCAGTCGGCCAGCAGCCCCTTGAGGATGACCGGCCTTGCGGCCGCGCGGATCTCGCCGAACACCTTGGCGTCCGGGTCGCGGTATTCCACCGTGCGGCGTTCGGGAACGGGACAGTCCATGACGCAACGCCTATACCGCCGGACGGATCGTCACCATAGGCGACCATAAGGGCGGACCCTTTGCCTGCGGTTCGAACGGCCCTATCTGCGGGCCACCCGCGAACGGAGCCGTGATTTTGCTGATCGTCCTTTCCCCGGCCAAGCGGCTGGATTTCACCGAGCCGACCCTCCCCCTGCCCGCGACCCAGCCCCGGTTCGCAGAAGACACCGCATCCCTGGCCGTCACCGCCCGGCGCCAGACCCAGGCCGACCTGCGGCGGCTGATGGGCATTTCAGAGGACCTGGCCAAGCTGAACCAGGCCCGCTTCAAGGCCTTCGACCCCGAAGCCACCGATGTAGGAATCCAGGCAGCGCTGGCCTTTGCCGGCGACGTCTATCAGGGGCTGGACGCCCGCTCTCTGGATGCCGCCGCGATGGAGTGGGCGCAGGATCGTCTGCGCATCCTTTCAGGGCTGTATGGCCTGTTGCGGCCCCTGGACCGGATCCAGCCCTATCGCCTGGAGATGGGCACCCGGCTGAAGACCCGCCGCGGCGGCAGCCTTTACGACTTCTGGGGCGACCGAATCTCGAACCGTCTGAATGCCGACGCCGAAGGGCATGAAGAGCCGGTGGTCATCAATCTGGCCAGCCAGGAATACTTCGGAGCGGTTGACGCCAAGGCCCTGAAACTGCCGGTCATCACACCCCAGTTCCGCGAGAAGAAGGACGGCGAAAGCCGTATAGTTTCCTTTTTCGCCAAGAAGGCCCGTGGAACGATGGCCCGGTTCGCCATCGACAACCGCATCGAAAAGGCTGCCGATCTCAAGGGCTTCGACGTCGACGGCTATCGGTTCGACAAGTCGGCGTCTTCGGAAGCAGACTGGATATTCACCCGCTGAGGAAATTCAGCGTGACGGGTCGCCTTCGCATCCGCGAAGCGTTAGGTTGGCGGCAACGAACAAGAGACGGAAGCGACCCAATGTTCCAGTGGCCCAAACGCGGCGAAGGTCCCAAGGCGGAGACGACACCTTTTCGAGACATTGGCGACCTGAGGGGTCAGGTGGCGGTCATCTCGGGTTCCACGTCCGGGATCGGCCTGGCTCTCGCCCGCGCGGTGGCCTCGCGCGGCGGGGATGTGGTGCTGAACGGCCTGGGTGACCCGTCCGAGATCGAGCGTACCCGCGCCGAGATGGAGGCCAGTTGCGGCGTCCGCGTCCGCTATCACGCCGCCAATATGCTGAAGGGCGAAGAGGTGGCCGACATGGTCGCCTATGCCAAGCATCAGCTGGGCCGGGTCGACATCCTGGTCAACAACGCCGGCATTCAGCACGTCGAGGCGGTCGAGAAATTCCCGTCTGACAAGTGGGAACAGATCATCGGCATCAATCTGTCGTCCACCTTCTACGCGACCCGGGCGGCGATCCCGATCATGAAGGCCCAGGGGCGCGGCCGCATCATCAACGTGGCCTCGGCGCACGGCCTGGTCGCCAGCCCGTTCAAGTCGGCCTATGTCGCGGCCAAGCACGGGGTCATCGGTTTCACCAAGACCGTGGCTCTGGAGCTGGCTCAGGACAACATCACCTGCAACGCCATCTGTCCCGGCTTCGTCGAGACGCCGATCGTCGAAAAGCAGATCGCGGACCAGGCCCGCACCCGCGGCATGTCCAAGGAGGCGGTGCTGAAGGATGTCATCCTTGGCTCCCAGCCGACCAAGCGGTTCGTGACCACAGACGAGCTTGCCGGCCTGTTCCTGTATCTGGTGTCCGACCTGGGGGCCTCGGCCAACGGGTCCAGCTTCTCCATCGACGGCGGCTGGACCGCGCAATAGACGACTGAGGCCGGGGGGGCAGATGGCGCTTTTCAAACGCAAGGCCCCGAACCCACAGCCCGTCGCATCGGACCCCACGTCAGCACCGCGCGATGGCCGTCGCCCGGTCTGCCTGGCTTTGCAGGGCGGAGGGGCGCACGGGGCCTTCCAGTGGGGCGTGCTGGACCGGCTGCTTGAGGACGGGCGGCTGGATATCCGGGCCGTCACGGCGGCCTCGGCTGGGGCCATGAACGGCGCGGCCCTGGTCTCTGGCATGGCCACCGGCGGTCCCGAAGGGGCGCGGGCGGCGCTGGACAAGCTGTGGCGCGAGACCAATCAATCGGGCGGCAAGAACGTCTTTGGCGACTCCTCCATCTGGAGCGCGGCCCTGACGCCCGGCTGGCTGAAGGACACCGCCTTCTGGCGGGCCGGAGAGACCCTGGCCCTGTCAATGAGCCCGTATGAGTTCAATCCGCTGAACTTGAATCCGCTGAAGCGGGTGCTGAACGCCTCGATCGATTTCGCGGCGGTTCAGGGTTCGGAGGTCAAGCTGCACGTCGCCGCCACCGCCGTCCGCCACGCCCGATCGCGCGTCTTTGCCAATGCCGAGATCACCGATCAGGTCCTGCTGGCCTCGGCCTGCCTGCCGCATCTGTTCCAGGCGGTCGAGATCGAGGGGGAGCCCTATTGGGACGGCGGATACCTGGCCAATCCGCCGCTGTGGCCGCTGTTCTATGAGGACACGCCCGACGACGTCCTGCTGATCACCCTGAATGCGTTCGAGCGGGCCGACACGCCCCGGTCGGCGGGCGACATCATGGACCGGCTGAACGAGGTCGTCTTCAACGCCCCCCTGGTCGCCGAACTGCGTGCCGTCGCCTTCGTCCAGGAACTGATCGAACAGGGTCGGCTGACCGAGGATGCCAAAGGCCGCTATCGGCACATCCTGATGCACGCCATCGAGGCCGATGGCTGGCTGGGCGACCTGTCGCTGGGATCGAAATTCAACACCGAATGGACCTTTCTGAACGACCTGAAGGCGCGGGGGCGGGCGGCGGCCGACGAGTGGCTGGAGAGCTGCTTTGCCGAAGTTGGGGTGCGGTCTAGCGTCGATCTGGGGACACGGTTTGGATAGGGCGCGCTTGATCGACCTCACGCGGGGGTTACCCGCTGAAGGGATGGGGGAGGTGGCGGAGCGCGGGCGGCTGGCCCGGAACCGATGTGCCCCCCTGCTTTCGCGTTACGGGGGCCGGTGAAGAGTTTTCGGCGTCACCGCCGGTGCTCCGCATGATCGCGGCGTCCGAGCACGTCGGGCGGGCATCGCTTGGCAGCCGGGGTTTGCCGTTTTCCAGCCCCCGACCTTTTCGCCAATTAGACCCTGTCGACACTAAGCCCGGGCGGGCAGGGGCGGCCAGGCCCTTGGGCTCCTCCGTTTCCTGCCGGAGGACAGTCCCTTTGCAGGCCGAAAGGGGGTGCAACCCGCCCCCCCCCGGCCTGATCCGGTTCCGCCGCCCCCGTCCGATGACGAACGACGCACAGCGTCCCGCAACGATCACCCCCGCTGCACGTGATTGGCCCCGGCACCAGACGCCCTCCCCCCGCGAAGGGATGGGCAGGAGTATGCGGGGGCTTTTGACCGAGGCACGCCGAGGGCCGGATTATTCCTTTAATGATTTGATATCAAGGACTTGGATCGACGCGACAGGAGGGCTGGAGGTTTATGGGTCGCAGGAATGGGGGTGTGGGAGGAGGTCGGATGGGCTCGGAACAGCTTGCCGGACGGTGCCCCTCCACCGCTTCGCGGTCCCCCTCCCCATCCGCAAAGGCGGACGGGGAGGAGCCTTGGTCGAGGAACTGATCGAACAGGGCCGCCTGACCGAAGTCGCCAGGGGTCGCAATCACTACATTCTGGTGCTCGCCCGTGATGCCGAGGAATGGCTGGGCAGCTGTTTGGCGGACACGAGAATTCAGTCGATTGTCGGTCAGGGGAGATGCTTTGGGTGATGCGGCAATTGACAGAACGCCGTGATCTTGATCCGCTGTAGGCTGGACGAGACCAATGAGAAAGGCATGATGCCGGTGCCGCTTTCCCAATACGCTGAGACGGTCGATCAATTCCTATCAATTATCTCGCTGGAAAGCCTGATCGAACCTTTCAAAATATTCGTCACAGTTTCCACAGTGATCGCAGCCTTTATGGCCGCAAGATACGCATACAGGATCAATGTCCGGAACAAGAGGTTTGACATAATACTATCATGCAATAGTCGCTATGACACGCTTTACCAAGATCGTATCAATATTTCTAATGACAAGGGACCAGATGACATCAATGTAAAGCAATATTTTGGGCGCTACTGGGGCCTAAAGAGCGATCAGTTCGAGTACTGGCTTGCAGGAGGCGTAGACCCTCAGACTTTCTCAAACTGGCTTATGTCCACACTCCGTTCGTTTCAAAACGATTCGCACGTCGGACGATTAAGTTACAGGGACTCATGGAATCTAGAAAAGACCGATATAGATATTATCAACAAGTCTTTTGTCGATTTCATGGACACGATAAAAGACATCGCAGTCGACTGCTCTGTTTCTGCGGACGAGAAGTACTACGTGCTGCTCCATGCCATGGACGCAATCGAAAAGCGCGAAGAGGCTTTCAACAGGTTCTTATTTGATGGGCTCCCGACCTGGATCAGAGGGCGACTGACGGTGCGAGAACTAGCCAAGACGTTCCCCAAGGCTACGCGATTGGGATACGAGACCTTGGCGACACGGCGCCCCAACGCTCTGGTTGAAGAGTGAGGCTCACCCCACAAACCCCGCCGCTCGCCTCAGCCGGTCGTTGATCGCCTCACCCAGCTCCAGCATCGGCACGGGCGAGACGGCGATGCCGACGGGATGCTCGCGGTCGGCCTCGCGCAACAGGCGGAACAGGTTGGTTGCGGCCTCTCGTAGGTCGCCCGTGGCGCTGAGGGTCCAGCGTGGGTCGCCCACGCCCGGGCCGAAGCCCAGCAGGATTTCGCCGTCACTCGCACCTTGGGCATTGATGCGGACCGGGGCCTCGGGGGCGTAGTGGAGCGTCAGGCGGCCGGGGGAGCGATGGCCCTCGCCTGCCCCATCCTGATCTGCGGGCAGAGGTCCGACCAGGGCCTCGATCTGATCGCGGGTCACGGCACCGGGACGCAACAGGGCGATGCGGCCATCCAGGACCGAGACCACCGTGCTTTCCACCCCCACGTCGCAGGGCCCACCGTCGAGGGCGGCGGCGGCGGAGGGGCCTGTTTCCTCCAACGCATCAGCAAACGTCGTGGGGCTGGGGCGGCCCGAGCGATTGGCGGAAGGGGCGACAACGGGTCCGGCGAAGGCCGCCAGAACGGCCCGCGCCACCGGATGGCCGGGCACCCGAACGGCCACCGAATCCAGCCCTGCCCGCGCCAGATCGCAGACCCCGCCATCGGCCCGCGCCGGGGCGACGATGGTCAGGGGACCGGGCCAGAAGGCCTGGGCAAGCGCGCGTGCGGCATCATCGAAGACGGCCAGACGCTCCGCCGCCGCCGCCGTCGCGACATGGGCGATCAGGGGGTTGAACCGGGGGCGGCCCTTAGCCTCGAAGATGGCGGCCACGGCTTCTGGATTTCCGGCATCGGCGGCCAGGCCATAGACGGTCTCGGTCGGCAGGATGACCAGACGCCCGGCCGACAGGGCGCGGGCCGCCGCCTGGATCGCGTCTTCGCTCACGGCCGTCGATGGATCAGAGGGATCATCCGGTGCAGCACATTGTCCCGATCGATGAAGTGATGCTTCAGCGCCGCGCCGATGTGCAGGATCATCAGCACATACAGCACCTCTACCCCCGCCTCATGGGCCTCCATGAAGGACCCGGCGAGGTCGCGGTCCAGCGGCAGAGGCAGGGCGGGCCAGGTGAACAGGCCGAACCATTCGATGTCTCTGCCCCCGGCCGACGAAGCCGCCCATCCGCCCAGCGGCAGACCGATCAAGAGGACATAGAACAGAACATGGGTGGTGCGGGCGGCGACCTTCTGCCAGCCCGGCGTTCCCGCAGGCAGAGGGATGGCCGGATTGGCGAATCGCCAGCCGATCCGCGCCAGGGTCAGGACAAGGATGCTCAGGCCGACCGACTTGTGAATCTGGACATATTCGCGCGACATCGGCCCCTCAGTCGCATCGTGCAGCATGATCAGGACGATCTGGGACACGACCAGCAGGGCGATGCCCCAGTGAAAGGCGAACGAGACATTGGAATAACGGTTGCGTGGTTCGGCCATCGGGCTTCCCTTCCCCTGCGGTAGCGCGTCACCTTGGCATGGGACGACGACACCGGCACCGATGTCGCCCAGACGACGACCGAACGCAAGGAACGACCCGATGACCTATCGCGCCCCTGTCCGTGATCTGGCCTTTACCCTGGAAGCCGTCGCCGGCCTCGACCAGGTCGCGGCGACGGGGGCATTCCCCGACTATGACGCCGATCTGATGCGCGCGGTCCTGGACGCGGCCGGTCAGGTCTCGGAAGAGGTACTGGCCCCTCTAAACCGGATCGGGGACCAGCAGGGCGCGACCTATGCCAATGGGGCGGTCACGGCCGCGCCGGGTTTTGCCGACGCCTATCGCCAGTTCGCGGCCGGGGGTTGGCTGGGTCTGGCCGCGCCGACCCATGCCGGGGGCCAGGGCCTGCCCAAGGCGCTGGAGCTGGCGGCCTATGAGACGGTGCATGCGGCCAATATGGCGTTCGGCCTGTGCCCCATGCTGTCGCTGGCCGCGATCGAG
Source organism: Brevundimonas vitisensis (assembly GCF_016656965.1). Classification (NCBI taxonomy): domain Bacteria; kingdom Pseudomonadati; phylum Pseudomonadota; class Alphaproteobacteria; order Caulobacterales; family Caulobacteraceae; genus Brevundimonas; species Brevundimonas vitis. The sequence goes on from NZ_CP067977.1 coordinate 760,284, forward strand.
GCGCTGGAGGCGCATGGCACCGAGCACCAGAAGACCATGTATCTGCCGCGCATGGTGTCCGGCGAATGGACGGGGGCCATGTGCCTGACCGAGCCCCAGGCCGGATCGGACCTGGGAGCCCTGACCTCCACCGCCGTACCGAACGGCGACGGCACCTACAGCCTCACCGGCCAGAAGATCTACATCACCTGGGGCGATCACGACGCGACGGACAACATCGTTCATCTTGTGCTGGCCCGACTGCCCGATGCGCCGGCCGGACCCAAGGGCATCAGCCTGTTCCTGGCCAACAAATATCTGGTCAAGCCGGACGGTTCGCTGGGCGACCGCAACGGCTTCCGTCCGGTGGGGATCGAGCACAAGCTGGGCATTCACGCCTCTCCGACGTGCGTGATGGCCTATGAGGGGGCGATCGCCGAGCTAGTGGGCCGCCCTAACGAAGGGCTGTCCCACATGTTCACCATGATGAATGCCGCACGCGTCGGCGTGGGCATGGAGGGAGTGGGCATCGCAGAGCGGGCCTATCAGCACGCCCTGGCCTATGCGGCCGACCGGCGTCAGGGCCGCAGCGTCTGGACCGGCGAGGCCTCTGCCCCGATCCTGGACCATCCAGACGTGCGCCGGACCCTGGCGGTGATGAAGGCCCGGATTGCGGCCGGGCGGGCCCTGTGCCTGTCCACCGGCGTGGCCGCCGACCTGGCGCGCCATGCAGCGACCGAGGACGAGCGCCAGTTCTGGAAAGGCCGCGAGGACCTGCTGACCCCCATCGCCAAAGCCTGGTCCACCGACATGGGCGTGGAAGTCGCCTCGCAGGGCGTGCAGATTCACGGCGGCATGGGCTTTGTCGAGGAGACCGGCGCGGCCCAGCATTATCGCGATGCCCGGATCGCCCCGATCTATGAAGGGACCAACGGCATCCAGGCCATGGATCTGGTCGGGCGCAAGCTGGGTCAGGACGGCGGAGCTTCGGCCAAGGCGGTGATCGGCGAGATGAAGGCAACCCTGGCCGAACTGGCGCGCCTGTACGACGGCAAGCCGGTGGAGCGATTCGCCACGGCTATCGGCGCGGTCGAGGACGCGACCCTGTGGATCCTGGACCGCAAGGCCGCCGCCGACGGTGCCGCCGACGTGCTGGCCGCCGCCGCCCCCTATCTGACCCTGATGGGTGACGTGATCGGCGGCTGGATGCTGGCCAAGGGGGCGTTGACCGCCAAGGCCCGTCTGGATGCGGGCGACACCGACGTCGAATGGCTGGGCGGGCGGATCACCCTGTATGAGGTCTATGCCGCCAATGTGCTGGGCCATGCCAGTTCGCGCCTGGCCGCCATCGGTCAGGGCGGTGCCCTGCTGGCGCGGATGACGCCGTCCGTCCTGGCCGGCTGATAAGGTCGGGCTTGCGGTTTGTTCATTTGACGGGTCATGACGGCCCTGTCCAAGGTCGTGCTCGACCTTTTTACCGTGGGACCACGCCATGAATCGCCGCGACCTGATCGCTACCTCTGCCGCCGCTGCCGCCCTGGCCGCCGCCGGTCCTGCCCTTGCCCGCCGCTCCGGAGCCTCGATGCCGAAATCCGCCCCCGTCCCGCCGGTCGCCAAGAAGATCCCCGTGACCATCGAGCAGCTGGGCCGCGTCCGGACGGACGACTATCAGTGGATGAAGGACGACAACTGGCAGGCGGTGCTGCGGGATCCGACCCTGATCAAGGCCGACGTCCGCCAGCATCTTGAGGAAGAGAACGCCTATCGCGAGGCGATGATGGCCTCGACGTTGCCGCTGCAGGCGACGATGTTTGAAGAGATGAAGGCCCGCATCAAGCAGGACGACAGCTCCGTCCCCCGCGCCGACGGCCCGTGGGAATACTACACCGAGTTCAAGACCGGCGATCAGCATCCCCGCTATATGCGCGTGGAACGCCAGGGCAGCTTCATCGTCGACGGTCAGCGGGTGACCAAGAACTTCGTTGTCGCCCCGACGCCCCAGCTGCTGCTGGACGCGAACGTCCTGGCCGAGGGCAAGGCCTATTCGGAAGTCTCGGCCGTGTCGCACAGCCCGGACCACAGCCTGTTCGCCTATGCCGAGGATGCGCAGGGCTCCGAGGTGCATCAGATCTACGTCAAGGATCTGGCCACCGGCGAAGTCCTGCCTGATCCGATCGGCTCGGCGGGGGGCAACTTCACCTTCTCGCCGGACAGCCAGTGGATCTTCTGGACCAACCGCAACGAGAATGGGCGTCCGGACAAGATCTTCCGCCGGCCCGCGCGCGGCGGCGAAGCGACCCTGGTGTATGAAGAGACCGACGAGGGCATGTTCATGGGCGTGGGCACCACGTCCGACAACGCCTTCATCATCATCAGCATCGGTGACCAGGTCACCTCCGAGACCCGCTACATCCCCGGTGACACGCCCACGGCCGAGCCCCGGATCCTGGCCCCGCGTGTGGTCGATCTGAAATACGACGCCGACCACTGGGGCGACCGCTGGGTCATCCATACCAATGCCGACGAGGCCATCGACTTCAAGGTCGTCACGGCTCCCACCGGCAGCCCCGAAAAGGCGAACTGGACGGATCTGATCCCGCACACCCCCGGTCGCTACATCGAAGGCGTCGGACTGGTGAAGGACTTCATCGCCCGCCAGGAACGGGCCGAGGCCAATACGCGGATCGTCATCCGCGACCGTGCGGGAGCCGAGCACGAAATCGCCGTGGACGAGCCCGCCTATGCCCTGTCTCTGGGCGGAGCGTCGGAGTTCGACACCACCGTCATGCGCTATGGCTACAACTCGCCGTCGACGCCGACCTCGACCTATGACTACGACCTGGCGACGCGCGAGCGGACCCTGCGCAAGGTACAGGAAGTGCCGTCCGGCCATGATCCGGCCGATTATGTGGTCGAGCGGCTGAATGCCCCGGCCGCCGACGGCCAGCTGGTCCCGGTGACGGTCCTGCGCCACAAGGACACGCCGGTGAAAGGGTCTGCGCCGCTGCTGCTGTACGGCTATGGCTCCTACGGCATTCCGATGTCGGCCAGCTTCTCGACCAACCGGCTGTCGCTGGTGAACCGCGGCTGGATCTATGCCATCGCCCATATCCGGGGCGGCTCGGACAAGGGGTGGGGCTGGTTCCTGGGTGCCCGCCGCATGACCAAGAAGAACACCTTCACCGACTTCATCGCCGCGGCCGAACACCTGATCGCCAGCGGTCACGGCAAGGCCGGCCACATCGTCGCCCATGGCGGATCGGCCGGTGGCCTTCTGATGGGGGCGGTCAACAACATGCGCCCGGATCTGTGGGCCGGTGTCATCGGCGATGTGCCCTTCGTCGACGTCATCAACACCATGAGCGACACCAGCCTGCCGCTGACCCCGCCTGAATGGCCCGAATGGGGCAATCCGATCGAGGATCCGGAAGCCTACGACTACATGATGAGCTACAGCCCCTATGATCAGGTCGGGCCCAAGGCCTATCCGGCCATCCTGGCCACGGGGGGCCTGTCCGATCCGCGCGTGACCTATTGGGAACCCCAGAAATGGGTCGCCAAGCTGCGTCCGGCCACGACCTCGGGCAAGCCGGTCCTGCTGAAGATCAACATGGAAGCCGGACATGGCGGGGCCTCCGGCCGGTTCGACTATCTGAAGGAAGTCGCCCTGGTCTATGCCTTCGCCATCTGGTCCATCGACAAGGGCTGGGAGACGGCGTGATCCGCGACGCGACGGCCGCCGATCTGGCGGCCATCACCGCCCTGTACGCCCGCGAAGTCACGGGCGGCACGGCGACCTTCGAAGAAACGCCGCCATCACGCGACGTGATGGCGGCGCGTCTGGAGGCCGTGCAAGCGCTGGACCTGCCCTGGATCGTGGCGCAGATCGAGGGCGAGCTTGCCGGCTACGCCTATCTGTCCCCCTTCCGCAATCGGAACGCCTACCGCTACGCGGTTGAGGACTCGATCTATGTCGCCGAGCCGGCGCGTGGCCGTGGCGTGGGCTATGCCCTGCTGGCCGCCCTGGTCGAGCGCGCTCGTGGCCTGGGCCTGCGCCATGTCATGAGCGTCATCTCGGACAGCGCGACGAGCGAAGCCTCGATCCGACTTCATGCACGGTTCGGCTTCGACCGAGCCGGGACCTGGCGTCATGCAGGCTGGAAGTTCGGCCGCTGGATCGATGTGCACGTGATGCAGTTGGACCTGGACCCGACCGCTGCCGCGCCGACCGCGCCAGGTGTTCCTCTGGCTTGAGCCTTCGGGCGCGGGCCTCTAGATGAGTGTATGGTCATCGCCCGGACCCTCTTGATGCTGATCGGCGCCCTTGGCGTCCTTTTTCTGGGCGCGATACCGACAGCCATGGCCGACAGCCCTCCGGCGCCGTGCCATGAAATGGTTGCCGCTGGACACGACGACCGGGCCCCCCAGCCGGATCAGCGGATGAAGAGCTTTATCTGCTGTGTCACCTGTATTGCGGCTCCTGCGATTACGCCGGCTGACCGATCCGGCTTCGCCGCCCGTGCGATGCGGCTCCAGCCCACCGCCCGTATCCTGCCGGTCGGCCTGCGCCTGAGCCCAGAAACCGGCCCACCTAAGGCCTGATCCTTCCAAAGACCCGACTGGCGGACCCCGTCCGCCTAGACGACCTCACTTTGCAAGGAGGCCATAATGGCTGCCCGATACCTCGCCGCGCTCAGCGCTGGCGTCTCTCTTCTCGTCGTCGCCTGCGCGACACAGGCCCAGGATCATTCCGGCCATGCACGACACTCCGCCGCGAACCAGACCCCGGTGCACGACCCGCACGCGGGTCACGCTTCGCCCGTGGATCACGGAGCCGGTCATGCGATGACGTCGGCACTGGGGGCCTGGCCCATGAGCCGCGATGCCTCCGGCACCAGCTGGCAGCCAGACCTGTCCCGCCATGGCGGCATTCACTGGAGCCGGGGCGACTGGTCCTTCATGAGCCACGCCCTGCTCAACCTGACCCATGACACCCAGAGCGGCCCGCGCGGCGACGACAAGACCTTCGTCAGCGGCATGGTGATGGGGGCTGCCCGGCGGGATTTCGCCGACGGATCGACGCTGAACCTGCGGCTGATGGTCAGCCCCGATCCCTTCATGGGCAAGGACGGCTTTCCGCTGTTGCTGGCGGCGGGCGAGACGGCGGACGGCGTCAATCCCCTGATCGACCGCCAGCATCCCCATGAGCTGATCATGGAGGCCTCGGCCTCCTATGGGCGGCGACTGGCCAATGGCGACAGCGTCTTTGCCTATATCGGCCTGCCCGGCGAGCCTGCGTTCGGGCCGCCCGCCTTCATGCACCGCATGAGCGCGATGGATTCGCCCGAGGCCCCGATCACCCATCACTGGCTGGATTCGACCCACATCGTGTTCGGCGTCGCGACCCTGGGCTGGGTGCGCGACGGCTTCAAGCTGGAGGCTTCGTCCTTCCGCGGGCGCGAGCCGGATCAGGACCGGTACGATATCGAGAGCCCCGAGCTGGACAGCTGGGCCGTCCGGGCCTCGTGGAATCCTGCGCCGGAATGGTCACTCCAGGCCTCGTATGCCGACGTCACCGCGCCGGAACAGCTGGAGCCGGACGAGGACGAGACCAAGCTGTCGGCCAGTGCCATCCACACGCGCCGGTTCGGAGCGGTCGGCTGGTGGTCATCGACCGTCGCCTGGGGTCGCAAGACCAATGACCATGACGAATCCAAGGATGCTTGGCTGGCCGAGACGGCGTTCAGCCCCGATGGCCGCTGGACCCTGTTCGCGCGGGCCGAGCGGATCGAAACCGACGAACTGGTTCCCGGTCCCGGCGGCGGTCACGGTCCGCTCTATACAGTGGGCAAGGCCTCGGTCGGGGCGGTGCACGACTGGACCGTCGCTCCGAATGTCCGCCTGGGACTGGGCGGTCTCTATTCGGTCAATCAGGTGCCGGGGGCCCTGGAGCCGCTCTACGGCGGCGACCCTGACGGGGCCATGGTCTTCATCAGGCTGAAGATCGAGTAGAGCCGGTCCTTAATGGGGCGCGATGTCCGACGGCGGGGTCGTCAGCCAGGGGGCCAGGCGGAACCGCCGGGGCGTCGCGCCCACCGTCCGGTCGAAGATGAACTGGCGGGCAAAGGCGACGACGGCGCGAATCGTCTGTTCGTCGAACGGTTTGCAGACCGCTCCCAGAGCGCCCGAAAAGCCTTCGGGGATCTGTTCGGGATTGGCCGTCAGGAAGACCACGGCTGCACCGTAGTCGGCGACCATCTTCTGGGCGATCTGCGGGCCTGTCATGCCGTCCAGCAGATTGACGTCGACCAGGGCCAGGTCGGGGCGTTCGCGGTCGGCGATCTCGAAGGCACTGGCGCGATCCATGGCACAGCCGACAACATCGCACCCGGCGTCGCCCAGCACCATTTCCAGCTCCATCGCGAGGATGGCCTGGTCTTCGACGATCATGACCCGAAGGCCGTTTGGTGTGGTCAAACCCAAGCCTCGATACGCGACACTTCGCCATTAACACTGTTGTGTCGGATAGCGGACAGTCGAAACGCGCACTTGGTGGAATGGTTCGACCTGAGCTATGGAAACTTTCAATTTTTCTTAGGGTAGTGACTGGATGAGCTCGACGCCGCGCACAGGTTCGGAGGACGATGCCTCGCGCCTCCTGGGCGAGTATCGGCTTTTGCAGACCCTGGTGGCGATTCGGTTGCGGACGGTCACCGACCCCGCCAGCCGCCGTCACCTGACCTGGCTCAGCGACATCGTGGCGGCGCTCAGCCTGCTGAACCGCCGGATGGCGGCGGACGGGCCCGTGGATTTCGCCGGTTATTTGGACGATGCCAGCGCCTTCTGGCGGCGGACGTGCGAGGGACGCGGCATCCGCCTGTCGGTGCGCGGTTCGGTTCGCGCCCTGCCGGACAGCCACGCCATGCCCCTGGCCATCATGCTGCACGAACTGCTGTCCAACGCCGTTCGCCATGCCTTTCCGGGCGAAGCACGCGGTTCGATCGCGGTGGCCTTTTCGCAGGCGTCGGACGGCGTCAGCCTGGTCGTGCGCGACACCGGCATCGGCTCCGCTGTTCTGCAGATGGGTGAAGGCCTCGCCCTGGTCGAAGGACTGGTTCAGCACCTCTGGGGATCGATGTCGATCGAAACGGCTGCGGGCTCCGGTGTCGGTGTCCGCATACGTCTGCCCCTGACCGACGCTCGCCTGCACTGACCGTCCCGCGCAACGCTTCGTGAACGCGAGGGTCTGGAGATTGCCCCTCTGGATCGCTTAAGCCAGGACGACACCGCCCAGACGCCCAGCCCAGACGCCTAGCCCGGAGCCCTGCCCATGACCCTCGCGCCCTCTCGCCGTGCCCTGCTGGCCGGAGCCCTCGGCGTCGGTGCCGTTGCCGTGGTGGCCCCGCCCCGCGCTCTGGCCCAGGCAGCGGAGGCTGCGATCCAGCGCCATGCCGCGCGGATCGAGGACCTGATCGCCCGGATGACGATCCAGGAGAAGGCCGGTCAGTTGAGCCTGTTCGGCGATCCCTTCCGGTTCCGCCCCGAGAACGTCAATCCGCTTGACGGCCAGGGTGATCCCGCCCGGATCGCCGCCATGATCCGGCGCGGCGAATGCGGCTCGCTGTTCAACGGCATCGGGGCAGAGGCCGGCCGCACCATCCAGCGCATCGCCGTGGAGGAGACGCGCCTGGGCATCCCGATGCTGTTCGCCGCCGACATCATCCATGGCCTGAAGACGGTCTTCCCCGTGCCCCTGGCCGAGGCAGCCAGCTGGGACCTTGATCTGGCCTTCCGCACGGCTCAGGCGGCGGGACGCGAGGGGGCCGCATCGGGCGTGCACCAGACCTATGCCCCTATGGTCGACGTGGGCCGGGATCAGCGCTGGGGCCGAGTGGTCGAGGGCGCGGGCGAGGATGTCTATCTGAACCAGCTGTTCGCCACGGCCCGCACGCGCGGCTTCCAGGGCGACGACCTGAGCCGCCCGGACAGCATGCTGGCCACGCCCAAGCATTTCGCCGCCTATGGCGCCGCAGAGGCCGGGCTGGACTACAACACCACCGACATGTCCGAAGGTCGCCTGCGGACCACCTATCTGCCGCCGTTCAAGGCCGCCTTCGACGCTGGGGCCCTGTCGGTCATGAGCGGGTTCAACGACCTGAATGGCGTGCCCGCCTCGGGCAGTGAGTGGCTGTTGTCCGACATCCTGCGCGGAGAGTGGGGGTTCAAGGGCTTCGTCGTCTCCGACTATACCTCCGAACAGGAACTGATCGCCCACGGCTATGCCGCCGACGGCCGGGACGCGGCGCGCATCGCCCTGCTGGCCGGGGTGGACGTCAGCATGATGTCGGGCCTGTACAACGCCCATATCCCGGAACTGGTGGAATCCGGCGACCTGCCCATGCGGGTGGTGGATCGGGCGGTGCGCCGCTTCCTGTCGGTCAAGGCGGCGCTGGGGCTGTTCGATGACCCGTATCGCGGCATGGACCCGGCGGTCGAGGCGCGCGTGGTCGGCTCTCAGGCCCACTATGACCTGTCGCGCGAAGCGGGCCGCAAGTCGATGGTCCTGCTGAAGAACGAGGGCAATCTGCTGCCGCTGCCCAAGACCGGCAAATCCATCGCCGTCATTGGACCGTTCGGCCAGGACACCGAGGTCTTTGGTCCCTGGACCATCTGGGGCGACAAGACGCGTGCCGTTTCGCTCGAGGCCGGACTGCGCGCCGCCCTCCCGGCAGGAACCGCTCTGACGTTCGTAAAGGGTGCGGAGGCGGAAGGGGCCATCAGCGGCGGGATCGAAGCGGCCGTCACCGCCGCCCGCCGGGCCGACGTCGTCATCCTGGCCATCGGCGAGAGCCAGTCAATGTCCGCCGAGGCCCAGTCGCGCGCCGACATCGTGGTCCCCGCCCCGCAACAGGCCTTGGCTGAGGCGGTGGCTGCGGTCGGCAAGCCGGTCGTGGTCCTGCTGCGGACGGGCCGGGCGCTGGAGCTGTCGGGCGCAGTCAAGAATGCTCAGGCCATTCTGGTCACCTGGTTCCTGGGCTCGGAGAGCGGCAATGCCATCGCCGACGTCCTGTTCGGCGACCATGCCCCGTCCGGCCGACTGCCCGTCAGCTTTCCGCACCTGTCGGGCCAGCAGCCCTACCACTACGACCACAAGGCGACGGGCCGTCCGATGGACGACGACCAGGCCAACCGCGAGGAATACCGCGCCCAGTTCCGCGAAACGCCGCACAGCGCCCTTTATCCGTTCGGCCATGGGCTGGGCTATACGCCCGTCACCTATTCCGGCCTGACGCTCAGTTCGCCGACCCTGGCCTGGGACGGCCGGGTCACGGTCAGCGCCACGGTCACCAACACCGGCAGTCGCCCGGTCGAGGAAACCGTCCAGCTGTATATCCGCGACAAGGTCGCCCGCCTGACCCGTCCGGTGCGCGAGCTGAAGGGCTTCCAGAAGGTGACCCTGGCCCCCGGCGCATCACAGACCGTGCAGTTCAACCTGGACCGGGCGCTGCTGTCCTATGTGGGGCCGGAGATGCACCTGACGCTGGAGCCCGGCGAATTCGACGTCTGGATCGCGCCCCACGCCCAGGGTGGCCTGGGCGGGAGCCTGCGCCTGACGCGCTGAATCTATCGCGCAGCCACCGCTGCGCGTGCACTGACCGCGAATTCAGTGATGTCATCGAAGGGGCCAGCACGGGCAGCCGTGCTGGCACAGACTTCGCGCTTTACGTCGTTCATCAAGGTGCGGTCGTTGATGGCCTGCCAATCGGTCACGTCCGTGAAGTCTTCGGCGGCCGCGGTTCCGTCTATCTTGAAAAAGGAAGACCGAATCGTGCGGTAGCCGCGCGATCGGTCGGCGCAGTCGACGTCGATCACAGAGGTCGCATAGTCGAACGGCGAATCGGCCGACGAAAGCGTGACAACGGCACCGATGGTGACCCGCGCAACGGCCCCGGACCGGGACAAGCTGGGCCAATCCACGGCCATGACCGCCCCCTCGGATACGCCCACAGCCTCCCAGGCATGGCTCTGGGCGGCGGCAGCGCCCGCACTCACAGCCAGCGCCAGAACACCCATCACCAGCGACTTCATGATCGATCCTCCTTAAGGCGAGGTCGCAGCCTATATTCCGGGTCGGCTTGGCGTCGACCCTTTCAATCCTGACGAAACGGTGGCTGGGGAACTAGGACTCGAACCTAGAATGACGGTACCAAAAACCGCTGTGTTACCATTACACCATTCCCCAGCAGGACCGGTGCGCCGCGCCCGTGGGCATCGGAGAGGCGGTCGAATACGCGATGCCCGCCGGGGATGCAACACCCCTATGCGGGCCAATTTCACACTCTTCAGATTCGTCGCTTGCGGCGTCCCGACCCCGTCGCTATAAGCCGCGTCCTCATGTCGGAGTGTGGCTCAGTCTGGTAGAGCACTGCGTTCGGGACGCAGGGGTCGCAGGTTCGAATCCTGCCACTCCGACCATGAGATTTACGGCCCCTCCCGAAGGCCTTTCTTCCTCTATTCTTCAGCCTTGGCTGCGACGTCGGACAGATGGGTGCCGACCGCTTCGATCGTGCGCTGGCCAAGGGCCTTGCGCCGCGCCAGCAGTTCGGGTGACCCCGCGTCATAGTCGGCCATCAGCCGGCGGACGAAGGATCCGTCCCGCACCTCGGCCAGAACCTGATCCATGGCCGCCTTCGATGGCGCGCCGATGATTCGCGGCCCGGTCAGATAGGCTCCGTATTCGGCCGTGTTCGAAATCTTGGCGAAGGCCCCTGCCACGCCTCGCTCGAACATCAGGTCGGTGACCAGTTTCAGCTCATAGAAACATTCAAACCAAGCAACCTCGGGCGGATAGCCGGCCTCGACCAGGGTCATGAAGGCCCCGTCCACCAGTTCAGCCACGCCGCCGCACAGCACCACCTGTTCGCCGAACAGATCGCTCTCGCATTCGGCGGCGAAGGTCGTCTCCAGTATGCCCTTGCGCCCGCAGCCCAGCGCCGCCGCATAGGACAGGCCCAGGGCATGGGCACCGCCCGATACGTCCTGATGCACGCCGAACAGGCAGAAGACCCCCTGCCCCGCCTCATACAGGTCCCGGATACGCGGCCCGATGCCCTTGGGCGAGGCCAGGATGACGTCGATGTCGGCCCGGGGCTCTACGAGGCCGAATCGCACCGACAGGCCGTGGGCGAACACCAGAGCAGCGCCGGGCCGCATCGCGGGGGCCAGTTCGTCCCGCCACAGGTCGCGGTGCGCCTCGTCCGACACCATGATGGCGACGACATCGGCTCCTGCCGCCGCCTCACCTGCCGTCATCACCGCGAATCCATCGGCCTGGGCCTTCGCCCGCGTCGCCGAGTCGGCCTTCAGGCCCACCACAATGTCGCCGACGCCCGAATCGCGCAGGTTCAGCGCATGGGTCCGACCCTGGCTGCCGTAACCGATCACGGCCACCCGCTTACCTCGGATGATCGACAGGTCACAGTCGCGGTCGTGGAAAACAGGCAGGGGATTGGCTAGGTTCTGGGTCATGCCCGGACTCATAACGCCATCGACGATCATCGGCTTCTGGAAAGAGGCCGGTCCCGACAAGTGGTACAAGAAGGACCCGCAGTTCGATCACATCTTTCGCGAATACGGCCGCGCCGCCCATTTCGCCGCCGCCCGCCGCCAGCTGGACGACTGGATGGACAAGGCCGAGGGGGCCCTGGCCCTGATGATCGTGCTGGATCAGTATCCCAGGAACAGTTTTCGCGGCACGGCCCACCAGTTTGCCACCGATCCCCTGGCCCGACTGTTTGCGCGGGATGCCATCGCGCGGGGCTATCTGACGGCGTTCGAGCCCGATATGCGCCAGTTTCTCCTGATGCCCTTGATGCATTCCGAGGACCTGGCCGATCAGGACGACCTCCTGCCCCTGTGCGCCGACATGCCCGAGACGCTGAAGTTCGCCCACATCCACCGCGACATCATCGTTCGCTTCGGCCGGTTTCCCCATCGCAACGAGGCCCTGGGCCGCCAGACGACGGTCGAGGAACAGGCCTTCCTGGACGGCGGCGGCTTCGGCGGCTGAGCCGTCCACAGACGTCGGACGTATGGCGCGAATCAGGACTCCAAGAATCGGCGCGACAGGGACACTGTCTGGGGCATGACCGCCCTCGCCCTCGCTGATATCCAGACCCGCACCGGAGTCGCTGCTAGCGATCATCCGGAGTGGCAGTATCTGAATCTGCTTCGCGATATCCTGGACAATGGCGCGCGGCGCGATGACCGGACCGGGACCGGCACCCTGGGGGTGTTCGGGCGCCAGATGCGATTCGACCTGTCGAAGGGGTTCCCCCTTCTGACCACCAAGAAGCTGCACCTGCGCTCCATCATCGTCGAGCTGCTGTGGTTTCTGCGCGGTGAGACCAACACCCGCTGGCTGAAGGAAAACGGCGTCAGCATCTGGGACGAATGGGCCGATGCCGAAGGCGAGTTGGGCCCCGTCTACGGTAAGCAGTGGCGCTCCTGGGCCACGCCGAACGGCGAGACGATCGACCAGATCACCCGCCTGATCGAGGGGCTGAAGACCAACCCCAACAGCCGACGCCACATCGTTTCGGCCTGGAATCCCGCCGATATCGAGGACATGGCCCTGCCGCCCTGCCACTGTCTGTTCCAGTTCTTCGTCGCGGACGGAAAGCTGAGCTGCCAGCTGTATCAGCGCTCGGCCGACGTCTTCCTGGGCGTGCCGTTCAACATCGCCTCCTATGCCCTGCTGACCATGATGGCCGCACAGGCGTCGGGGCTGGAGCCCGGCGAGTTCATCCACACCTTCGGCGATGCGCACCTGTATCTGAACCATGTCGAGCAGGCCGAACTGCAGCTGAGCCGCGCGCCGCGTCCCCTGCCGACCATGACCATTGCGCCCAAGACCGATCTGTTTGGGTTCGAACTGTCCGACTTCGTCCTCAGCGACTACGACCCCTGGCCGCACATCAAGGCGCCGATCGCCGTATGACGCCGGTCCCGACCCTGGCCGAGCTGTCGCAAAAAGTCCTGCGCATCTCAGACATCTATGCCGCCGAGCATGGGATCGAGCGGGATCGCGACTGGGCCCTGCTGAAGCTTCAGGAAGAGCTGGGCGAGTTGACGGCTGAGCATCTTCGCCTGAGCGGCCGCGCGCGGGGCCAGGCGGATGCCCAGGCCCTGGGCGACGAGGCAGCCGATGTGCTGGGCATGCTGCTGATCTATTGCGCCGGGGCGGGGATCGACCTGGATCAGGCCATGCGGCGCAAATGGCTGAAATGGCTGGAGGCTGAACCATGCTGAAGCCTGTTCGTCTGTCACTGGTGGTCGCGCGGGCCCGCAATGGCGTCATCGGGGTCGATGGCGACCTGCCCTGGCGGCTGCGCTCGGACCTGCAGCGGTTCAAGGCCATCACGATGGGCAAGCCATGCCTGATGGGCCGCAACACTTGGGAGAGCCTGCCGCTCCGGCCCCTTCCCGGCCGGCTGAACATCGTGCTGACGCGCGACGAATCCTATGAGGCGGACGGGAAGGCCAAGGGGGCCGTGGTCTGTTCGACCCTGGGCGAGGCGCTCGAGATGGCGCGCGAACAGGCCCGCGACGACGGCATCGACGAGATCTGCGTCATCGGCGGAGAGAAGCTGTTCGCCGACACCCTGGATCGGGCGCAGCGGATCTATGTGACCGAGGTGGAGGCGGAGCCTGTGGGCGACACCGTCTTTCCGCCGTTCGACGAGGCCGCCTTCATCGAGGTGTCGTCAGAGACCCACCCGGCAGGCGAAAAAGACGATCACGCCTTCACCTTCCGCGTGCTGGAGCGGCGTTAGACCGCCTCGTTCAGCAGGGCCGCCTTATAAGCCTCGACCCAGGTATTGCGGAACCGGCGGCTGCGTTCGGCATGATAGATGTGGGCCAGTTCGGCATAGGACCGGTCGAAGTCATCGTTGACGAAGACATAGTCGAATTCGCCGCAATGCTCGATCTCGCCCTTGGCATTGGCGATGCGGCGCTCGATCACGGCCTGGGCATCCTGGGACCGGGTCACCAGGCGGCGGCGAAGCTCTTCCAGGCTGGGCGGCAGGATGAAGACCCGCACCGCATCCTCGGGGCATTTGCGGGCCACGTCGCGCGCGCCCTGCCAGTCGATGTCGAACAGGACGTCACGCCCCTCGGCCAGGGCCCGGTCGATCGGGGCGCGCGGACTGCCGTAACGGGCACCGTGCACATCGGCCCATTCCAGGAAGGCGTCGGCATCGATCAGGCGCTGGAACTCGGCATCGTCGACGAAATGATAGTCGCGGTCCGCCACCTCGCCCGGGCGAATCCCGCGCGTGGTCATGGAGATGGACAGCTCCAGTCCGGCATGGTCGGCCATCAGCCGGCGGCACAGGCTGGTTTTTCCGGCACCCGAAGGGCTGGCGACGATCAGGAGGACACCCCGGCGGGGCGTGCGGTCATTCGACATTCTGAACTTGTTCTCTGAGCTGCTCGATCACGGCCTTCAGCTCCAGGCCGATTCCGGTGAGAGCCGTCGTAGCCGATTTCGAGCACAGGGTGTTCGCCTCGCGCATGAATTCCTGCATCAGGAAGTCCAGCTTTCGACCAGCGGGAGGCTGATCCAACAGGGCGCGGGCGGCACCAACGTGGGCGGTCAGGCGATCCAGTTCCTCGCGCACGTCCGCCTTGGTCGCCAGGGCGGCCGCTTCCAGGAAGATGCGGTCCTCAAGCCCCGGCGCATCGGGGGCCAGTTCGGTCATCCGACGCGTGAACCGTTCGCGGATAGCCGCGACCTGGGCGACCGCCTCACCCTCGGCTGCGGCGACCAGGGCTTCGATTCGGTCGATGAAGTCCGTGATTACCGGGCGCAGCTGACGGCCCTCGTCCTGTCGCGATGACGCCAAGGCATCGAGCGCCGCCTCGATGGAGAGGGCCATGGCCGCCTCAACCGCGGTGCGGGCCTCGGCATCCTCGGCCTCCTCGGGCACGTCCAGAACGCCGCGCAGACCCAGCAGGCCATCGGCCGAGGGCGGCGTGGCACCGTCTTCGGCCAGCCGATTGGCCAGGGTCAGATAGCGGGCCAGAACCTCTTCATTGACGCTCAGTCGGCTGGCATCGGACGTGCTCTTGGCCTGGACGCCGACCGTGACCTGACCGCGGCTCAACCGAGCCTGCGCCGCCGCCTTGGTGAGGCGTTCCAGACTGTCGAATCCCGGCGGACCGCGAAAGCGGACCTCAAGATTGCGGCCATTGACCGAGCGGGCCTCGACCGACCAGCTCCAGCCGTGCAGGGCCCCGTCGGCCCGGCCGAAACCGGTCATGCCCGACAGGCGACTCATTGCACCGGCGCTCCGGGCGGCAGGATGGTGACAACCGCCCCGTCCGACGGTCCCGTCTGGGCCGGATTGCCGTTCGCCAGCGGGGCAGCCGGAGCGATCGCCGGTTCAGGCGGCAGGCCGGCGCGCTGACGCTCGACCGCGCGCCAGCGGGCGACATTGCGGACATGCTCGTCATAGGTCCGGGCAAAGGCGTGCCCTCCCGTGCCATCGGCAACGAAGAACAGATCGTCCGTGCGCGGCGGGTTCAGCACCGCCGCGACGGCATCGCGACCGGGATTGGCGATCGGCGTCGGCGGCAGGCCGTCGATCACATAGGTGTTCCAGACCGTAGGCGCGCGAATCTCGGACGCCCTCAGACCCCGGCCCAGCGGACGACCCCGGGTGATTCCGTAGACAATGGTAGGGTCGCTCTCCAGCCGCATGCCCAGGCGAAGCCGGTTCGAGAAGACAGCCGCCACGCGCGGACGCTCCGAAGCCACGGCGGTTTCCTTTTCGACGATGGAGGCCAGCACCATCGCCTCCTCCGGCGAGTTGACGACGCTGTTGGGACTGCGCCGTTCCCACAGGGTGGCCAGATTGGTATCGCGGGCGCGCCGCATCCGGCCGATGACCGACGCGCGCGTCTCGCCTCGGCTGATCTCATAGGTATCGGGCCACAGGGAGCCTTCGGGCGGGACCTCGACCGTGCCGGTCAGCACCGGTTCCTTCATCAGGATGTCCACCGCCTGGGCCGAGGACCAGCCTTCGGGCAGGGTGACGAAATGGCGGACCACCTTGCCCTCGACCAGCAGGGTGATGACGGCCCGCAGCGAGGCACCGGACGGCACTTCATATTCGCCGGCACGCAGCCGCCGGTCCGCGCCGGTCAGGGCGGTGGCCGCCTTGAACATATCCGTGGACCGGATGACGCCGGACCGTTTCAGGGTCGCCGCAATGGCCGAAACGCCCGATCCGCTGGGCAGTGTGACGATGGTGCTCTCGCCCACACGCGCGGACGGACCCGGCGCATAGAAGACGCTCCATCCCCAGATCAGGACGCCGATCAGGAACAGGCTGAAGGTCGCCGAGGCGGTCAACAGAGCGACCCCCAGCCCGCTGCGCGGTTTCGCCGGAGCCCCCGCCCCCTTGCGACGCCAGACCATATCAGTCGACCTTTCGGAAGATCACGGAAGCATTGGTGCCGCCGAAGCCAAAGCTGTTGGACATGGCCACATCGATCGTCATCGGCCGTGCCTTGTGCGGCACCAGGTCAATCGCGGTCTCATGCTCCGGATCGTCCAGATTGATCGTCGGCGGCGCAATCTGGTCCCGAATGGCCAGGATGCAGAAGATGGCCTCAATCGCCCCGGCGGCGCCCAGCAGGTGACCCGTCATGGACTTGGTCGAGGACATGGCGACCTGGCCCGCATGATCGCCCATCAGCCGCTCGACGGCCCGCAGCTCGATCCAGTCGGCCATGGTCGAGGTGCCATGGGCGTTGACGTAATCGATGTCGGAGACGTCGATCCCCGCCCGCTTCACCGCCGCCTTCATAGCGCGATAGGCCCCGTCGCCATCCTCGGCCGGGGCGGTGATGTGATAGGCGTCGCCGGACATGCCGTAGCCGATCACCTCGGCATAGATTTTCGCCCCGCGCGCCTTGGCGTGCTCATATTCCTCCAGGACCACAATCCCGGCCCCTTCGCCCATGACGAAGCCGGCATGGTTGCGGTCATAGGGTCGGCTGGCCTTTTCAGGCGTGTCGTTGAAGTCGGTGCACAGGGCCTTGCAGGCCAGGAAGCCGGCGATGCCGATCGGCACGATCGAGCTTTCGGCCCCGCCGGCCACCATCACGTCGGCATCGTCCATCGCAATCATCCGGGCAGCGTCGCCAATGGCGTGGGCCCCGGTGGCACAGGCGGTCACCACGGAATGATTGGGCCCCTTCAGGCCGTGACGGATCGAAATCTGGCCGCTGGTCAGGTTGATCAGAGATGAGGCGATGAAGAAGGGGCTGACCCGGCGCGGCCCCTGTTCCTTCAGGATCTGAGCGGTATCGGCGATGGGCCCCAGGCCTCCGATGCCCGAGCCGACCATGACGCCGGTGCGTTCCTTGTCCTCGTCGCTCTCAGGCTTCCAGCCCGCATCGGCCAGGGCCTCGTCCGCGGCGGCGATGGCATAGACGATGAAGTCGTCGACCCGCTTGCGGTCCTTGGCCGACATGATCTTTTCGTGATCGAAGACGCCGGGTTCACCGGCCACCCCGCCGCCCCGGCCATCGACCGAGGGCACTTCGCCCGCAATGGTGCAGCCATAGCCGGTGGTGTCGAAGGCCGTGATCGGACCAATGCCCGATCGCCCCTCAACGATCCCCTTCCAGGTATGGTCCACGCCCCATCCCAGGGGGGTCAAAAGACCAAGGCCGGTGACAACGACGCGGCGCATGCCAGACGCTCCCTCTAAAGACTTGAGAATCCCGAGCTTCGCCGGAAACAATAATGGCCGCCGGGCGAACCCGCTAGGGGCGCGCCACGGCGGCCATCGATGCCGTCGATCGGGCGACGGGCCTTAGCCCGCCAGCTTCTCGTCGATGAACTTCACGGCGTCGCCGACCGTCTGGATGTGCTCGGCGGCGTCGTCCGGGATTTCGATGTCGAATTCTTCTTCGAAGGCCATGACCAGCTCGACGTTGTCGAGCGAGTCAGCGCCCAGATCGTCAATGAAGCTGGCCTTTTCGGTCACCTTCTCGGGGTCGGCGTCCAGATGTTCGATGACGATCTTGCGAACGCGTTCCAGGGTGTCGGACATGGGGTCTCTGCCTTGATGGGGCCGCGACAGCGGCTGTTGTCTCAATTCCTGCCGTATGACGACGGCGACGGCGGCGCAAGGTCTAACAAAGACTCAGCACCGCCGGTTGCGACGCCTTTAGCACGCGAAACCGGGCTGGAAATAGCCTGTAGCGATCCGTGATCGCCTCAGATCATCGCCATGCCGCCGTTCACGTGCAGGGTCTGACCCGTCACATAGGCCGCTTCGTCCGAGGACAGATAGACGGCCGCGGCCGCGATCTCGTCGCCTGTGCCCAGCCGGCCGGCGGGAATGTTCTTGAGGATGGTCTCGCGCTGCTGGTCGTTCAGCACGTCGGTCATCGGCGAGGCGATGAAGCCCGGCGCGATACAGTTGACGGTGATGCCGCGTGATCCGACCTCCTGGGCCAGCGATTTGGAAAAGCCGATCATGCCGGCCTTGGAGGCGGCATAGTTGGTCTGGCCCGGATTGCCGGTCACGCCGACGACCGAGGTCACACCGATGATCCGGCCCGAGCGGCGCTTCATCATCCCCTTCATGGCCGCGCGCGACAGGCGGAAATAGCTTTCCAGGTTGACGGTGATGACCGACTGGAAATCCTCGTCCTTCATCCGCATCAGCAGGCCGTCTTTCGTGATGCCGGCATTGGCGACCAGGATGTCCAGCGGGCTGCCCGCCGCTTCCTCTGCCCGGCCGATCAGGCCGTCGACCGATCCGGGATCGGACAGGTTGGCGGCGGCGACGAAGGCCCGCTCGCCCAGCTCGCTCGCGATATCGGCCAGCACAGCCTCACGCGTGCCGGACAGGACGACGGTTGCCCCCTGGGCATGAAGAGCGCGGGCGACAGCGCCGCCGATACCGCCCGTGGCCCCGGTGACGAGGGCGGTCTTGCCGGTGAGATTGAACATTTGCGGCTCCGAAGTGATCAGTGAGTGTTGGTGAGTGACTGGTCGTTGGGGGCTATCGATAGAGGACTGACGGCGGCGATCGCACGTCAGATCCCTGCGCACCCGCCACCAATCACTCAAAGCGACGCCGCGAACGCTTCCAGATCTTCCGGCGTATTCAGCGCGACGCCCTCGGCATCCGGCGCGATGCGTTTGGCCATACCGGTCAGGACCTTGCCGGAGCCGATCTCGGCGAAGCGGGTGACGCCCCCCTCACCCGCCATCCACTCCATGGACTCGCGCCAGCGGACGCGGCCCGTGACCTGTTCGACCAGCAGGCGGCGTAGGACCTCGGCGTCGGTCTCGGGCCGGGCGGTGACATTGGCGACGACGGGCACGGCGGGGGCATGGATCGCGGCCCCGGCCAGGGCGGCGGCCATTTCATCTGCCGCCGGCTGCATCAGCGGACAGTGGAAGGGCGCCGAGACGTTCAGCGGGATGGCCCGCGCGCCCAGTTCCTTGGCCTTTTCGATCGCGCGGTCGACGGCGGCCTTGTCGCCCGAGATGACGATGTTGCCGGCATTGTTGTCGTTGGCGACGACGCAGACGCCGACTTCCGACCCGGCGGCGGCGGCGGCCTCGGCCAGGGCCAGGTCGGTCTTGGGCCCGATCAGGGAGGCCATGGCCCCCCGGCCCACCGGCACCGCCCGCTGCATGGCCTGGCCGCGCAGTTTCAGCAGCCGCGCCGTGTCGGGCAGGCTGATCGCCCCCGCCGCGCACAGGGCCGAATATTCGCCCAGGGAATGACCGGCGACATAGCCGACGCGGCCCAGGTCCAGGCCGAACTGGCTCTGCAACACCCGCATGGTCGCGACCGACACGGCCATCAGGGCCGGCTGGGCGTTCTCGGTCAGGGTCAGCTGATCTTCGGGCCCGTCACGCATCAGTTGCGACAGCGACTGGCCCAGCGCCTGGTCGACCTCGGCAAAGACGTCGCGCGCGGCCGGAAAGGCGTCGGCCAGCGCCGCCCCCATGCCAACCGCCTGGTTGCCTTGACCGGGAAAGAGCAATGCGAGGGTCATGATCGTCCGTGATCCGTTGATTTGCGGGTCGGGTTAGGCCGCTTCACCGCGCGGGGCAAGATCAGGCGGCGGGCACGCAGCCTACTTGCGGTCGTCGCCGATGAAGGCCCCGGCGATCCAGCTGACCACGCCCGTGACGATCGCCGCGCCGATACCGGGCCACAGGCCGTCGACGACGAAGCCGCCCAGCAGCACGGCCGTCAGACCGATCGTGGCGGCATTCACCACTAGCAGGAAAAGGCCCAGGGTGACGACGGTGATCGGAAAGGTGACGATGACCAGGATCGGCCGCACGACCGCATTGATGAGGCCCAGCAGGACGGCCGCCGCCGCCAGCGATGCGCCCGAGGTGAAGTCCACGCCCGGCACCACCTGGGCCGACAGCCACAGACCCAGGGCCGTCACCACGGCCTGAACGATAAATCTCAGCATGGGCGATTCTCCCCCTTCGGCTGCCCTCAGCATAGCGCAGGCCGACCCCGACCTGATAGCTTGCGCCGACCAGCAGCGGAGTCCTCCATGAGCCTTCACGGCCCCTATGATCCCGACAACATCTTTGCCCGCATCCTGCGCGGCGACATGCCCAATGTGACGGTGTGGGAAGACGACGACGTCCTGGCCTTCATGGACGTGTTTCCCCAGTCGGAGGGGCATGTTCTGGTGATTTCAAAGACGGCACACGCCCGCACCCTACTGGACATCGCCCCCGAGGCCCTGGCGCGGGTGACGGCTGCGGTCCAGCGAATCGCCCGTGCCGTGGACAAGGCCCTGGCCCCCGACGGCATCAGCGTGATGCAGTTCAACGGCGCGGCGGGCGGGCAGACGGTGTTTCACCTGCATTTCCACGTCATTCCCCGCTGGAAGGACCGCCCGATGAAGGGCCATGGTCATGCCCCGATGGCCGACACCCAGGCCCTGCGCGCCCTGGCCGACCGGATCGCGGCGGCGCTGGACTAGAAGGGCATCGACATCCACGCCTGATCCGTCATTCCGGGG
The DNA here is from genome assembly GCF_016656965.1 of Brevundimonas vitisensis. NCBI lineage: Bacteria > Pseudomonadati > Pseudomonadota > Alphaproteobacteria > Caulobacterales > Caulobacteraceae > Brevundimonas > Brevundimonas vitis. The sequence continues at coordinate 781,359 of NZ_CP067977.1, forward strand.
CTTGGCAAAGCCAAGAACCCGGAACCCAGGAGGCTATCACAGGCCGATGAAGGTGCATTTGGGGTTCGAGCTGTTCCCCTGGGTTCCGGGTTCGCTCTGCGAGCGCCCCGGAATGACGGAGGTGAGGGTCACGGACGCGAAGGCCACTGGCTGCAGATCGAACGTTAAAAAGGGCCGCGGAAGATGAACCAAGCCCCGGCGGCGATCAGCATGAAGCCGACGCCGTGGTTCAGCGTCAGCTTCTCGCCCAGCCAGGTGACGGAGAACACGGCGAAGACGACCAGGGTAATGACCTCCTGCATCGTCTTCAGCTCGGCGGCGGAATAGACCTGATGGCCCAGGCGGTTGGCGGGGACGGCCAGCCAATATTCGAAGAAGGCGATGCCCCAGCTGATCATCACGACGATCCACAGGGGCTTCTGATCGAACTTTAGATGGCCATACCAGGCGAAGGTCATGAAGACGTTCGACAGGGCCAGCAGGATGACGGGCGCGATGTAGGACAGGGTCGTCGGCATGCCACCACTGTGCTTGCACTGAACGGATTCCGCCAGCATAAGCCCCCCGATGCCGGTTTAGCTCAGTTGGTAGAGCGCCAGTTTTGTAAACTGGATGTCGCGGGTTCGAACCCTGCAACCGGCACCATTCCCCCATATACCATGACCGAGACATTGCCCTCGCCGTCGGTCAGGCTCTGGGGCTGGCCGTTGGCGGTATAGGTGACGCTCTCGGTAATGGCCTCGGGGCGGCCCAGGGCCGTGGTCATGGTGAGGGGACGGCCCGCCAGGTCATAGGTGGTCTGGGCGATGCGGTCGGGGCCGAAACCGCCCGCTGTGCCCGCCGTGCAGGCCGAGATCGGCAGGGCGGAGAACGCCGCCGGGTTCATCCGCTGTGCCGTGCACATCACCCGGCCGCTGGGGTCATAGGTGGCCTGGGACGCGGCATAGGTGACGCCACCCGCCTGCACCCGCATGGTCACTGGCCGCTTCAGCGGATCATACTGGGTCGCCGCCTGCTGCAGGCTGACGAACCCGGTCCAGGCCGCATCGCCATAACCGGTCGTGGTGCCGACCTCGGTCAGGGTCGGTGAGCCGTCGACGTCATAGGTCACCCGCTGCGCCCGATGCAGGCCCGCGCCCGCCCCGTCCGGATCGGGGCCGATCACCCCCACCATTCGCCGCGAGGCATCATAGCGATAGCGGGTCGTGTCCGCCGTGCCGGCCAGCGGCCCGTCCACCGTCAGGGTATCGCCATTGTGGTCATAGGCCGTGGTCACCGTGGCCAGGGCCGTGGTGCCCGAGCCGGAGGTCACCTGGGTCGGCAACAAATTGTTAGCCGTGCCGGTGGTGCCATAGACGACGGTGGTCTTCACCTCGTCGGCGGTGTCGGCACAGCTCGCGCCGGTGGCACAGGCCGAGACTGTCAGCGGCACGGTGACCGCCGCCGGATCCTGCACATAGCCGCCCATCCCGTCCGAGACCCAGGCATGGCGTGCGCCATAGGTGATGCGGGTCTGGGGACGGACTGCGCCGACGCTGGGTGCAGGCTCGGTCACCGTCAGCAGGCCGCCGTGGACGGGGTCGTAGGTATAGTCAGTGACCGCGCCGCGCGGATCGGTGGTGGCGGTCGGCTGGTTGCAGGTCACCGGGTTGGGACAGGTCGACGGATAGGTGGCCGTGCTGACGATGTCGGGCGCGCCCGAGCCGGTCTTGGCCTCCTGGGTCACGGCGGTGACATTGCCGCGCGTATCATAGGTGTAGCGGACGGCGTTGGTCTCGGGCGCAACGACGCGAGTCAGGCGCTGGTTGGCGTCATAGGTCAGGCTGGTGGTGTTGCCGAGCGGATCCTGGCGGGAAGCGACCAGCCCCGTAGCGATCGAGGAGACGGTCGTGGTCACCCCGCCGTCCGGCGCGGTCACCGTGGTAGTGCGTAACCCGCCCGCGTCGGAATACGCATAGGTCCAGGTGCCGCCCCCCGCCTGATACGAGATCACGCGGCTGGCGCTGTTGTAGACGACGGTGACGGTGTTGGCCGTGGGACTGGACGGTAGGCGGATGCCCAGGGTCAGGGGCGCAGTCCAGCCGTATTGCGTGGTCGCGCCGCTCTGGTCCGTGACGGTCGTGCTGGTGAAGGTCGCACTGGGCCACGTGATCGGTGCCGTGCAGCCATCCAGCTGTGGACAGACGGCGGCGTTGAAGGCGGTGACCTTGGTCAGCCGCGTCCAGTCCGGAGCCTCCCAGTCCTGCGACATGAATTCAAGCGCATAGTCCATGTCCAGGCGGAAGCCGTGGTTGTTTGTCACCCCCTCCAGCCGGACGACATAGTAGTAGGGTTGGGTCGGGATTTCCTGGACGGCAACCTGATAGATGAGCTCCGTCCGCTCGCCATTGGGACGGACGATCTCGGTCAACCGGCCCTGGTTGGCGACCGTGGGTCCGAACCCCGGATCGGCCAGCAGCTTGTTGAACCGCGCCACAGTCCCGTCGGTCATGGTATAGGTATAGATGTCGCCCGACAGGGTCAGCGTCTGACCCAGGTTCCTCTGCGGAATTAACACCCCGCCCGTCAGGGTGAAAACGTCCGAAAAGGCCCCGATGCTGACGACGTAGGTTGTACCGGTCGAGGCGATAGTGCCGGTCCAGTTGTCGCGCCAATCGACCGAGCCGATATAGGTCCGCTGATAGGCCAGGGTTGCCGCACCCTGGCCGATGCTGACCGGCGTATCCGACAGCACCAGCCGTCCGGAGGCCAGATCGACGCCCCGCTCGTCCACCGAATAGTTGACCGGCGGCGGGCCCACCAGCGGAGCTTGGGCAAGGGCGGATCCCGCAATGAGCGCCAGGCTGGAGGCCAGGGATAGGCTGAGTGCCAGGCGGTTCAAGGGCGGGAGGATTCTCATCGCCTGCCCCCTCAATGACAGCATGTGTTGGACTGCCACAGGACGGTCGTCCCCGCGGCGTTCTTCATCACCAGATTGCCGTCGTTTTGCAGGGTCAGCACGGCCCCGGCATTGCCGCCGGTGCTGCTCTGCCAGATCGCGGTACCGGCCGGGTCGGCGATCACGGCGTTGCCACCCGCCTGAACCCGGAAATAGACCGACCGACCCGTGGCCGTGCCGCTGTTCCAAAGCACGGTGGAGCCCAAATGCAGAACCAGATTGCCGTCTCTCTGAAGGGTCAAGGTGAAGCGACCGTCCTGCGACGTCAGTTTCTGTGTCGGGAGCAGGGTCTGTTCAGAGGTCAGCTGCCAGGCCAGCGTCGGGCCGGGGTGAGCGACCGCACCGCGACTGAGCCGATTGTCCGCATCATCGAAACCATAGCTGGCCGTGACGCCGCCGGACGCCGGGGCCGTCGTCACCGCCACGACCCGACCGTTGGCATCATACAGAATGGTCTGGGCATCCTGAGCCGCGGCAGGCGAAGACGCCGCGAACCAGACCAATGCGCCAAGCGCCAGCTGTGACAGCCAACTGCGATGCTGCATAACAATCCCCCATCCAACGAACAAGGTTTATTGAAATCGCGCTCGCGTCAAGGTGGTGATTGAGGCACGCCACGCGTAAAAATCGGTAAAGACGGAGGCTCTACCCCTGTGACAGATTCAGCGCGCCACGCCGCCCGCGACATTGCGTGCCTTGAAACCTCGACACTCGCCGAATATTGAGACGCGTTCTCATTCGCGGAAAGTGCCTGATCGATGTCTCGCTCCCTGTTGCTCGCCTCCTGCTGCGCCCTGGTTCTGGGCAGCCCGGCCCTCGCCCAGGAGCCGGAGGCCACCAATGTCGACGAGATCGTGGTGACGGGTTCGCAGGTGACCCTGACGGCGCCCTATGCCGGGGGTCAGGTGGCGCGGGGCGGACGGGTCGGCCTGTTCGGGGCGCTGAACGTCATGGACACCCCCTTTGCCTCGACCAACTACACCGAGGAACTGCTGCGCAATCAGCAGTCGCGCAGCGTGGGCGATGTGCTGCAGAACGACCCGGCCGTGCGCGTCAGCAAGGGTTTCGGCAACTTCCAGGAACTGTATGTGATCCGGGGCTTCCCGGTGTATTCCGACGACATGACCTACAACGGTCTGTACGGCATTCTGCCGCGTCAGTTCGTGGCCGCCGAGTTCCTGGAGCGGGTCGAGGTCTTCCACGGGGCAACCGCCTTTCTGAACGGCGCGGCCCCCGGCGGCAGCGGCGTCGGCGGGGCCTTCAACCTGACCCCCAAGCGCGCGCCCGATCTGCCCCTCAACCGCCTGACCGCGGGGATCGAGGGTGAGGGCGAACTGTATCTGGCCGCCGACATCGCGCGCCGGTTCGGTGCGGCGGGCGACTATGGCCTGCGGGCCAATCTGGCGCATCGCAACGGCGAGGCGGGTGTCGAGGGCGAGGATCGCGAACTGACGGCGCTCGGCCTGGGTCTGGATCGTCGCGGCGAACGGGCCCGGTTCGCAGCCGACATCGGCTATCAGGATCACCGCATCGACGCCCCGCGCCCGACCGTGACCCCGGCGGGGGCCATCCCTGCCCCGCCGTCGGCCGACAGCAACTTTGCCCAGCCTTGGACCTACACCGACGAGCGCCAGCTGTTCGGCGTGGTGCGTGCCGAGTTCGATGTGTCGGACGCCGTCTCGACCTGGGCCGCCTTTGGCGGGCGCAATGGCAAGGAAGCCAATGTCCTGGCCAATCCGACGGCCCAGCCGAATGGCTCGCTGAGCGCCTATCGCTTCGACAACGCCCGTGAGGACACTGTCTGGTCCGGCGATGCGGGCATTCGCGCCGAGCTGACCACCGGACCGGTCGGCCACCGCATCGTCGCCTCGGCCAGCCAGGTGCAGTCCAAGTCGCGCAACGCCTATGCCTTTTCCAACTTCGGCGGCTTTGCCAGCGACCTCTATGCGCCGGTGACGGTGGCCCCGCCTGCGGCCAACTTCTTCGTCGGCGGTGACCTGGATGATCCCAATGTGACCGAGCGGGTGAACAACACCAGCTTCGCCCTGGCCGACATGCTGTCGTTTGCCGACGGTCGGTTCCTGGTCACCCTTGGTGCCCGGTATCAGCAGATCGAGACGGCCTCCTATGACTACAACACCGGTGCCGGGCTTTCGTCGTATGAGGGGGACGCCACCACGCCGGTTCTGGCCGTGGTCTATCGGCCCAATGACTGGCTGTCGGTCTATGCCAACTATGCCGAGGCCCTGATCCCCGGCCAGATCGCCCCGGCTGTCAGCGGTGGCGTACCGGTGTCCAATGCGGGCGAGGCGCTGTCGCCCTTCCGCGGGGAACAGGCCGAGGTCGGGTTCAAATATGACGTCGGCCGGTTCGGCGGCAGTGTCAGCCTGTTCCGCACCAGCCTGCCCAGCGCCTATGTCGAGAACGCCGTCTTCGCCGCCAATGGCGAACAGCAGAACACCGGGCTGGAGGTCGCCTTCTTCGGCGAGCCCCGCGACGGCCTGCGTGTGCTGGGCGGCTGGACCTGGCTGGACGCCGAACTGACCCGCACAGCGGGCGGCGCCATGGACGGCCTGCGTCCAATCGGTACGCCGGAGTTTCAGGGCAATGTGAATGTCGAATGGGACGTTCCCGCCGCCACCGGCCTGACGCTGGAGGGCCGCATCGTCCATACGGGCGAGCAGCCTGCGAACGGGGCCAATACGGTCGACCTGGACGCCTGGACCCGGTTCGACGCCGGGCTGCGCTATAGCCGCGACATGGGCGGCCGTCCGATCACCCTGCGTGCCCGGATCGAGAATCTGGCGGACGAGGATCACTGGGTCGCCGTCGGCGGCTTCCCCGGTGCCAACTATCTGACCCTGGGCGCGCCGCGCACCCTGAGGCTGTCGCTGTCGACGGACTTCTAGGCCGGATGAAGCCGTCCACTCTGCGAGCCTGGTCATGGGTCCATACCTGGTCCAGCCTGGTCTCGACCGTCTTTCTGTTGATGCTGTGCCTGACCGGCCTGCCGCTGGTGTTCAGCCATGAACTGGACCATCTGCTGCTGGACGAAGCCTGGGCGCCGGCCAATCCGGACGGGCAGCGCCTCAGCCTGGATCAGGTGCTGGAGACGGCTCTGGCGCGCCATCCCGGCGATGTCCCGGCCTTCATGAGTTTCGACGAAGACCGGCCGGTGGTGAACGTCACCAGCCGGGCCCCCGACGCTCCGGCGGGCAGTTTCAACTTCCAGCCGATCGACCAGACCAGCGGGGAGGCCGCGCCCCCGGTGGCCGGGCACCCGGTGATGGAGTTCATCCTTCAGCTGCACACCGACATGTTCCTTGGCCTGGGCGGGATGCTGTTCCTGGGGCTGATGGGGCTGTTTCTGGTCGCTGCGGTGGTGTCGGGGGTGGTGCTGTATGCCCCCTTCATGCGCCGACTGCCCTTCGGCACCGTGCGTGTGGAAAAGGCGACGCGTACGCGGTGGCTCGACTACCACAACCTCTTAGGCATCGTGACGGTGGCCTGGATCCTGGTCGTGGGGCTGACGGGGGTGGTCAACACCCTGGCGACGCCGATCCTGGCCTATTGGAAGGATACGGCCCTGCGCGAACTGGTCGCCACGCAACAGGCCCCCGCGACAGTCGGAGAGTGGGCGTCGCTGGACGCCGCCGTGGCGCGGGCCAAGGTCGCCCTGCCCGGCAAGACGCTGCAGTTCGTGGCCTTTCCCGGGACCGACTATACGACCGACCACCATTATGCGGTCTTCTTCCACGGCGACACGCCACTGACGACCCATCTGACGACGCCGGCCCTGATCGATATCCGGACAGGCGAACTGGCCGCTGTCGCCCCTGTGCCCTGGTATGTGAAGGCGCTGTCGCTGTCCCAGCCGCTGCATTTCGGTGACTACGGCGGGCTGGGCCTGAAAATCGTCTGGGCCCTGCTCGACCTGATGACGATCATCATTCTGGCGTCCGGTCTCTATCTGTGGGTCGCACGGCGGAGACAGGCACGATGAGGACCCGTCGCCTCAGCCTGGGCACCGTATTCGCCATCCCTGCGGCCCTGTTCGTTCTCGGCCTGACCGGCCTGGTCGGAGCCCTGCTGGCCGACGGGGCCTGGGACGGGATCGGTGCCGCCCTTGTGGCCACGGCCGTCGCGGCGGTCGTATGGGCCAGACTGCGTGGCCCAAGTCGCCCGCGTCCCTAGGATATACCGAATCCAAACGGGCTCGATTCTAACAAGCATGGCCTTATAGTTCGGCGAACCCCCTGCTCGAGTGCCTGCCTTGCCCCTGACGAATAAGCTCGGCCACCGGATCGGCGCGCGCGGCGAACGCACCCGCCGCGCCCTGTTGGACGCCGTCCGCACCCTGCTGGAGACCCGGCATCTGGGCGAGATCCGCGTGGCCGACGTGGCCACCGCCGCCGGATTGTCGCCGACGAATTTCTATACCTATTTCAAGACCGTGTCCGAAGCCGTTCTGGCGCTGTGTGACGAGGCGGCCCAGGAAGCGCAGTCCTTGGCCGCCCATATCGATGGCGACTGGTCGTCCGAGCGGGCATTCGGCACGGCGCGTGGTCTGATCGTCGATGTCCTGGCCCTTTGGGAGCGGCACGGCCCGGTCCTTCGGATCGAACACGAACTGGCCGACAAGGGCGAGGTCCCCTTTGCCGAAAGCCGGATTCGCCGCCTGCGCCGGCTACATCTGGCGCTGGAACGTCGCATCGCCCAGGCCCATGCCCAAGGTTATCACCCCGCCGGTCTGAACCCGCGGCTGGCGTCATACGAGACCGCCAGCCTGATCGAATCGGTGGCGGCCGGGTTCCAGCTCATGCGCCGGGCTGACACGGCCGATGCCATCCTGGACACCACGGCCCATATCGTCGTGCGCCTGGTGACGGGGCGCTAGAAGCCCAGCGGTCCGTAGAGCCAGGTCAGCCAGGTACCAACGGCCAGGCATACGCCGAAAGGCAGCCGGTCGGCGCCACTGACCGCTCGGCGCGTGACCAGCCAGGCGGCAACAACGGCAAACCCGGCGGCGCAGGCCCACAGCAGCACACTGGGCAAGCCCAGCCAGCCGACCCAGGCCCCGGCCCCTGCGAACAGGATCGGATCGCCCCCGCCCAACCCCTGTCGCCCGCGCACCCGCTCGTAAAGGAAGGCCAGCAGCCACAGGGTGGCGAAGCCGACCGCCGCGCCGATCAGATGCGTCAGGACCAGATCGGTCCCGCCCAGCAACGCCGCCCCCAGGCCGGTCACGATCAGGGGGAGCGTCAGCACGTCAGGCAGCCAGAAATGTTCGCCATCGATCAGGGCGATCAGTAGCAGCTGCCAGCCCAGCACCGCCGTGACCGCGATCAGCATTAGGTTTCCGTCGCCATGCAGGGCGGCCCAGATGCCGATGCCCATGCCAGCCAGTTCGATCAGGGGGTACCGGGGCGAGATCGCCGCGCCGCAGGCGGCACAGCGGGCGCGGAGCATCAGCCAGCTGAACACCGGCACCAGATGCCAGGCCTTCAACGCCGTGCCGCACGACATGCAGTGCGACCGTCCGCCCACCACGCCCTCGCTGCGGGGCAGACGCACACTGACCGCGGCGATGAAACTGCCGACGATCAGGCCAAGAAGCCCGGCCATGACGACGATGAAGACGGGCTGAGCCATGGCCCAGGCTTAGCCCGCCGCCACGCCGTCCGTCATCCCCCGCCCATCGCCACCGCAACGCGGAAGACGACGAAGGAAGCGAGATAGGCCAGACCGAACATATAGACGACCATCAGACCCATCCATTTCCAGCCACCGGTCTCGCGCTTGACCACGCCCAGGGTCGGAGCGCACTGCGGCGCGAACACATACCAGGCCAGGAAGGCCAGGCCCGTGGCCAGCGACCATTGAGCCGACAGGGTGCTGGCCAGGATGCCGGTCGCGCTCTCGGCATCGGCGACGGCATAGACGGTACCCAGGGCCGCCACGGCCACCTCGCGCGCAGCCATGCCGGGCACCAGGGCGATGACCATCTGCCAGTTGAAGCCGATGGGGGCGAAGATCGGCTCCAGCGCGCGCCCGACCATGCCGGCGAAGCTGTAGTCGATGGCGGGTCCCGTCGCGCCTTCGGGCGGATAGGGGAAGGTCGACAGCACCCAGACCAGGACCATCAGCGGCAGGATGATCTTGCCCGCCCGCACCAGGAATATCCGCGCCCGCAACCACAGGTTCATGGCGACCGACTTAACGTCCGGCAGCTTGTAGGCCGGCAGTTCCATCATGAAGGGCTCGACTGCCCCGCGCCAGAAGATGCGGCGGATCACGAAGGACACGGCCAGGGCACTGACGATGCCCGCCGCATAGAGCCCGAACATCACCAGACCCTGCAGATTGGCAAAGCCCCACACCGTCTCGTTCGGGATGAAGGCGGCAATGATCAGGGTGTAGACGGGGATCCGCGCCGAACAGGTCATCAGTGGGGCGACCATGATGGTGGTCAGGCGATCGCGGCGGTTGTCGATAACCCGCGTCGCCATCACGCCCGGAATCGCGCAGGCAAAGCTGGACAACAGCGGGATGAAGGCCCGGCCATGCAGGCCCGCTCCGCCCATGATCCGGTCCATCAGGAAGGCTGCCCGGGCCATGTAGCCGAAGTCTTCCAGCAGGATGATGAAGGCGAACAGGATCACGATCTGGGGCAGAAAGACCAGGACGCTGCCTACCCCGGAGATCAGGCCGTCGACGATCAGGCTCTGCATCAGGCCGTCCGGAACGATCGACGCGACACCGGCGGCCAACAGGCCCATGCCCGCCTCGATCCCGTCCATCAGCGGGCCGGCCCAGCTGAACACGGCCTGGAACATCACGAACAGCAGCGCCAGCAGGATCAGAAGGCCGCCCACCGGATGCAGCAGCACGCCGTCGATCCGCCCCGTCAGGGTGTCGGGCCGCTCGGGCGGCCGGACGCAGGCCTTCATGATCTGTTCGGCCCGCTTGTGCGCGGCGCGGATGCCATCGGCATCGGGGGCGGCCCAGACGCTGCCGGAGCCCGCCAGGTCGCTGGCATGCACCGCCGCCTCGATGGCCGAAATCAGGTCTTCGATGCCGCGCTTCCGAGTCGCTACCGTCGTCACGATCGGCACGCCCAGTTCGCTCGACAGCCGTTCCAGATCGATCCGAAGGCCCTGCCGCTGGGCAATGTCGTACATGTTCAGGGCCAGGACCATCGGCCGCCCGACCTGTTTCAGTTCCAGGATCAGGCGCAGCACCAGCCGCAGATTGGTGGCATCGGCGACGCACAGGATGACGTCCGGCTCCGGCTCTCCCGCCAGACGACCCAGCACGGCATCGCGGGTGACTTCTTCATCCGGACTGCGTGCCCGCAGCGAATAGGTGCCGGGCAGGTCCAGCACGGACAGAGTGCGGCCGGAGGCGGAGCGGATGATCCCCTCCTTCCGCTCGACGGTCACGCCAGCATAGTTGGCGACCTTCTGATGGGCACCTGTCAGGGCATTGAACAGGGCGGTCTTGCCGCTGTTGGGATTGCCGACCAGGGCGACGCGGGCCGTGCGCACTGCCATGTCCATCAGGCGGCGATCCCGTCCAGACGGATCGTCAGGCTGTCGGCCTCGTGCCGGCGCAGAGCCACCCTCATGTCATCGACGCGCAGGGCGATAGGATCGCCGCCGAACAGACCCTGATGCATCAGTTCGATCCGCGCGCCCTCGACGAAGCCCAGTTCCAGAAGGCGGCGTTCCAGTTCGGCCTTGTGGTCTTCGTGGTGGCAATGCTCGCCCACCTGCACAATGACGCCGCGATCGCCGACGCGGGCCTGGCTCAGTCGAATTGTATCGGTCATGACACTCGCTAGTCGCCGCAGGGCGCGGCGCAGGTCTACAGTTGTTGACACTGATTATCAGGAGCGCGCCCGCCGCGTCCAGTGCGACCTGACGCCCCGATCATCGCCATTGCCGTCCGTGGCGGTTTCGCTATCAGGAAAAGGACAAGGGGAGCGCCATATGAAACGCCTGATCGCCATCCTGACCCTGACGACGCTGGCCTCGACCACCCTGGTCGCCTGTGGGTCGGGAGAGCCTGCGGCCCCGGCCGCACCTGCCCGTCCTGCGCCGACGGAAGCCGAGAAGCTGACACTGCTGGCCGCCCTGCCCGCTCCCTACAACCAGGGTGACCTGGAGAATGGCCGCCGGGCATTTGCCCGTTGCCGGTCGTGCCACACGATCGCCGAGGGCGGATCCAACATGACGGGTCCGCATCTGTACGGCCTGTTCGGGCGCACGGCGGGCACCCATCCCGGCTACAACTATTCCAAGGCGCTCAAGGAGGCAGGCTTCACCTGGGACGCACAGAAGCTGGACCAGTGGCTGAGTGGGCCGCGCACCTTCCTGCCCGGCAACAAGATGAGCTTTGCCGGACTGCCCGATGCCACCGACCGCCGCGACGTCATCGCCTATCTGAAGGTCGAGACGGGGTTCGCCCCAGAGCAGCCCTAGTGCCAGTCGGCATTCAAGCCTGACCCGTCATTCCGGGGCTTGGCGCAGCCAAGAACCCGGAACCCAGGAACCGGTCACTGACGCGACGACGCTTCAGACTTTCGCCCCGTCCTCCTGGGTTCCGGGTTCGCTCTGCGAGCGCCCCGGAATGACGGTGACTGAGAAGTCGTCACGCTAAAATGCCAATCCTAGCCCAGCGGTACGGCCGGGCGGTCACCGCTGCCGGCCTCCTGTGCCTCCCACTCCTCGATCTTGCGGGCGGTATATTCCGGCGACTTGGTGAACCGGGCCAGGACGCCATAGATCACCGGCACCACGAACAGCGTCAGCAGGGTCGAGAAGATGGCCCCGGCGAAGATGACGACGCCGATCGTCTGGCGACTGCCCGCGCCTGCGCCCTGCCACAGGACCAGCGGGAGAGCCCCGAAGGCGGTGGCGATCGAGGTCATGACGATGGGCCGCAGACGCAGGGTCGAGCTTTCGATGATTGCTTCCCGGATCGAGCGGCCCTGGTCGCGCAGCTGGTTGGCGAACTCCACGATCAGGATGCCATTCTTGGCCGCCACACCGATCAGGATGATCAGGCCGATCTGGGAATAAATGTTCAGGCTGGACCCCGCCATCAACAGGCCAAACAGACCACCGGCCGCTGCCAAGGGCACGGTCAGCATGATCACCGCCGGGGTGATCCAGCTTTCGAACTGGGCCGCAAGCACCAGGAACACCAGCAGTAGCGCCAGGCCGAAGGCGATGGCTACGGCGCTGCCTGCCTCCTGCTGATCTCGAGCGGCACCGCCCCATTGCGTCGTGGCCACGCCCGTGGGCTGTTTGGCCACCTCGGCCTCCAGGAAGGCGATGGCGTCGGCGATGGTGGTGCCGGGATTCAGATCGGCACTGAGCGAGATCGAGCGTTGCCGATCCAGCCGACGCCGATCGGGCGTGTCGCCACTGGTCTGGGTGGTCACGACCGACGAGAGCGGGACCAGATTGCCCGCGCCCGTCGAGACATACAGGGCTTCCAGGTCGGTCACATTGCGCCGATTGTCCCGCTCGGTCTGCAAGATGACATCATATTCCTGGCCGCCCTTGATGTAGGTGGTGGCACGGCGCGATCCGAACATGGTCTCGAGCGTGCGGCCGATTTCCTGTGACGACACGCCCAGGGCCGCCGCCTTTTCCGGATCAACATCCACCAGAAGACGGGGGGCATTGGGTTCGTAGTTCAGGCGCGGTCGCGAGAAGCCCGGATTGTCGAGTGCCGCGGCCAGGATGGGCTGAAGCCAGCGGAAGATGTCGTCATACTCGGACCCGGTCACCACCATCTCGACGGAGTTGGAGTTGCCGCCGCCGCGCTGAAAGGCTCCGGGAACCGAGGCATTGACCTGGGCATCGGTCTGACCGCGCAGCTTGCCGTTCAGCTCCTGGGCGATCTCATCGGCCGAACGTGTGCGCTCGGACCAGTCCACAAGCGTCAGGCTGGCATTGCCCGAGTTGAAACTGCCGCCGCCGAAGCCGGGGGCGGAAACCAAATAACTCTCGACCTCGCCGCTGGCCTTGTACTCGGCCAGGATGGGCTCCAGGCCCAGCATGATCTTGCGGGTATAGTCGTATCCCGCACCCTCTGGTCCCTGGACCCGGATGCCGACCTGGCCGCGGTCCTCGGCTGGAACCAGTTCGTCCGGCAGGATGGTCATCAGTCCCCACGCTCCGGCTCCGACCAGAACGATCAGGGCCGCCACGCCCCCCACGGCCGCGCGCTTGCCCAGCAGGGCGTTCAGCGACCGACCATAGGACGTCTTGACCGCATCCATGGCCCGATCGACGCGCTGGGCCAACCAGCCGTTGCCGGTGGCAGGCCGCAGGATGCGCGACGCCAGCATGGGCGAAAGGCTGAGCGCCAGGAAGGCCGAGAAGGCCACGGCCGCCGCAATCGCCGCCGCCAGTTCCACGAACAGACGGCCGACATAGCCGGGCAGGAACAGCAGGGGCGCAAAGACCGCCAGCAGCACGATCGTCGTCGCCACAACGGCGAAGAACACCTGACGGGCTCCCCGCTCTGCTGCCACCAGCGGCGGCTCGCCGTGATCCAGGCGACGCTGGATGTTCTCGGTCACCACGATGGCGTCATCGACGACGAGGCCGATGGCCAGAACCAGGGCCAACAGGGTCAGCAGGTTCAGTGAAAATCCGAATGGTGCCAGAACGATAAAGGTGGCCAACAGGCAGATCGGAGCCACCACCGACGGGATGATGGCTGCCCGCAGCGTGCCCAGAAAGACGAAATTGACCAGGGCCACCAGCGCCATCGAAATGGCCATGGTGATCCAGACCTCGTCGATGGCGTGACTGGTAAAGACCGAATTGTCGCGGCCGATCTGCAGTTCCGATCCCGGCGGCAGGCTGGGCCTGATCTCTTCCATCATGGCCTTGACGCCGTCGGAGATGGCCAGGTCGTTCGACTGGGCCTGGCGGGTGATGGCCAGACCGATCTGGTCTACGCCATTGCCTCGGAACAGACGTCGATCCTCGGCGGGACCTTCCTCAATCCGGGCGACGTCGCCCAGACGCGTGACGTAGGACGTCCCCGATTGCAGAGCGCCGGTCGCACCGCTGGGGCTGGCCTGAACCGCGCTGGTGCCAGCGTTTCCACCTGACTGTGCCCCCGCCGTCCCCGCTGCACCGATCGGCAACTGGGCGAAGTCCTCGGCCCGGGCATAGGTGCGCGCGACCCGGACCGTATAATCCTTGTCGGCGGATTCCAGCGCACCAGCCGGCAGCTCGACGTTCTGGCTGGTGAGCGCATTCTCGACGTCCGAAACGGTGAGGCCGCGTGCCCCCAAGGCCGCCGCGTCCAGCCAGATCCGCATGGCATAGCGCTGCTCGCCATAGATCTGCACCTGAGCCACGCCCGGCACCGTGGCCAGCCGGTCAATCAGATAGCGGTCCGCATAATCGGTCAGCTCCAGCCGGTTCAGGGTCGTGGAGCGCAGGAACAGAATGATGATCGGCTGGGAATCGCTGTCAGCCTTGGAGACCTCGGGCGGATTGGCCTGATCGGGAAGGCGCCCGACCACGCGCGAAATCCGGTCGCGCACGTCGTTGGCGGCATCGTCGATGTCGCGATCCAGGGCGAACTCGATGTTGACGCTGGATCGCCCGTCGCGGCTGGTCGAGTTGATCCGCTCGATGCCGGGAATGCCCGCAATCTGTTGCTCGATCGGTTCGGTGATCCGGCTTTCGATGACCTCTGCAGATGCCCCCGCATAGGAGGTGCTGACCGACACGATCGGTGGATCGACGTCTGGCAGTTCTCTCACCGGCGTCGCGAAGAACGCCGCCAGACCCACAACGCACAGGACGATGGCCGCCACGGCCGCAAAGACGGGGCGCCGGACCGACAGGTCGGACAGCATCATGGGCGGCGACCCGCCGCCGGAGCACTGCCTTGGCCCGCCACCCGCACGGGCGATCCGGGCTGGATGCGGTTCAGGCCCGATCCGACGACCCGATCGCCAGGCTCAAGGCCGGACATGATCTCGACGAAGCCGCCTTCGACGGCACCGGGCTGTACCTCGACCCGCTGAGCGGTAGAGCCTCGTTCGCCAGGGGCGATGCGATACACGAAAGCCCCCTCCCCCTCATACTGAACGGCCGATTCCGGCACGGCGGGAGCCTGGCGGACACCCTGCTGGACGGCGACGCGCACCAGCATGCCGGGGCGGATGCGGCCACCGGGGTTGGGGAATTCCGCCCGCGCCGTGGCTGAGCGGGTCTGTTCGTTGATGCGGGTGTCGATCAGGGCGATCCGCCCGCTGAACTGCTGATCGCCATAGGCATCCGCCGTCGCGATCAGTGGCGTCCCCGCTCTCAGACTGCCCAGATAACGCTCGGGGACCGGGAAATCGACGCGGATCACACCGATGTCGTCCAGGGTGGCGATGACAGCCCCCGGATTGACCAGCGTCCCTGCCGTGACCGTCGAGAGGCCCAGCACACCGGAGAAAGGCGCCCGGATCACGCGGTCACCCCGGCGAGCCTGCGCCGCAGCCAAAGAGGCGCGCGCGGTGGCCAGCGCCGTCTCGGCCTGTTCCAGCATGATGCGCGGGGCGATGCCGCGATCGGTCAAGGTCTTGTATCGGTCGTACTCGCGCTGCGCCTGCTCGACGTTGGCGCGTGCCTCGATGATGCCGGCGTCTTCCTCGCGAGCCTGAAGTTCGACCAGAGGCGTGCCCGCCGCCACCGTCTGACCATCCGTGAACAGAACCCGCGTGATCAGTTCGGTCGTCGGCGAGGTGATGTTGACCGATCGCCGTCCCCTCGCAACGCCCAGCACCCGAATCTCGTCCGAGAAGGTGCGCGCTCCGACTTCCGCGGCAGATACCGTCTGCCCGCGCCCACCGCCCGGCCCGCCGGGACCGCGGGCACCGGGTCCGCCTTCATCCTCGGCAAAGGCGATGCGGATAACGGCGGCCACGACCATCAGTCCCAAGAGGACCGCCGCAGCGACGAGGAAGAAATGTCGTTTGATCACGCGGCTCTGGACTCCGGACGGCGAGCGGCCCGGCTAAAGCCGTCTCGCGATCGACGCAACTAAAGTCTGTGTAACGGCCTCAGTTCCAGATTCCGTCGCGACGAAATGTTGCGGTCAGAACCGCCGCCACACCGCGATCACGGGCCCGGAGGCAACGGGCGTCTCGCGTCCCGCGACGGTTTGCCGCCATCCGCCCTGCAGGCTCCAATCCCCGAAGCGGCGCACCAAGGATGCTTCGATTGACAGCCAGCGCGCGCGATCGTCATCCGCCACGCCGCCGAACGCCTGTCCCAGGATCATCCAGTCTTCGCCGAAATGCCCGCCAAGGGTGGCGTCGATCCGGGTCTCGTCAGGCAGACCCTGGCGTATGCGCCGCGCCGCCTGCACATCGACAAAGGTTCGATCCGGTCCCCAGGCACCGCCCATTCCCTCGAACGACCGGCCCGCCGCGATGCGGACCTCCCAGTCGCGCTCGCCCTCTCCGGGGGCTGCATATCCGGCGTTGCGGCCCTCGCCGCCGTCCGAATAGCCGCCATAAAGCGACACCGCCGCCCGGTCGTCACGCCAGACCTGCCAGGTCAGACCCACCTCGATCGGCCCTCGGCCCTCATAATCGACGAAGGCGTCCTCACCGCTTTGATACTCAGCCTTGAATTGCAGGGTCAGCCGGTCGGTCAGGCCGTATTCGGTGAACAGGGCCAGGACCGCGTCGCTGCGCTGTTCCGGCAAGGGGACACGGCGGCCATCGGGATCGAAGCCGTCGTCGGCGACCATGTATTCGGCCTTGAGAATCGCCTGGCCCTCGCCTTTGGCCCAGGTCCACGGCCCCGCGGCCGCAGGCGCGGCAAGCGCCAGCCCCATCAATCCGACTGCCAGCCCCCCGGCATGCGGCATCAGACGTCGTAACCCGGGGATTTCCGATCCAGCATGCGCAGGGCTCCCGGCCAGGCGAGGGCCGAGATGAAGCCGATACCCCTGCCCTGTTCCTTGGTCTCGGCCTGGGCGGCCTCGGGCGCGATCAGGACATGGTCGCGGCCGACGGACAGGGCCGCCACCTGCTGGGCGCAAGCTCGTTCCAGGAAGAACATCCCGACCCAGGCCGCCGCCGCCGTCTGTCCCACCGCCAAGGTGCCGTGGTTGCGCAGCAGCATCAGCGGCTTGTCGCCCAGATCTGCCACCAGCCGCTCCCGCTCGTCGTGGTTCAGCGCCAGGCCCTCATATCCATGATAGGCGACCTGATGCTGCAGCAGGCAGGCATTCTGGCCGATCGGCAGCAATCCCTCCTGCTGAGCCGCCACGCCGACCC
Organism: Brevundimonas vitisensis; assembly: GCF_016656965.1. Classification (NCBI taxonomy): domain Bacteria; kingdom Pseudomonadati; phylum Pseudomonadota; class Alphaproteobacteria; order Caulobacterales; family Caulobacteraceae; genus Brevundimonas; species Brevundimonas vitis. Next base: position 798,617 of record NZ_CP067977.1, read on the forward strand.
CGGCCACGGTGTGCAGGTGGATGACGAAATGAGCATCCTCGCGCGCGGCATGGATGGCCGAATGGATGGTGAAGCCGGCTGGATTGATGAAGTTCTGCGTCTCCTGAACGACGTTCCCCTCAAGATCGACCTTCACCAGGGACGAGGCCGTGATCTCCTCGAAATAGTAGCCGTATGGGTTGATCAGAAAGTGGTGCTCGGGCCCCGGCACGCGCGCGGAAATGTGGGTGAAGATCATGTCGTCCCACCCATGCAGCGCCACCAGCCGATACAGGGCGGCCAGATCGACGCGCGCCTGCCACTCCGCCTCGGACACGCGCGACTTCAAGGAGGGTGTGTTGCCGTCGGCCATCGATCGCTCCGGGTCTCGATACAGGACCAACCCAAGGTCGCGCCGCACCAGCCACCCGTCAAGGCGGTCGTGGTTAACGGCCCGTTTAGAAGCTTGGCCACATGATGGGCCGAAGAGACGGTGAGCTGCACTCTCTGACGGAGCCACGCCTTTGTCCGCCCTGGCCTATCATGATCCGAAGCGCCCTGCGCCGGCACTGGCCGATCTGCTTGCCCTGGCCCAGAGCCGAACGTCGGACGACCGCCAGCGGCTGCTGCTGGGCATCACCGCCCTTTGCGACGCGCAGCCGCCCAGTGGAGAGCTGTCTCCGGTTCTCGGTGAGATCTTCCTCCTGCTGGCGCGGCAGGCTGAACGGGACGTGCGCCGCATCCTTTCGGAACGTCTGGCGCACGCCGAATGGGCCCCCAAGGCGCTGGTCAATGTACTGGCCCTGGACGAGATCGAAATCGCGCGGCCCATCATTGCTGCCAGCCCCCTGCTGCAGGACGAAGACCTGCTGGCCATTCTGGTCCAGGCCACCATCGAGCATCAGATCGAAGTCGCACGCCGCCCCCGCCTGAGCGGACGTGTTGCCGATGCCATCATCGACCGTGCCGAACCTGCGACCCTGACGGCCCTGGCTTCGAACCGGACGGCAGAAATCAGCGGCGAGGGCCTGCGCCGTATGGTGGATCATTCGCGTCGCATCGCCGCCTTGCGTGCGCCGCTGACCCGCCACCCCCGCCTTAGTGACGTGCAGGCGCGCCAGCTCTACCAATGGGTCGGCGCGGCCCTGCGCCAATCGATCGCCGAGCGCTTCAGTATCGACGAGCAAGCCCTGCAGGCCGAGATCGACAAGGCCGTCGACGGGGCCTGGCGCAACGCCCAACCCTCGGCCGTCGTCGCCCCGGATCCCGACCGCGAGGAGATGGAACGACGTCTGATCGACAAGATGCAGGCCGCCGGCCAGCTGAAGGCCGGCTTCCTGATCCGCGCCATCCGTGAATCGCGCCTCAGCCTGTTCGCCCAGGCCATGGCCACGCTGGGCGGATACAGCCTCGGCCAGGTGCGCGAGGCTCTGGCGGCCAAGACGCCCGAGAGCCTCTACTATGCCTGCGCCAGCGTCGGGATCGACCGGGCCGCCTTTCCGGCCTTGCTGGACGACATTCGGCGGTTGAACGGTGGACCGCCCGGCGATGCGGGCGCGGCCGTCTGGCTGCGTGGTGACATCTCGCCTATCTCGGCAGCGCGAGCCTTCCGCGCCCTGGTGCAGGCCGACATCCCCGGAACGGTTTGACATCGGCTCACAGGTCAGGCGACCTGCGCCGGTGACCGCCTCAGCCCCCCCACCTTTGCTTGCCTTCGTTGCCAGCGACCGCCCGGAGGCCCAGGTGGCGCGAAGCCGGCTGGCCGAACGCTATGATGCCGTCCCTGAGGACCGCGCCGACGTCATCGTGGCCTTGGGCGGCGATGGCTTCATGCTTGAGACCCTGCACGCCAATCTGAAGCGTCCGATCCCCGTGTTCGGGATGAACAGGGGCTCCGTCGGCTTTCTGATGAACGACTATGACGAAGAAGGCCTGATCGAGCGGATCAGCGGCGCAGACCCCACCGTCATCCACCCCCTTCAGATGGACGCCTGGACCGAGAGCGGACAGGTGCAGAGCGGCTTGGCGATCAACGAAGTCTCCCTGCTGCGCCAGACGCGCCAGAGCGCAAAGCTGCGGATCAGCGTTGACGGCAAGGTTCGATTGGAAGAGCTCAGCTGTGATGGCTGCCTGGTGGCCACCCCCGCAGGGTCGACCGCCTATAATCTGTCCGCTCATGGTCCGATCGTGCCGATGGACGCACGTATCCTGGCCCTGACGCCGATCAGCGCCTTTCGTCCCCGCCGCTGGCGCGGGGCTCTGCTGCCGCATCAGGCCCGCGTCTGCTTCGAGGTGCTGGAAGCGGACAAACGCCCCGTCAGCGCCACCGCCGACAGTTTCGAAGTCCGGCGCGTGACGCGGGTCGAGGTGCGCGAGCGCCGGGACGTCGCCTTGACCATGCTGTTCGATGCAGGGCGGTCTTTCGAAGAGCGCGTCCTGGCCGAACAATTCACCGGCTGAGCACGAACGGCTTCTTAACCGCCACAGGCGATGCTGACTGCGTTATCGTCAGGAGTGCCACCCGTGAGCAATTCGGCCCAGGTCATCCGCCCGCCCAACACCCTTCGCATGAAGGTCGGAGGCGGCTTCGGTGCCATTGATGCCAAGGCCATTGCCAAGGCAGAGGAAGCCCTCGCGGCCATGGCCTCCCAATTCGGGCAGTGGCTCCAGGACGAGATCGTCAAGCTGGACCAGGCTCAGGCCGAAATCCGGGCCCAGGGCTATACGCCCGCCACAGCCGAGGCGCTGTATTTCCGCGCCCACGACCTGAAAGGCCTGGGCACGACCTATCAGTATCCGCTCGTCACCCGGCTGGCCGCTTCGCTGTGCCGGATGATGGACGATCCGGAAAAGCGCATGCACGCCCCGATGATGCTGGTGGACGCTCATATCGATGCGATCCGCGCAGTCGTCCGCGATGGCATCCAGACCGATGATCACCCGACCGGACGCGTTCTGGCCGAGACCCTGGAAGCCCGGGTCGCCGAACATCGGGGCTGACGCCTTAACGTCCTCTATGCCGCCGCGCTGACCTGCGAACGAACCGGCATCGGCTCCTGGTCCAGCCGTTCCATCAGATAGGCCAGATCCTCGCGCGAAGCGTTGGGGCGCTGCGTCAGGAACCGCTCCAGCATGGTCTGGCGGAAGGCCTCTCCGGACGTATCGGCACCCTCGGCCTGCAAGGCACGCCAGGTATCGACCCCGGCACGGAAGGCATGGAACAGGCGAGGCGGCAGACCGGCCCGGTCATAGATGGCCTTCAGCCCCAGAGGCCCGGCGTCGTGGACCATCAGCCAGGCCCGTTGGTGTGGTGTGCTGGCCAGCTCTGCCAGTCCGTGTTCGAACAATGCCATCTGGCCGCGCGCCAGGGCCCGCAGCAGCAGCGACGCCGTCAGGGCCTTGCGCGCATTGAGGTTCGCCACAAACCGCGGCAGGTCGGCGCTGGACGAAGCCTGATCCACCAGATCGACCGTGGCCCGCTCGCGCGCGAACTGGGCCAGGCGGATGGCCGTCTCCGGCGCGATCGCATGACGGGTCACCAGATGCTCGCGCACTGCGTCACTGGCCAGCGCCACAAGCCGCTCTGTGATGCTGAGCGGCAGGACCTGACGATAGGCCAGGGCCGTCACCACCTCGCCCGTATCGCCGAACCGATCGACCGCCTGGGCCATGGCCCGTTCCGACACATCGGCATTGTCGTTGGCGGCCAGGGTGCGGACCGCTTCCTTGCAGCCGACCTCGGCCACGGCCTCGGCCACATCACGCGACACCCGCGCACGCCCGGCGATGGCGACCTGGCGAACGGCAGAGCCGCCCCGAACAATCTCGATCAGGTCCTCGTCGTCGAAGGCCGGTGAAAAGCCGATGATGGGCAGGGCCACGCTGTCGACGTCCGCCGCGAGCTGGCGGGCGACATCGCGGGGAATCAGGTCCGAGGCCTTCAGCGTCACGGCCATGGCGCGCCGAACCAGTTCGGCCGCATCATGAGCCAGCATGCGCAGGATCTTTTGCGCTGCGGCGCGATCCTGTTCCGACAGTTCGGCCTTCTCCATGTTGCGGCACAGTTTGTGTGCCGCGGCCGCGCGGTCGTCATCGTCCGTCGCCTTGATCAGGCGGCGGATGTCGACGTCGGTCAGGCTTGCGCGGAAGGCCGTCATGGCTGGGCTCTCAAAGATGTCGTCGCGCGGGCGGACCGCGTCTCGTCTGACAAGCTGCGCCCTGCGTGCTTAACGCCGGTTTACCATGGCCGCGAAGGGATGCAGCGTTCAGACCACTTTCGACGGCGGCGGCCCGAACGCCCCGCCAAATCCGCCGCCAATACCGCTCATGCCGCCGTCGCCGTCCTGGCCCAGCAGAAGAGCCAACAGGCTTTGATCCTGCTTGAGGCGATCCAGCCGTGCGGCCAGCATACGATCCTGCTCGCTGAGAACCGGCATCGATGGCGAGGTGGACAGCGAAGCCGGCGCGCCCTCACCTGCCGATCGCTTCAGATTGGCGTGCACCTCGGCCACGGTCGCCGGGCGGCCGTCTCGATAGAAGATGGACCTGTTCGCCGCCGCCGCCTGAGGGAACAGGGCCGCCGCACTGGCTCCCGGCCGCGTCGTCATCGCCTCCATCAGGGTCGCAGCGCCCGCCGGCCCCAGGAAATGGGCCGCATAGAGGTCGCCCGCATCGGGTTCACGGCCTGTGCGACCGCGCAGATAGGCTGCATTCGACGCCGTCAGTTCCGCTGCCATGGTCGAGGCGGCCTGGGGATCGAACCTGAGGTCCAGCACGACATTCCGGGCCGATCCCTCGACCCGCCAACGCCCGTCGGCTCCCTTGAAGATCAGATCGGCATACTGGCCATAGCCGTGCTTGGCCCCATGCGCCTTCAGCGTGCCCAGCCAAGTCTGTTCGATAAATTGAAACAAGCCCGCTGCCGAGGAGGTCCGCGCCTGGGCCGCCGGGTTCATTGCGCTTTCCCGGCGCGCGGTCCGCATCAGGAAGTCGAAATCCACGCCGGTGGCGATCGAGGCGCGATGGATCGCTGCCTCCACACCACCGCCCGAGGGAATCGCCGAGATCGCCATGATCCGCGAGGCTGGGCGATCATGGTTAATCAAACCTTACTTTTCACCTGCGGCCGTTCGCCCAAAACTTGCCGCAACCGGCGCGCCAACTCTGCTCAGGGACGCTTGCGTGGGGGCGCATCGGACTGGGAGTGGACGGCCATGATGATCAAGACGGCGGGAGGACCCGGCGCGGTCAGCCCCTTTGACTATGGCGAACGGAAGACCCGACTGCCCCGCGCGACCTGGGTGGCGATCGGTGTGGTGGGACTGGCCCATGTGGCCGCCGGGGCGCTGCTCTATTACCAGCGGTTCGAAATGCCGCCGGCAGAGATCGTGCCCGATCCCCCGACCATCCGGATCGACATGATCCCTTCGATCAAGCCGCCGCCGCCCGCCAATGCCGATCCCCAGCCCCCGGCCCCGACGCCCGTCTTCAACGAGACGCCCGCGCCGACTCAGCCGACCGAGGTGCTGGTCGTGCCGCTTAACGAAGACCCCGTCGCCACCCGCCCGGGCCCGGTCATCAACCTGACCCAGCCGGTTCGCGATGCCGAACCGTCCGGCACCGGCACGGTGCCTGCAGAGCCGGCCGCAAACCCGATCATCAGCCAGCCTGACTGGGTCCGCCGACCCAGCGCGGCCCAGATGGAACGCGCCTATCCCGAACGCGCCATGCAGGCCGGGATCGGCGGGACGGCGACCCTGCAGTGCGTGGTCCAGGGTGACGGCTCGGTCGGATCGTGCGCCGTTACCAGCGAGACGCCGAACGGCTATGGCTTCGGCCGGGCGGCATCCAGCCTCTCACGGCATTTCCGCATGAGCCCACGCACCGTCGATGGGCGGGCCGTCTCGGGATCACGCGTCAATGTGACGATCCGCTTCGCGCCGCCGGTAGAGGATTAAGGGGCTGCTGCGTCATTCCGGGCCTTCGCCGTGCGAAGAACCCGGAATGACGACGCTCAAGCCGGTGCAGAGTCGGCAATGACGTCCAGAACGGCCTGGGCCGCCAGGTCCGAAGGGTTCGGCCCGCCGCGCCCCATCAGGTCCAGCGCGGCGGTCTGTCGTGCCGCCTGATCCTGGCGCAGATCGTGATTGGACAGCAACCGCCCAACGGCGGCGGCGAACCGTTCGGGCGTGGCGTCCGCCTGGATCAGCTCGCGCGCGATCTCCTCGTCAGCGGCGGTGTTGAACAGGGTCGCGAACTTGCCCGTGAAGAAGGGCCGCATGATCGCATAGCTGAGCGGATCGAACCGGTAGCCGATGACCATGGGAGCCCCGGCCAGGGCCAGCTCGGTCGAGACGGTGCCACTGGTGGCCATGGCTACGGTCGCGGCCTTCATGGCGTCGTACTTCTCCGCCTCCTGCACCAGCTGGACGCGGAATGGCCAGGTCGCAACGCGCGCCGTGACGTCCTCGGCGACCGTCCCCGCCACCACCACCGCGACATTCAAGGCCGGATCGGCCGCCTTCAGGCGCGCCACCGCACCTTCGTAAACAGGCGTCATCCGCGCAATCTCGGACGGGCGGCTGCCAGGCAGGACCAGAAGGAGCGGCGCGTCCGGCGCGATGGCGTGACGCGCGCGGAACCGGGCACCGTCCGCACTGTGCATATCCACATGCAGGGCCTGCGACCCCACGACCGTCGTCGGCAGGCCGGCGCGCTCGAAAAACGGCGCATCAAAATGATAGAGCGCCAACAGGTGATCCACCGCCGCGGCCAAGGTCTTCGCCCTGCCCGGGCGCGAGGCCCAGACCTGGGGTCCGACGTATTTGATCAGCTTGATGGCCGGCATCTCCGCGCGGATCGCCTGGGCCACGCGAATGGTAAAGCCCCAGCTGTCGATCAGGATGACAGCATCCGGACGTTCGCGCCGCGCCAGGGCGACCGTATCGGCCACTCGCGCCTTTACCCGGCCATAGGCCCGCAAGCCGTCGATCCAGCCGAAGATGGACAGGTCCGCGATGTCGAAGGGGCTGACGATGCCCTCGTCCGCCATCCGCGGTCCGCCCACGCCGACGAAGCCGATGTCAGGACTGCGGGCCCGCAGAGCGCGCGCCAGACCGGCCCCCAGGGCGTCGCCCGAGGCCTCGGCCGCAACCAGCATGATCTTCAGTCCGCTCATCCGCCCTCGCCCCAGACATAAAGGCCCAGGCGGTCGGCGGCGGCGATAACGGCAGGCCGGTCGATCACGATGACCCGTCCGGCCACGCCACCCACGCCCGCCAGTCCAGCCGCAGCGGCCAGCTCGATCGTGCGGGTGCCGATAACAGGCATGTCGACCCTGAGATCCTGGATAGGCTTGGGCGCCTTGCCCAGCGCACCCTTGCGAGCCGCGTCCGAACCCCGCAGGTCGGCTGGCAGGCCCGCGACACGCATCAGCATGGCGTCCGTCCCCTCCTGAGCCTCGACCGCCAGCACCAGGCCGTCACAGACGACCGCACCCTGGCCAATATCGAGTTCGCCGGACTTTTCGGCGACATGCAGCGCCTTCTTGAGATCGGCCAAGTGCGCTTCAGACGGCACGACGGCGCCCAGGGCACCGGCGGGAAGGGTCTCACCGCCCAGAATGTCGTCGGCCCCCAGCACGGCATAGCCTTCGCCCTCGAAGATCGAGAGGATCTTGCGCAGCAGGGCGTCGTCCCCCTTGGCCGCTGCCGCCACGATGCCGGGCAGCAGGGTCGCGCCCTTGAAATCGGGCTTCAGGGTCTTGAAGTCCGGCCGGTTGACGGTGCCGGCGAAACACACAGCCTCGCATCCTGCCTTCTTGAGGGCCGACAGGGTCCGTCCGATTTCGGCCATGCCCGCATCGATTCCGGGATAGCGGGCAAGGTGGGGATCGGCGAACCCGGCCAGCCGCACCACGAACACCGGCCGTCCCTCCGCCTCACAACGGGCGGCCACCGAGACGGGCAGAGCCCCGCCACCTGCGATCAGGCCCAGTTTCGCGGGCGCTGTCATTCGCCGGGCAGGCACAGCGGACGCTTGGCCCCCGCCCGGATGAAGGCGACGATCTCCATGATCTCGGGCAGATCGGCATAGGTGGCTTCGACCGTGTCCAGTCGATCGGCAAAGACCCCCTGCCCTTCGAACAGGTCGCGGAACGCAGCCAGCAAGCGCCGCACCGCGTCCTTGCCATAGCCCTTGCGCTTCAGGCCGATCAGGTTGAGGCCGTGAAGCTGGGCGTGATTGCCCCAGGCCGAGCCATAGGGAATGACATCGCGTGTGACGGCAGCCAGCCCGCCGACGATCGCCCCCTGGCCGACCCGTCCGTTCTGATGAACCGCACACAGTCCGCCGAGGAAAACCTTGTCGCCGACCTGGGCGTGCCCGCCCAGTGTCGCCTGGTTGGCCATGACCACATGGTTACCCACCACCGCATCATGCCCGACGTGCGCTCCGGTCATGAACAGGCCGTTTGAGCCGACCCGTGTGACGCCGCTGCCCTGGGGCGTTCCGCGGTTGAAGGTGCAATGCTCGCGGATTGAGTTGTCGGACCCGATTTCGAGGCGGACCGGCTCGCCCTTGTAGCCATTGTGCTGGGGGTCGCCCCCGATCACGGCGAAGGGGTGGATGATCGTCCGCTCGCCCACCGTCGTATCCTGCTGGATCACGACATGGCTGACCAGATGCACCCCGGCGGCCAGGGTCACGCCGGGCCCGACCGTGGACCAGGGTCCGATCACCACATCCTCGGCCAGCCGGGCCGAGGAATCGACAATGGCCGTGGGGTGGATATGCGTCATGCGTCGACCGGCTGGGCCACGGTGACGACCATGGCCATGAACTCGGCCTCGGCCGCCAGCTTGTCGTCGATATAGGTCTCGCCCTTGAACTTGTAGGCGTCGCCGCGCGCGCGGGTCACCACGACCTTCATCTTCAACTGGTCGCCGGGACGCGCCGGCTTCCGGAAGCGGACGCCGTCGATCGACATGAACATGATGACCTTGCCCTCGACCGCGACATCCATGGTCTTGGACATCAGCAGGGCCCCGGTCTGGGCCATGGCCTCGACGATCATCACGCCCGGCATGACGGGGTCAATGGGGAAGTGCCCGGGGAAATAGGGCTCGTTGTGGCTGACGTTCTTGATCCCGGTGATGGAGGTGCCGGCCACGAAGTCCTCGGCCCTATCCACCAGCAGGAAGGGATAGCGGTGCGGCAATCGGCGCATCACCTCGGCATAGTCGATCTTGCCGTCGTCACTCATACAGGGCCTCGTCTAGCAGCAGCCTTATCCGGCGCGCGTCTTTCCTGACGCCTGTTTGGCGAGCCAGATCGCTTCGCGCAAGGATTGTCGCAGGGGCTTGGCCGGATATCCCGACCAGGTTTCGCCCGCCGGAACGTCCGCCAACACGCCTGCACCGCCTGCAATCCGAGCGCCGTCGCCGATGGTCAGATGGTCGCCGATGCCCGCCTTGCCCCCGAACATGACGTTATCGCCGACCGTCACCGAACCCGAGATTCCGGTGTGCGCCGCCAGCAGGCCATTGCGCCCGATGACGCAATTGTGGGCGATCATGACCAGATTATCGATCTTGGTATTCTCGCCGATCACGGTGTCGGCATAGGCCCCGCGGTCGATGCAGCTGTTGGCCCCCACGGTGACGCCGTCCTGGATGATCACCCGGCCCAGTTGGGGGACATCGACTGGTCCGAGAGCCGAAGGTGCCGCGCCAAAGCCCGCCTCGCCGATACGGGCACCGGCCATGATCTTCACCCGGTCGCCGATCAGGGCAAAGCCGATGGTGACATTGGGACCGACAGCACAGCCACGGCCGATCTGAACCCCTGGCCCAATGACAGTATTGGCCCCGATCCGCGTTCCCGAACCGATCCGGGCCCCGGGGCCCACGACCACGCCGGGCTCAAGCACGACGGTCTCGTCTTCGGCCGCCTCGCTTGAAATGGTCCGGTCCAGCGCAATGGGACAGTGAAGAAGGGCCGACACCCTGGCCCAGGTCGCCTGCGGTTCACGCGTCGAAAGGACGGCCGCCCCGGTCGGCGCGGCATCCACCGACCCGGGGTGCACGATCACGCACCCGGCCTCTGTTTTCGCCAGCAACGAGGCCAGCTTGCGATCTGAAAGGAAGGTGACCGACTGCGGTCCGGCCGTGGCCAGGGGGGCGACGGATGTGATGACCGTGTCGCCGCCCCTTACCAGTTCCGCCCCCGTCCGCGCAGAGATTTCGGCGACCGTCAGCGGTGCCAGAGTCTCGAAAAAGCGCGGATCGGGCACGGAGCGTTGTGACCTTATTGTGCCTGCTGCTGGTCGACCGGCACTTGCAGGCGGTTGAAGCTCAGCGACGGCAGGGCGACGTTCAGACGCTCGATCACCGTCGGCGTGATGTCCATGGCCGGGTTCATCAGATAGACCGACTCACGGTCCAGCAGCAGGCCGCAGCCGCGCTCCTGATAAACGGCAACGATGATCGGATCGACGGCCGTCGCGATGGCGCGGCGCTGGACGTCCAGCGTGTAGCGCAGCTCGTTCTGGCGGGTTTGTTCCAGCTGCTGAGCCTCACGGATGCGCTGCTCGACGGCCTGGCTGCGCGACTGCAACTCGGCGGGCGGGATCGAGGCCCGACCCTGTTGCAGGGCGGTGATCTCGGTTTCGATAGACTGGGCGTAGGGAGCCAGTTCGCCGGCCACTTCCTGGGACAGGGCGTTCATCCGCGTGGACACCGACTGGCCGACGGTCGACTGGGCCAGGGTCTGGGCACCGTAATAGACGCAGACGCCGGGGATGGCCGGGCCATAGTTGGCGGGAGCCTGGGCCTGAGCGAGGGCGGACGAGGCCATGAGGGTGGCCAGAGCGAACACGCCGGAAGCGAGCAGTTTCATCGTAAGCCTTTGTGCGGACAGGAACGCGCCGCGGTTTAGAACTGAGTGGAAGTCGAGAACCGGAAGGTCTCGGTCTTATCGAATTCTTCTTCGGCCAAAATCTGGCTGATGTCGAAACGGATCGGACCCATGGGCGAGCGCCAGTGAATGCTGATGCCAGCCGAGGCACGCAGCGAAAGCTCATCGGCGATCGTCGCATCCGGCAGACCGGCGCTGGTCAGGGTGTAGCGATCGTCGAGCAGGCCCAAGGTGCCGATATCCACGAACAGCGAAGTACGGATGCCGTACTCTTCCGGCAGACGGTTCGGCAGGGTCAGTTCCAGCGTGCCGATGGCGTAGAAATTACCGCCCAGAGCATCGGTGGTGGTCAGGTCGCGAGGCCCCATGCCCGCCGTCTCGAAGCCGCGGAAGCTGTTGCCGCCCTTGAAGAAGCGGTCGTTGATGCGGATCGGGTCGCCGTTCCAGCCGGTGACATAGCCGGTCGAAGCCTGGGCCGTGACCACCCACTCGGGCGTGATGCCCCAATAGGCAGAGACCTCGGCCTCGGTCTTCACATAGTTCACGTCGCCGCCGATGCCGGCGAAATCCTGACGCAGCGATCCGGTCCAGCCGCGCGTGGGACGCACGGGATCGTTCCGACGATCCACCAGCAGGGTGTAGCCCGCCGAGGAGTTGAGGAAGGAGCCAACCTGGTCGCAAAGCGCGTTCGAACCCGAGCCGAAGCTTTCGCAATAGCCGTCCGGAACGATGATTTCATCCGACTTGATGAAGTAGCGCGTGCTCAGCAGCGTGTAGCCGTTCAGCGGATAGGAGATCCGCAAGCCCGCACCGGTCGAGCGATAGTCGTAGGACGAATATTCGCTGAGATCATAGCGGCTGTGGAAGACGTCGAAGCCCGCACGCAGGTCCCGGCCCAGGAATTTCGGCTCTGTGAAGCGGAAATCGACCTGCTGGCGCAGCGAGCCCCACTCGACCCGGGCCACCACGTTCTGGCCACGCCCGCGGAAGTTCCGCTCGGAGATGCCAAGGTTGATGACGAAGGAGTCGACCGAACTGAAGCCCGCGCCGACCGACAGCTCGCCGGTAGGCTGTTCCTGGACCGTGACGTTGACGATCGACCGGTCGGGCGCGGAACCGCGCGTTTCCTCGATCGTGACGTCCTTGAAGAAGCCCAGGGCCCGCAGGTTGTTGCGCGACCGTTCCACCAGGGTGCGGTTGAAAGCGTCGCCTTCCGTCAGCATCAGTTCGCGCCGGATGACCGGATCGATCGTGCGCGTATTGCCGATGATGTTGATGCGATCGACATAGACGCGCTGACCTTCACGGATGTTGAAGGTGACGTCGACCGTGTCGGTATCGGGGTTGGCCGAATAGGTCGGGTTGATCTCCACGAAGGCATAGCCCGCCGAGCCCGCCGCATAGGTCAGAGCATCGACCGCCTGCTCGATCTTGTCGCTTTCGTACAGATCGCCGGACTGGATCGGCAGCAGCAGCTTGAGGAAGTCCGCATTCAGCCGGTCGTTCTCGGTGACCACCTGAACGTCGCCGAAGTTATAGCGATCGCCTTCATCCACGGTGATGGTGATGCCGAAGGCCGAGTCGTTCGGGGCCAGTTCGGCAATCGAAGACACAACGCGGAAGTCGTAATAGCCGCGGTTGGTATAGAATTTCCGCAGCTGCTCGCGGTCGTAGTCCAGCCGGTTCGGGTCGTAGTTGTCGTTGGAGGTGAACAGCTTCCACCAGCTCGAGGTCTCGGTGACCATGACCTCGCGAAGTTCGCCGTCCGAGAAGGCCGTATTGCCCAGGAAGGTGATGGCCCGCACGCCGGTTTCGGGACCCTCGTCGATCTCGAAAACCACATCGACGCGGTTCTGATCCAGCTGAACGATCTGGGGCGTGACGGTTGCCGAAATGCGGCCCGACAGGCGGTACAGTTCGACGATCTTGCCGACGTCATCCTGGACCCGGGCGCGGGTATAGATGCCGCGCGGGCTGATGGTGACTTCTTCGCGCAGCTTGTCCTCGGTCAGGGCGCTGTTCCCCTCGAAGACCACCTGGTTGATGATCGGGTTTTCGACGATCTGGACGATCAGGTCGCCGTTCGGCTGCACGCCGATCTGGACGTCGGCAAACAGGTTGGTGCGCGTCAGGGTGCGGACGGCGACGTCCAGCACAACCGGATCCACCACATTGCCGGGCTGGATGGGCAGATAGGACAGCACCGTCGTCTGGTCGATGCGCTGGTTGCCCTGCACCAGGATGCGATTGACGACGACGCGCTCGTCTTCCTGGACGGGTGCCGTCTGCTGCGGGGCCTGTTGAGGCTGGATCGCCGGGGCCGGAGGCGCGGCGGCTGTGGGCGGCGTCTGGGCCCAGGCGGGCGCGGACAGGCCGGCGGCGGCGATCAGGGCCAGGACGCTGGAGCGTCCGGCCAGCCGGAAGGAGAGCAGGTCGGTCTGGATCATACGGTAAACCATCGGGGGCTGGCGGCTCATGATGCGAGCCCGCCGAGGAAGGAGAACAGGCCGTTCTTCTGGAAATCGTTCCAAGTGGCGAACAACATCAAACCTGCAAGCAAAGCAAGACCGACCCGATAGCCGGCCTCCTGAACGGCGGCTGCCACAGGCTTCTTCGCCACAGCTTCATAGGCGAAAAAGACCAGGTGACCCCCGTCCAGAACCGGAATGGGCAGCAGGTTTAGAAAACCAATTCCGATCGAAAGTATGGCGGCAAAGCTGGTCAGCGTCCGAAGCAGGTTCAAGGCCATATAGCCCGGATCGGGGTTGGCCTTGATCGCCGCATCGGTCAGGGCTCCGGACGCCTTGGCGATGCCGACCGGCCCGCTCAGCTGGTCGCCGCTCTCGCGCCCTGTGAGAATACGCCCCAGGTAGGTGGTGGTGGTGCCCAGCACATCGCCGACCTGCATCACGCCCTGCCCCACCGCTTCGATGGGATTATAGCGGATGTGGCGCACGTCGTCAGGGCTGGAGGCCAGGCCAAGGCCCAGGCGGCCGATGCGGACATTGCCTGCGATCGGGTCTTTGACCTGCGTCCGCTGCGGCACAGCCACCAGTTCGATCGCATTGCCGCCGCGCTCGACGCCGAAACGCACCGACGTGTTGCTGCTCAGTGACACAACACGGATCACATGCTGGCTGTCCTTGGCCGGGCGCCCATTCACCTCGGTGATGAGGTCGCCGGGACGGAAACCGGCCGCGGCCGCCGCAGAGCCCGGCTCGACCGATCCCACTCTGGGCGGAACGACCTGCGAGCCGATGGCGCTGAAAAGCACAGTGAAGATCAGGATCGCCAGGATGAAGTTGGCGGCCGGGCCCGCCGCCACGATCAGGGCGCGCTGCCACACCGGCTTGAAATGGAAGTAGTCCCTTACGGCCTCTGGCCCATGCTGGGCTTCAATCCGGGACCGCAACTCGGCCAGTCCCGCCTGATCCGGCACGCTGGAGGCGTCCAGGTCGCCGGCGAATTTGACGTATCCGCCCAGGGGCAGCCAGGCCAGCCGCCATTCGGTGCCATGGCGATCGCGGCGGCTGACGATGGTCTTGCCGAAACCGATCGAGAACTGGTCGATCTTGGTCCCAAAGGCGCGCGCGACGCCGAAATGACCCAGTTCGTGGATGGTGACGATGACCGTCAGCACCAGCAGGAACGGCACGATGTAGATCAGGACCTGGCCCAGGACGTTCAGCATGCCGACTTTCTAGTCTCCCGCCCTCAGGCCGCCCTGGCGAACCGTTCGACGACGCCCTGCGCGATCCGGCGGGCCTGCGCGTCCACGGCCAGGGCCGCGTCGCAGGCGTCTCCGATGTCGCAGGCCGTCCCCGATGCCGTCGCCCCATCAAGCGTGTCGGCGATGACTGCGGCAATATTGAGAAAGGGCAGCCGACGGTCAAGAAAGGCCAGTGCCGCCACCTCATTGGCCGCGTTGAACACCGCTGGTGCAGCGCCCCCCGCGATCAGGGCCTCGCGTGCCAGCCTCAGGGCCGGGAAGCGCTCCATGTCCGGCGCTTCGAACGTCAGTTGGCCCAGGGCCGCCAGGTCCAGCCGGGGCGCAGGCCAGGCCAGCCGGTCTGGCCAGGCCAGGGCACAGGCGATCGGCGTCTTCATGTCCGGCGGCCCCATCTGGGCCAGGGTCGAGCCGTCGATGTATTCCACCAGACTGTGGATGATCGATTCGGGATGGACCACGACATCGATCCGATGGGCCGGCATGTCGAACAGATAGGCCGCCTCGATCGTCTCCAGTCCCTTGTTGGCCATGGTGGCACTGTCGACCGAGATCTTGGCCCCCATGCTCCAGTTGGGATGGGCGACCGCCCGCTCTGGCGTCACGCCGCGCAGTTGCTCCAGCGGGGTCTGACGGAACGGTCCGCCCGAAGCGGTCAGAACCAGCCGCGACACCCGCTCGGGGGCTTCGGCGGGGAAGACCTGAAAGATCGCCGAATGCTCGGAATCCACCGGGATCAGCTGCCCCCCGCCGCGCCGAACCCGCTCGATCAAAGCGGGGCCGCAGCACACCAGACTCTCCTTGTTGGCCAGAGCCAGGGTCGCGCCGGTCCTCGCCGCCGCCCAGGCCGACTTCAGGCCCGCCGCCCCGACGATCGCCGCCATGACCCAATCTGCAGGCCGCGTCGCCGCCTCGACAATCGCCGCCTCGCCCGCCGCCGCCTCGACCCCGGTACCCGCCAACGCCTGGCGCAGTTCGTCCAGGCGCGCCGGATCGGCGGTGACCGCAACGCGCGGCCGCCAGCGCCGGGCCTGCTCGGCCAGACGCGCGATGTTGGCACCGCCGGTCAGGGCCTCGACCTCGAAATGCCCGGTGCCGGCCGCCTGGGCCTGATCCATCAGGTCCAGGGTCGAGCAGCCGACGGAGCCTGTGGACCCCAGGACGGTGACGCAACGGCGGATCATGCCGCCTGCTCCAGCATCAGGACGATAAGGCGGCCCAGCGCCATCACCACGACCGCAAACATCAGGCCGTCGACCCGGTCCAGTAGCCCGCCATGGCCGGGAATGAGAGTGCCGGCATCCTTGACCCCGAATCGCCGCTTCAACGCCGATTCCCACAGATCGCCCGCCATGGTCGCCGCTGCGCCGGCCAGACCCAGTACCGCACCCCAGGCCGGATGGGGCAGATCCAGTTCGAACATCAGGGCGATCAGCCCGCCCGCGATCATCCCGCCGACCAGCCCGCCGATGAAGCCGGACCAGGTCTTGTTGGGCGAGTATCGCGGCCACAGCTTGGGCCCGCCCATGACGCTGCCGGTCAGGTAGGCCATGACGTCCGAGGTCCAGGTCACGAAGAACACCAGCATGATCCAGTTCAGGCCGATGACCGAATGGTCGTCACGCAGCCAGATCATCAGGATGGCGGGCCAGCCCAGATAGAGCACGCCATAGGCGGCATCGATGCCTTCCTGGCCCAGGCGCTTGGCGAACAGAGCGGCCGCCCAGCCGCCGAACACCAGCACGACCAGGCCGACGGACATGAATCCCAGATGCACCGGCACTGCGGCGGCGATCAGCACCAGGGCCACGGCCCCCGCGATCGGCCAGGGCCGTGCGGGCGCGCTCATCACCGCCCACTCTCTCGACAGCAGAAGGCAGGCTCCCAAGATCAGCGCCAGGAACCACAGCCCCCCCGCCCAGGTCGCCAGCACTGCGGCCGGAGCCAGAACGGCGGCCGAGGCCACCCTTATACCGATGTCGCGGACGCTGACGGCCATCAGCCTTTGGCCCTTGCGGCCTTGGACGAGGCCGGATGGCGTCCCCCAAATCGCCGGTCGCGATTGTGATACTGGGCCACAGCATCGCCCAGCGCCTCTGCCCCGTAGTCGGGCCACAGCACGTCCTGAAAGACGAACTCCGCATAGGCGGCTTCCCACAGGAGGAAGTTCGACAGCCGCTGCTCGCCCGAAGTCCGCACGATCAGGTCAACGGGCGGACCGCCCGCACTGGACAGGCCCAGCGCAAAGGCTTCCTCCGTCAGGGGACCGGCGGCCTCACCCCGCGCCACCTTGTCGGCCCAGGCCTGGGCTGCGTCCACGATGTCAGCCCGTCCGCCATAGTTGAAGGCCACCTGCAGCAGAAAGCGATCATTGCCCGCCGTGTTGGCCTCCGCCTTGTCCACGATGGCGGCGATGTCGGTCGGCAGGCCGGCCCGTCGCCCCAGGATGCGGATCCGCACGCCTTCCTTCTTCAGGCGATCCAGATCGCTGCCGACATAGGCCCGCACCAGGCCCATCAGGTCCGAGACCTCCTCGGCCGGACGTTGCCAGTTCTCGGTGGAAAAGCCGAACACAGTCAGGCAGCGGATGCCGAACCGGGGGGCCGCCTGCACCGTGCGCTTCAGGGCCTGGACCCCTTCGCGGTGGCCCATGGCGCGCGGCAGTCCGCGCCGCTCGGCCCAGCGGCCGTTGCCGTCCATGATGATGGCGACGTGGTGCGGCCCCTGTGGGGGCTGACCGTCCTCGAAGGATGTCGCGGCGGTCTGCACCGTCATGTCAGTCAGGCTCCCGGGTCAGACGCACCCGTCAAACCTGCATGATCTCAACTTCCTTGACCTTCAAGGCTTCGTCGATGCGTTTGATGGCCGCGTCGGTGTCCTTCTGGACTTCCGTCTCCATCTTTTTCTGTTCGTCCTGGCTGATCTCGCCCGCCTTTTCGGCCTTCTTCAGCTCTTCATTGGCGTCGCGGCGCACATTGCGGACGGCGATCTTCTGCTGCTCGGCATACTTACCGGCCAGCTTCGCCAGCTCCTTGCGGCGCTCCTCGGTCAAGGGCGGCACGGGAATACGCAGCGTCTGGCCATCGACGATGGGATTCAGGCCCAGACCGGCCGCGCGGATCGCCTTCTCCACCGGGCCAACCATCCCCTTGTCCCAGACGCTGACCGAAATCATGCGCGGCTCGGGCACGCTGATGGCGGCCACGGCGTTCAAAGGCGAAGTCGAGCCATAGGCCTCGACCCGCACCGGCTCCAGCAGACCGGCATTGGCACGGCCCGTCCGCAGGCCGTTGAACTCTTCTTTCAGGGCGGCGACGGACTTGTCCATCCGATCGCGGACGGCGTTCAGGTCAGGCTTGGCCATGGTTGTTTCTCCGGTCTTCTTGTCTTGGTCGGTCGTCAGGCAGCGTTGCTGATGACGGTGAACACGCCTTCGCCCGTCAGGGTCCGCCGCAGCGAATTATCTTCGCGGATCGAGAAGACCACGATCGGAATGTCGGAATCGCGCATCAAGGCGATGGCCGAGGCATCCATGACCTTCAGATCCTTCGCCAGCACATCGTGATAGGTCAGGGTATCGTACCGCGTGGCCGACTTGTCCTTCTTGGGATCGGCCGTATAGACGCCATCCACGCTGGTGCCCTTCAGCAGGGCGTCACAGCCCATTTCGGCAGCGCGCAGCGCAGCCCCGGAATCGGTGGTGAAGAAGGGTGCACCCACCCCGGCGGCAAAGATGACCACCCGGCCCTTTTCCAGATGCCGCAGCGCCCGACGCCGCACATAGGGTTCGGCCACCGCATTCATGGTCAGAGCGCTCTGCACCCGCGTCTGCACGCCGATCTTTTCGAGCGCCGCCTGCATGGCCAGGGCGTTCATCACCGTGGCCAGCATGCCCATGTAGTCGGCCGTGGCGCGTTCCATGTCGCCCGCCGCCTTGGACAGGCCGCGAAAGATGTTGCCGCCGCCGATGACCAGACAGATTTCCACGCCTTCGCGCGCGACCTGGGCCACAGCCTGGGCCACGGTCGCCACGGTCTTCATGTCGATGCCGTAAGCCTGATCGCCCATCAGCACCTCGCCCGAGACCTTCAGAAGCACCCGCTTGTAACGGAACTCGGGATTGGCGTCGGGCATGGGAAATCGGTCCGTGTCGGGATTCGGCTGCTTCTTATAGACGAAGGGCGCGCCGGGCTTCAAAGCCCAACGCGCCCCCCGATGACCTAAATTGGTCGATCCGGTCTTAGTTGCCGCCCATCATCGAGGCGACTTCCGAGGCGAAATCCGGTCCTTCGACCTTCTCCACGCCCTCGCCCAGAGCCAGGCGGACGAAGCCGGCCAGGTGCAGGCCCGGCGCGCCCAGTTCCTTGCCCGTGTCGGCGACCAGCTGTTCGATGGTCACGTCCGGGTTCATGACGAACGGCTGCTTGGTCAGCACGACGTCCTTCTGGAACTTGGCGATCTGGCCCGAGACGATCTTGTCGATCATGTTCTCAGGACGGCCTTCTTCCTTCGCCTTTTCGGTCAGGACCTGACGTTCTTTCTCGATCGCGGCCGGGTCCAGATCGTCGGTGTTCAGCGACAGGGGCGCAGTCGCCGCGACGTGCATGGCGATCTTGCGGCCCAGCTCACGCAGCGCCGTCTTGTCGCCGCCGCCGTGCAGGGCAACCAGCACGCCGATGCGGCCCAGGCCCGGTGCCACCGCGTTGTGGACATAGCTGGCCACCACGCCTTCATCGACCGACAGGCGGGCGGCGCGGCGCAGCTGCATGTTCTCGCCGATGGTGGCGATCATGCTGGTCACTTCGTCCTGGACCGTCTTGCCGGCTTCCAGTTCGGCACCGTGCAGGCCCTCGATCGTGGCGTGGTCCAGGCCGAGCTGGGCGAAGGACTTGGCGGCATTCTGGAACAGCTCGTTCCGGGCGACGAAGTCGGTCTCGGAGTTGAACTCGATCGCGGCACCGATCTCGCCGGCACCGACTTCCTTGGACGCCACGGCGACCAGGCCTTCGGCCGCGACGCGGTCAGCCTTCTTGGCAGCCTTGGACAGGCCCTTGGCACGCAGCCAGTCGATGGCCGCATTGATGTCGCCGTCGGTCTCTTGCAGGGCCTTTTTGCAGTCCATCATGCCGACGCCAGACTTGGCGCGCAGTTCCATGACGAGGGCGGCAGTAATCTCGGCCATTGTATAACTCCTTGGTCTTCGTATGCGGGAACGGCCGGGGAGTTACCCCGGCCGTATGTCAGTTTCACCGTCGATGAAAGCGCGCTGGCTTAGACCGCGGCCTTCTCGGTTTCGACGGCGTCGTTGGCTTCCGACGTGGCGGCCTGGGCGGCTTCGTCGGCGACGGCGGGTTCGGCAGCCGCTTCCAGTTCAGCGGCGACGCCTTCAGTTCCGGCCGGGGCAGCCTCAGCCGGAGCCGGCGCAGAGGCTTCGCGCAGCATCGGCTCCACCGGAGCTTCCGAGGCACCCAGGTCGATGCCCGAGGCCGACTGGCCGGCAGCCAGGCCGTCCAGGACGGCGTCGGCAATCAGGTCGCAGTAGGTCTGGATGGCGCGCGCGGCGTCGTCATTGCCCGGGATCGGATAGGTGATGCCGTCCGGATCGCAGTTGGTGTCCAGGATGGCGATGACCGGGATGTTCAGCTTGCGGGCTTCCTGGATGGCGATCGCTTCCTTGTTGGTGTCGATCACGAACATGATGTCGGGCAGGCCGCCCATGTCCTTGATGCCGCCCAGCGACAGTTCCAGCTTGTCCTTCTCGCGCTGCAGGTTCAGCAGCTCCTTCTTGACCCGACCTTCGCCGCCGGTTTCCAGCACGCCTTCCAGTTCACGCAGGCGCGCGATGGAGCCCGAGACGGTCTTCCAGTTGGTCAGGGTGCCGCCCAGCCAGCGGTTGTTCATGTAGTACTGGGCCGAGCGCTTGGCCGCAGCCGCGATCGGCTCTGACGCCTGGCGCTTGGTGCCGACGAACAGGACCCGGCCACCCTTGGCCGCCACGTCGCGCACGGCGACCAGCGCCTGGTGCATCAGCGGGATCGACTGCGACAGGTCGATGATGTGGATGTTCGAGCGCGAGCCGAAGATGTAGCGGTCCATCTTCGGGTTCCAGCGGTGCGTCTGGTGGCCGAAGTGCGCGCCGGCTTCGAGCAGGGTGCGCATGGAGAATTCAGGCAGAGCCATGATGTCAGTCCTTTTTCCGATTGATCCGCCGCAGGCGCTTTAAAGGTCGTCTTGACCCTCGGAACGGCCCGACCCGGGATGTCTCCCCGAACCACGCCACGCCTGCGTGTGAAGTGGGCGGGCATATAGGCGGCGCGGCGTCGGAAGGCAAGCCTCGCCAGCGCGGCGCGTGGAGCGGCGGCCCTTATGGCGCGATCAGGTCAGAAACTGCGCCCGTCGACGCGTTCGGCAGTCCAGGACCAAGGCTCGATGTCGGTCAGGGTGCGAACATTGATGGCGACCGTCTCGGTCCCATCGGGCATGGCCCCATAGCCGAAGGGCTGGACGCCGCAGACCGTGCAGAACTGATGGGCGATCGCGTGCTTGTTGAATCGATACTCGCCCAACCGGGCCTCACCGCTCTTCAGCCGGAAGGCGGCGCGCGGCGCAAAGGCCAGCACGAACCCCTTGCGATAGCAGTGCGAGCAGTTGCACTCCATCAGCCCGTCCAGAGCCATGTCCACTTCAAAGGCCACCGCGCCACAATGACATGAGCCCTGATGGGTCTTTGCCTCGCTCATCACGCATCCTCCAGAAGCACCACGCCCGGTGCCGATTTCAGCGCACCGCGCACCGAGGCGTCCAGGCGGTAACGGCCCGGCAGGCGGATTTCGACCTCGCTGCGGTTCTCCAGGGCGGCGATCAGGCTTACCTCGCCCCCCGCCTTACCCGCCTCGGCGCGCGACCGGTCCAGCCGGGCCCGCAGTGCCTCAGCATCGGCCAACCGTCCCGACACATGGACCCGCAGGCCCACGCTCGCATCGTCGATGATCGTGTCCATCGGCTTGGCCTCATCGCCGAAGAACCGAACCTCTCCGTCCGAACATTTGGCGCGGATTTTCAGCATCACGGCCGCCCCGGCCTCCAGTACCTCGCGGTACTGGCGCAGCTGTTCGGGCGGAAACAGGCACTCGAACTCGCCGGTCGGGTCCGAAAAGGTGACGAAGGCGAACTTCTCGCCGGTGCGGGCGCTGGCTCGCTCCTGCTTGCGGCGCACGACGCCGGCCATGATGAAGGCCTCATGTCCCGCCTCTGCCAGAGGTGTCGCCTCGGCCACGAAGGTCACACGCTTGCGCTTCAGCGTCGAGGTCAGGTCTTCCAGCGGGTGGCCTGACAGATAGAAGCCGACCGCCGCCAGTTCCGGGTCCAGCCGGTCCGGCCCGGCCCAAGGCTCGACACTGGCCAACCTCGGCCGCGCCGCCCCGACCTGATCGGCACCAAACAGACTGACCTGGGACGAGGCGCGCTCGGCCGCCACGCTCTGGGCATAGGCCATCAGGGTGTCCGCCTGTTCCACGAGCTGACGCCGGTTCGGGTGGATGGAGTCGAACGCCCCCGCCTTGGCCAAGCCTTCCAGCGCCCTCTTGTTCACGCTGCGCGGGTCGACCCGCTCCAGGAAGTCGAAGATATCGGTGAACCGGCCGCCAGCCTCACGAACCTCGACCACATGACGCATGGCCTCCAGGCCGACGTTGCGGATGGCCCCCAGAGCATAGAGGACAGCCCCCTCCCCGCCCTCGTAGGACACGTCGAAGTCGGCAGAGGACCGATTGATGTCGGGCACCCGCACCGGAACGCCGAACCGGCGGGCATCCTGGTAGAAGACCGCCAGCTTGTCGGTATTGGACAGGTCCAGCGACATGGAGGCGGCAAAGAACTCGACCGGATGATTAGCCTTCAACCAGCCGGTCTGGAAGCTGATCAGGGCATAGGCGGCTGCGTGGGACTTGTTGAAGCCGTAGCCGGCAAACTTGGCCACCAGTTCGAAGATCGACTCTGCCTTGGCCTCGGGCACGCCCTTCTCGGCGGCACCGGCGGCAAAGCGGACCTTCTGCTGGGCCATCTCCTCGGGCTTTTTCTTGCCCATGGCCCGGCGCAGCAGGTCGGCCTCGCCCAGGCTATAACCCGCCAGGATCTGGGCGATCTTCATCACCTGTTCCTGGTAGATGATGACGCCATAGGTCTCCTGCAGCACCTCGGTCAGGGTGGGGTGCAGGTAATCGACCTCGGCCCGGCCGAACTTCCGGTCGATATAGGTGTCGATCATTTCCATCGGCCCCGGCCGATAGAGGGAGATCAGCGCGGTGATTTCCTCGATGGAGCCGCAGCGCATCTTGCGCAGGGTGTCGCGCATGCCCTGGCTTTCCAGCTGGAACACGCCGACCGTCTGACCCGAGGCCATCAGCTCATAGGTGCGCCCATCGTCCAGCGGCAGGCCGTTCCAGTCCGGGGCAGCCCCGCGTCGTTCCAGATAGGCGCGCGCCCGGTCCAGTACCGTCAGGGTCTTCAGGCCGAGGAAGTCGAACTTCACCAGACCCGCCGCCTCGACCCATTTCATGTTGAACTGGGTGGCCGGAATGTCGGACCGGGGATCCTTGTAAAGCGGAGCCAGCTCGACCAGGGGACGGTCACCGATCACGATGCCGGCGGCGTGGGTCGAGGCATTGCGATACAGCCCCTCCAGCTCCAGCGCGGTGTCCAGCAGCGACGCCACAGACGCCTCGGCAGCCCGCGCCTCCTTCAGGCGAGGCTCGATCTCGATGGCCTGGGCCAGGGTGGTCGGATTGGCCGGATTGTTCGGGATCATCTTGGCCAGGCGATCGACCTGGCCCAGCGGCATCTGCAGCACCCGGCCGACGTCGCGCAGCACCGCGCGCGCCTGCAGGGTGCCGAAGGTGATGATCTGGGCCACCCGATCGTCGCCATAGCGCTGCTGCACATAGGCGATCACTTCCTCGCGCCGCTCCTGACAGAAGTCGATGTCGAAGTCGGGCATGGACACCCGCTCCGGATTCAGGAAGCGCTCGAACAGCAGGCCGAACCGCAAGGGATCCAGGTCGGTGATGGTCAGGGCCCAGGCCACCAGCGATCCGGCCCCAGAACCCCGACCCGGTCCGACCGGAATACCGTGCCCCTTGGCCCATTTGATGAAGTCCGACACGATCAGGAAATAACCGGGGAACCCCATCTGCTGGATGATGGACACCTCCCATTCCAGCCGCGTCCAATAGTCGGCCTCGGGTGCCGCGGGCGTCACCTGGGACAGGCGGACCTTCAGCCCCTCGCGGGCCTGATGGGCCAGTTCGTCCGGCTCGGATCGGCCTGCGCCCGCCTCGAACCTGGGCAGGATCGGCGCACGGGTCTGAACCACGAAGGCACAGCGCCGGGCGATGTCGATGGTGTTGTCGCAGGCTTCGGGCAGATCGGCGAACAGCTCACGCATGGCCGCCGGCGGTTTGAACCAGTGCTGGTCCGTAACCCGGCGCCGGTCGTCCTGGCCCATGAAGGCCCCGTCGGCGATGCACAAAAGGGCCTCATGCGAGCGCCCTTGCGCCTGTTTGGCAAAATGAACGTCATTGGTCGCGACCAGGGGCACGTCCTTGGCATAGGCCCATTCGACGAGACCCCGCTCGGCCACGGCCTCGCTCGGCAAGCCGTGACGCTGCAGTTCGACATAGAAACGATCACCGAATGCGCCGGACATCTCGGCAAGGGCCGCCTGCGCCTCGGCTGTCTTGCCCTGCACGAACAACGGGTCGACCGGTCCGTCGGGGCCGCCGGACAACAGGATCAGCCCCTCGGCGCGGGCCACCACCTGCTCCCAAGCCACGCCCGGCTCGCCGGTTTCATCCGCCGCCATATAGGCCGCTGACGACAAGGCACACAGATTCAGCCAACCGGCCTCGTTCTGGACGATCAGGACGATGGTGGGCACGCGCCCCCAGCGGGCAGATATCCGCCCGCCCAGACCGGTAACCGGCAGGGTGCAGGCCATGATCGGCTGCACGCCGGCGTCGCGCGCGTTCTCGGCAAACTCCAGCGCTCCGCACAGATTGGCCCGGTCCGCCACCGCCGCCGCAGGCATCCCCGCGTCCGCAGCCAGCCGCCCGATCTTGCCGGCCTTGATCGCGCCCTCCAGCAGCGAATAGGCCGAACGCACGCGCAGATGCACAAAGCCCCCGTCGTCGCCATGCCTGCTGTCTGCGCGCGTCACCAAGACTGTTGCTCCTGTTCGGAGGCACGATTCCGATCGGCCACCCGCGCGCGAGCCTAACGCGTCCTAGGCGTCGCTACACGGGCGACGGTCCACAAACGCGTGGACAACTCGGCCTCAGCCCGCAGGCGTCATCAGGGCAACCTGCCAGACCACCCAGACGAAACCGCTGCACGACGCCAGCGACAACCCATCCCGAACCCATCGCGCCATGATCGTGATCCCCAGAAGCGTGTTCTTCCTATGTTCTATGTTTGCTTTTTGTTCTCGTCAAGCCCATCCACAGACCCGGCTCTTTGCTCCACCGTCCTCATGCCCCGGGTTGGAAACCCTGCCGATACACCTGATATGCAGCGCTTATGACGACCCGCTCTGGCGCACCCGATCAGCTGCGACTGCCGCTCCAGGCCGACCTGCCTGCGGGCGCGGACGGCTTCGTCGTTTCCGACTGCAATCGGGCGGCGGTGCAGGCGCTGTCCGACTGGCCCAATCTCATCGGTGGGGTCATGGCTGTTTGCGGTCCAGCCGGATGCGGCAAGAGCCGGCTGGCGCGCATCTGGGCCGAGCGGACCGGGGCAATGCCGCTGGACGGGGCCGAGGCGGCCCTGGCCGATCCGTTGGAGCTTGAGGGCCGGCCCGTCCTGCTGGACCGCGCCCAGGAGGCGGACGACGAGACCCTGTTCCACCTGATCAACCTGTCCCAATCCGGTGGCGGAGCCCTGCTGCTGGTTTCGCGCGGTGCACCCAAGCGCTGGAGCGCGACCCTGCCCGATCTGCGGTCTCGCCTGGATGCCATCGTCACGACCGCGATGGAGGCGCCAGACGAGGCGGTTCTGGCGGCCATCCTGAAGGCCAGATTCGCGGAGCGTGGCATCGCCGCCCCCTCCGATGTGATCGACTATCTGGTTTATCGGATCGACCGCTCCGCCGAGGCGGCCCAGGCGGTGGTGGCTGCGCTGGACGCCCTGCACCGCCCGGTCACGCGCGCCCTGGCCCGGCAGGTGGTCGAGGCCAATAGCGAAATGTTCGACTGACGACGGTTGCAGCCGTCACGGGGACACGCCAGAACCGACCCATGAGCGACACGGCCCGGATCAGCGAAAAGACCACCGGCGAAGAGGTCCCCTCCTCCCGCGCGCCGCAACTGCATCTGTCCGAAGAGGCGATGGCCTCGCCGGACCGGTTCTTCAACCGCGAATTGTCCTGGCTGGCTTTCAACGCCCGCGTTCTGGAGGAGGCGGCCAACCCGGCCCACCCCCTGCTGGAGCGGCTGCGGTTCCTGTCGATCTCGGCCAATAATCTGGATGAGTTCTTCATGACCCGCGTGGCGGGACTGAAGGGCCAGGTGCGCGAGCGCGTCCGCGTCGTCTCTCCCGACGGCCTGACCCCGGCCGAGGCGCTGGAAAAGGTCAATGAGGCGGCCGGCGTCCTGATGGCCGAACAACAGATGCGCTGGGGCCAGCTGCGCAAGGAACTGACCGCCGCCGGGATCGAGGTCATCCATTCGGCCAAGATCACCAAGACCGAGCGCGACCGGCTGGAGCCGGAGTTCCTGAACCACCTGTTCGCCGTCCTGACGCCGTTGGCCATCGACCCGGCGCACCCCTTTCCCTTCCTGCCCAATCTGGGTTTCTCGCTGGCGCTGAAGCTGCGCCGCCGCAGCGACAACCGCGTCCTCTATGCCCTGGTGCCGGTGCCGACCCAGGTCCAGCGGTTCTGGGAACTGCCCAAGGACGGTCGCTCATCGAAGAACCGTCGCCGGTTCGTCACCCTGGAAAGCCTGCTGCTTCTGTTCATCGATCACCTTTTTCCTGGCTGCGAGGTGCTGGAGAAGGGCGTGCTGCGTCTGATCCGCGACAGTGACATCGAGATCGAGGAAGAGGCCGAGGACCTGGTCCTGGAATACGAGGAGGCGTTGAAGCAGCGTCGCCTGGGCGAGGTGGTGCGCATCAAGATCGAGGCCTCGATGCCTGAGGACCTGCGCGCCTTCATCGTCGGCGAACTGAAGGCGGCGCCGCAGGACGTGGTGCTGGTCCAGGGCATGCTGGGCCTGGCCCAACTGTCAGAGCTGATTCCGCCCGGCCACCCCGATCTGAAGTTCCCCGGCTATGAGCCCCGCTATCCCGAACGGGTCCGCGACCAGGGCGGCGACGTCTTTGCCGCGGTGCGCGAAAAGGACATTCTGATCCACCACCCGTTCGAGAGCTTCGACGTGGTGGTGCAGTTCCTTCGTCAGGCGGCCCGCGATCCCAATGTGATCGCCATCAAGCAGACCCTGTACCGCACCTCAAAGGACAGCCCCATCGTCGCCGCCCTGATCGAGGCGGCCGAGAACGGCAAGAACGTCGTCGCCCTGGTCGAAATCAAGGCCCGCTTCGACGAGGAAGCCAACCTGCGCTGGGCCCGGGCCATGGAACGGGCCGGCGTCCACGTCGTCTTCGGCTTCGTGGAATACAAGACCCACGCCAAGCTCAGCGTCGTCGTCAGGCGCGAGGGCGAAGGGCTGAAGACCTATTGCCACTTCGGCACTGGCAACTATCACCCGGTCACGGCCAAGGTTTACACCGACCTCAGTCTGTTCAGCAGCGACCCAGCCCTGGGCCGCGATGCCGGGCGGGTCTTCAACTACATCACCGGCTATGCCCCGCCGGACGAGTTGGAGGCTCTGGTCGTGTCGCCGCTGAACATGAAGGCGACCATCATCGCCCTGATCGGCAAGGAGATGTCGGCCGCCGCCCAAGGCAAGGCGGCGGCCATCTGGGTCAAGCTGAACGCCCTGGTGGACCCGGAGATCATCGACGCTCTGTACCGGGCCAGTCAGTGGGGCGTGCGCATCGAACTGGTCGTTCGGGGCATCTGCTGCCTGCGTCCGGGCGTGCCGGGACTGTCGGAGAACATCCGGGTGAAGTCGATCGTCGGCCGGTTCCTGGAACACAGCCGGATCATCTGCTTTGCCAATGGCCATGACCTGCCCCACGACAAGGCCAAGGTGTTCATCTCTTCGGCCGACTGGATGCCGCGCAATCTGGACCGGCGGGTTGAGCTGATGACCCCTGTTCTGAACGCCACCGTCCACGACCAGATCCTGGACCAGATCATGGTCGCAAACCTTCTCGACGACACCCAGAGCTGGGTGCTGGAATCCGACGGCAGTTACCACCGCGTCGAGCCGACCGATCCCGAGCGCCCCTTCTCGGCGCACCACTATTTCATGACCAACCCCAGCCTGTCGGGTCGGGGCCGCAAGGTGAAGACCCTGCCGCGGGCCCTGCGCTACCACCGGCCCAAGGCGTGAGCGCCCTGGCATCGCCTCACCGCGAAATCGCCGTCATCGACATCGGGTCCAACTCGGTGCGGATGGTCCTCTATCGTCTGGAAGGACGTGCGGTCTGGACCGTCTTCAACGAAAAGGTACTGGCCGGTCTGGGCCGGGACCTGCGGCAGACCGGCCGCTTGTCGCCCGAGGGCCTGGAGGCCGCCCTGACGGCGCTGAAGCGGTTTGCGGCCGTGCTGGAGGGTGTTCGCCCGGAGCGCACCTTCGTGGCGGCCACCGCAGCCGTGCGCGAGGCCGAAGACGGACAGGCCTTCTGCGATCTGGTCGCGGCCGAGACCGGACTGATCGTTCGTGTTCTCAGCGGCGAGGACGAGGCCCGCTATTCGGCGCAGGGCGTCCTGGCCGGATCGCCGGATGCCGAGGGTGTATCGGCCGATATGGGCGGCACCAGCATGGAACTGACCCGCATCGGCGATCGCCGGGTCGAGGCCGGGCTGACCCTGGCGCTGGGCCCCTTTGCGCTGATGGATCCCAAGGGGTTCGACGCCGATCGCCTGCGCCAGACCGTGGCCGAACGGCTGAAGCGGGTGCCCGACACCTATTGTGCGGCGTCTCTCCATGCCGTGGGCGGGGCTTGGCGCAGTCTGGCGCAGTTGCACATGTCGCTGTCCGACTATCCGCTGAAGATCGTCCATCAGTATGCCATGAGCGCCGCCGACGCGCGTGACGTCGCCCGGTTTGTGGCCCGACAGTCGAAGATCTCGCTGGAGAAAATGCCTGGCGTGTCGCGGAAACGGGCCGAGACGCTGCCCTCCGCCGCAATTGTGCTGGACGGCTTGATCGACCGCCTGGGCCTGAAACAGGTGGTCTTCTCCGCCTGGGGTGTGCGTGAGGGCCTGTTGTTCGAGGCTCTCGACGAGAAGGCCTCGGCCGAAGATCCCCTGCTCGCAGGCTCAGCGGCTCTGGGCGCGCGGCAGGGTATATCGCCCACCCTGCCCGGTGCCCTGCTGGCCTGGATTCAGCCGATCTCGGCCGCCCTGCCACTGGCGTTCGGTCCCGCCCGCGACGGCCTGCTGGCCGCTGCCGCCTGTCACCTGTCGGACCTGGGGGCCCGGCTTCATCCGGACCACAGGGTTGAGTTGGTCTTCGATCAGGTCCTGCGTGCGCCCGTACCGGGTCAGACCCACGCCGAGCGCGCCTTTCTGGCCACCGTCCTGAACGCTCGATACGGCGGCGGGCCCGCCACCCCGCAGCCCGAGGTCGTCAACCGCCTTCTGGACGAGGACCAGCGCATGCGCGCCCGGGCCCTGGGACTGGCCATCCGACTGGGGTGCGACCTTTCCGGACGTTCGGCGCAGCTGCTGGCCAATGCTTCGGTGCAGGTGAAGTCCGGCACCCTCGTTCTGACCGCGACAACGGGCTATGGCGATCTGCTGCTGGGCGAGCAGACCCGTCGCCGCGCCAAGGCCCTGGCCGACGCCTTAGGTCTCAAGCTCGAGATATAGAAATGTCTCCTCCCTGTCGCGAAGCGATGGGGAGGTGGATCGGCGGCGGCAGCCGACGAGACGGAGGGGGCAACTCGCTGTCGACGATGAGGCAAGTCCGAACTTCAGGACCGTCACGCCCCCTCCGTCACGCCGCGAAGACGCGTCGCGCCACCTCCCCACGCCTGCGGCGCAGGGAGGAGACAGGAATTCTACTCGATCTCGACGACCTCGACCCGAGCGCCGTTCAGGACCAGAGCGATTTCGCCACGTTTCAGCTTCAGCGCATCCTCGCCGAACAGCTGACGCCGCCAGCCTTTCAGCGCCTCGACGTCTGCCTGGTCGTCGATGGCAATCTTTTCGAGATCGGCGACGGACGAGATCAGCTTGGTTGCCACCCCGGCATTGTCGCTCTTGGCCTTGAGCAGCACTTTGAGCAGCTCGACCACGGACGGCGGCGCCGGCTGATTGTGCGCCGGACGCTCCAGACGCGGAGCATGCGCCTCCGGATCGGCCAGCACCCGCTTCAGTTCGGCACTCAGCTCCAGGCCCAGACGCGACGCGCCGAACCCCTTGGGAACGGACCGCAGCCGGTTGAAGGCCTCGGGATCGGTCGGCCCCTGGGCGGCGATTTCGTCGATGGCCTCGTCCTTCAGGATACGGCCACGGGGCTGGTCGCGCTCCTGGGCCGCGCGCTCGCGCCAGACCGCCGTCGCGACAAAGGCCGCCAGATATTTGGCGGAGTATTTCTTGGGCCGCAGCCGCTTCCACGCATTCTCGGGCGTGGTGTCGTACAGGGCCGGATCGACCAGATCCTCCATCTCGGCCGTGACCCAGTCCAGCCGGCCTTCCTTCTTCAGGCGCTCGCGCAACTTGGGAAACAGGGCGGCCAGATGGGTGACGTCGCCCAGGGCATAGACCAGTTGTGCATCCGACAAGGGGCGGCGGGACCAGTCGGTGAACCGGCTTCCCTTATCCAGCTCCTGCTTGAGCATCTGGCGGACCAGAGCCTCATAGCTGACCTGATCGCCGAAGCCGGCCGCCATGGCGGCGACCTGACTGTCGAACATCGGCCTGGGCATTGCCCCCAGACGCACAAAGATTTCGACGTCCTGTCGTGCCGCGTGGAACACCTTGACGATCGATTCGTCGCGCAGCACGTCGAGGAAGGGCGACAGATCCAGACCTTCGGCCAGCGGATCGATGATCGCGGCATGCTCGGGCGTCGCCGCCTGAATCAGGCACAGCTTGGGCCAATAGGTCGTTTCCCGCATGAACTCGGTATCGACCGCGACAAACGGGGCCCCGGAAAGGCGCGCGCAGAATTCGATCAGCGCGTCATTGGTAGTGATCGGCGTCATTCGGATGCTATAGCCCCGCGGGACACGGTTGTGGCAAGAGCCGCGACGAATTCCGCCCTCTGATTCAGGCCCGTGACCCATGAGCGACACCTCCGCCCCCCTGCCCAACGGCCTGACCTATGCCGATGCGGGCGTCGATATCGACGCGGGCGAAATGCTGGTGGAACACATAAAGCCGCTGGCCAAGTCGACCCGTCGCCCCGGTGCAGAAGCCTCCCTGGGCGGGTTTGGTGCCCTGTTCGACCTGAAAGCGGCCGGTTTTGTTGATCCCTTGATCGTCGCCACGACGGACGGTGTCGGGACCAAGCTGAAGATCGCCATCGAGACCGGGCGTCATGACGGTGTCGGCGTCGATCTGGTGGCCATGTGCGTCAACGACCTGCTGGCGCAGGGTGCCGAGCCCCTGCTGTTCCTCGACTACTATGCGACGGGCCGGCTGGAGATCGATGCCGCCCGCCGCGTCGTGGCCGGAATCGCCGAGGGCTGTCGCCAGGCAGGCTGCGCCCTGGTCGGCGGCGAGACGGCCGAGATGCCGGGCATGTATTCCGACGGCGACTATGATCTGGCCGGATTCAGCCTGGGTGCCGTCGAGCGGGGCCACGCCCTACCCTATCTCGATCGTCAGCAGGCTGGTGACGTCATCATCGGCCTGGCCTCCTCGGGACCGCACTCCAACGGCTATTCGCTGATCCGCAAGGTGGTCGAGCGTTCCGGCCTGAACTGGGGGGATGACGCCCCCTTCGCCAAGGACCGGACCCTGGCCCAGGCCCTGATGGAACCGACGCGCATCTATGTGAAGCCGGTCCTGCCGCTCATGAAGGCGGGCCTGGTGAAGGGCGCTGCCCACATAACCGGCGGCGGTCTGATCGAGAACCCGCCCCGCTGCATCACTGAGGGCCTGAGCGCCTCGTTCGACTGGGACGCCTGGCCCGTCCCGCCGGTCTTCCGCTGGCTGGCCGAGGTCGGCGGCATCGACGACCACGAACTGCGCCGCACCTTCAACTGCGGCGTCGGCTTCATCCTGATCGTCGCGCCCGAGAACGTGGAAGCCGTGCTGGAAGGTCTTTTGACCGCGGGCGAAGCCGCCTTCGTCTGCGGCCAGCTGGAATAGACGTCAAAACCGGGTCGTCTGAGTGTCTGGAGGAACCATGCGTAACCTGATCCTTGCCGGTCTGCTGTTCTTGGCTCCTGTCGCGGCTCAGGCGCAAACACCGGCGGCGGTTGAGCACCCGCTGCTCCACCGTCTGGCCGCAGAGGTGCAGCCGGATCGTATGCGGGCCGACATCACGACCATGGTCGGGTTCGGAACCCGGCACACCCTTTCAGAAACGGCCTCCTCGACCCGTGGCATCGGTGCCGCGCGCCGCTGGGCCGAGCGCGAGTTCCAGTCCATCAGCGCGGCCTGCGGCGGATGCCTGGAAGTGGTGACGCCCTCCGACACCGTCACCAATGCCCGCATCCCCACACCGACCGAAGTTGTCAATGTCGTCGCGATCCAGCGCGGCACCGGGGATCCGAACCGGGTGATCATCATCTCGGGCCATCTGGATTCGCGCGTCAGCGACGTGATGGACTTCACCTCCGATGCGCCCGGCGCCAACGATGATGCCTCCGGCGTCGCGGCGGTGTTCGAGGCGGCCCGCATCCTGTCGCAGCAGTCCTTTGACGCCACCCTGGTCTATGCCGTCCTGTCGGGTGAGGAACAGGGCCTCTTCGGCGGCAAGATCCTGGCGGACTACGCGACCGCCCAGGGCTGGCGTGTCGAGGCCAATCTAAACAATGACATCGTCGGCAACTCCGAAGGCCAGTCCGGCGTGCGCGACACCACGCGCGTCCGGGTCTTCTCCGAGGGCACCAAGACGGTTGAGACCGCGCAGCAGGCCGAACGGCGGCGCTACAACGGTGGCGAAGTCGATTCCTCGTCCCGCAACCTGGCCCGTTTCGTGGACGGCATCGCCGACCGCTACCTGGCCAATTTCGACGTGGAGATGATCTATCGCACCGACCGGTTCGGCCGCGGTGGCGATCAGGTCGAGATGCTGCGTGCCGGCTTTCCCGCTGTGCGCATCTCCGAGGGAGCCGAAAACTATGATCGCCAGCATCAGGACCTGCGCGTCGAGGACGGCGTCCATTATGGCGACGTGATCGAAGGCGTGGACTTCGACTATCTGGCCCAGGTCACGCGCCTGAACATCGTGACCATGGCGGCCCTGGCCAATGCCCCGGCCTCGCCCCTCGGCGTCACCATCGAAGGGGCCGTCCGCCCCGACACGACAATCAAATGGCAGGCCGTGCCTGGGGCAGCTGGCTATCGCGTGTGGTGGCGGTCCACCACAGCGCCGCAATGGACGCACAGCCGCTGGGCCGCAGATGCGACCGAGATCGTGCTGCGCGGCATCGTGATCGACGACTATTTCTTCGGCGTCTCGGCCGTTTCGGAGGACGGCTACGAAAGCCCGGTCGTCTTCCCTGGACCTGCGGGATCCTTCGTATCGGAACGCCCGGCCCCCGCGCCCGCGCCGTGACGCGGGGTTCGACCCACGATCCGGTCCCCGTCGGCATCCTGATCTCGGGAGCGGGGACAAATATGGGGGCCCTGGTGGCGGCGTCGCTGCGGCCGGATTGTCCCTATCGCGTCGCGGTGGTGATCTCGAACCGTCCCGATGCGGCGGGTCTGGACCTGGCGCGGTCCGCCGGCCTGCCGACCGTGGCCGTCGATCACACCGCGTTCGGCAAGGACCGCGCGGCCCATGAGCAGGCGATCGACGCCGTCCTGACGGCACACGGCGTTCAGGTGGTTGCCCTGGCCGGCTACATGCGGCTGCTCACGCCCTGGCTGGTCGGCCGATGGGCAGGCCGGATGCTGAACATCCATCCCAGTCTGCTGCCCCTCTACCCCGGTCTGGACACCCACGCTCGCGCCATCGCGGCGGGGGACGCCGAAGCCGGCTGCACCGTTCATCTGGTGACCGAGGGCGTCGATGAAGGGCCGATTCTGGGTCAGGCGCGCGTGCCGATCCTGGCCGGAGACACGCCCGACACCCTCGCCGCCCGGGTCCGCACAGCGGAACACGACCTCTATCCCCGCGTCCTGGCGGAGCATTGCAGACAGCAAAACGGCGTCAGCCGAAACTGACGCCGTCTTCAGGCCGAAAAGCGCGGCCCCTTAGTCTATTTTAGCCGACGATCTGGTCGTCGGTGAAGAACTGGGCGATCTCGATGCCGGCGTTCTCGACCGAGTCCGAACCGTGGACCGAGTTCTCGCCGATCGACAGGGCGAACTGCTTGCGGATGGTGCCCTCGGCGGCCTGTTCCGGGTTGGTCGCGCCCATGACTTCGCGATAGCGGGCCACGGCGTTTTCGCCTTCCAGCACCTGCACCACGACCGGCTCGGCGGTCATCTGGCCGACCAGTTCGCCATAGAAGGGGCGCTCGGCGTGGACTTCATAGAATTTCTTGGCCTGGGCCTCGGTCAGATGAACCCGGCGCTGGGCGACGATGCGCAGGCCCGCGCCTTCGATCACGGCATTGATGGCGCCGGTCAGGTTGCGGCGCGTCGCGTCGGGCTTGATGATCGAGAAGGTACGTTCGGTCATGGAGGAGACTTCTTGTTTGGGAGTTTGAAGGTGGGGGCTTATAGACGCGCCCTCCCTAGTTTCCAACCATCTCCATTTTGTGTCCCTGCGCGAGCGCCCCGGCGCCCTGTGGCGTAAGGGACAAACCCAGGTTTTCGACGTCCCATGCTCCAGATCACCGACCTGACGTTCAATGCCTGGGGACGCAAATTCCTTGTCGACGCCTCCGTCAGCCTTCCGCCAGGATCAAAGGTCGGTCTGGTCGGCCGCAACGGCATCGGCAAATCCACCCTGTTCAAACTGATCCTGGGAGAACTTCAGGCCGGGGGAGACGAGATCAGCCTGCCCAAGACGGCCCGCATCGGCTCGGTCGATCAGGAACACCCCGCCACACCGACAAGCGTTCTGGACACCATTCTGGAAGCCGATGTCGAGCGTCACGATCTGCTGACCCGGCTGGAAACCGCCGAGCCGGAGGAGATGGGCGAGATCTGGTCCCGGCTGATCGAGATCGACGCCGACGCCGCCCCGGCGCGGGCCGCCGAAATCCTGGTCGGCCTGGGCTTCGACCACGAGAACCAGCAGCGTCCCATGTCGCATTTCTCGGGCGGCTGGCGGATGCGTGTCGCCCTGGCTGCGGCCCTGTTCGCCGAGCCGGACATGCTGCTGCTGGACGAGCCGACCAACTACCTCGATCTGGAAGGCGCGCTGTGGCTGGAAGCCCGGCTGAAGAAATACCCGCACACGGCGCTGATCATCTCCCACGACCGCGAGATGCTGAACGAGGTCTGCACCCACATCCTGCACCTGGCGAACCACACCCTCACCCTCTACACGGGCAACTACGACGCCTTTGAAAAGGCGCGCGCCGAAAAGGCCCGTCTGCAGCTGTCGGCCAAGGCCAAGCAGGACGCCGAGCGCGCCCACCTCCAGGCCTTTGTGGATCGGTTCAAGGCCAAGGCATCGAAGGCGGCCCAGGCCCAGTCCCGCATGAAGCGGCTGGAAAAGATGCAGCCGGTGGCGACCACGATCGAGGAACGCGTCGCCCCCTTCATCCTGCCCTCCCCGCCCCGTCCGCTGGCACCGCCCCTGATCCGACTGGAGCGGGCCAATGTGGGCTATGAAACGGGCAAGCCGATCCTGCGGAACCTGAACCTGCGGATGGACCTGGACGATCGCATCGGCCTGCTGGGCGTGAACGGGGCGGGTAAATCCACCTTTGCCAAGATGATCGCCGGGGCGCTCGATGTCTTCGACGGCGAGCTTCATCGCGACAAGAAGATGCGTGTGGGCTGGTTCCATCAGCATCAGATCGAAGCCATGGATCCGACCGATACGCCGCTGGAGATCGTTCGGCGCGCCATGCCCGATGCGTCCGACAGCGCGCGCCGATCCAAGCTGGCGCAGTGGGGTCTGGGCTATGAGAAGCAGGAAACGACGGTGGCGTCCTTGTCGGGGGGCGAGCGGGCGCGCCTGTTGCTGAATCAAGTGGCGATGGATGCGCCGCACGTCCTGATCCTGGACGAACCGACCAACCACCTGGATATCGACAGCCGCCGTGCCCTGCTGGATGCACTGAACGAATATTCCGGCGCGGTCATCCTGATCACCCACGACCGATCGCTGATGGAAATGGTCGCGGACCGGCTGTGGCTGGCGGCGGACGGGACGGTTAAGCCGTTCGACGGCGACATGGACGACTATGCCAAGTTCGTCCTGGATCGCGCCAAACAGGCGGCCGCAAAGCCAAGCCAGATCAAGGCGGAAGCTGTCGAGACCGCAGCCCCCAAACCCGTCGGCAAGCCCGAGAAGAAGAAGTCGGGCCCCTCCCCCTCAACCCTGCGCCATGCCGTCAAGAAGGCCGAGGAGCGGATTGCCGCCCTGACCGCCGACCTGGCCCGCATCGACGACGACCTGGCCAATGCCGCCGTGTCCAACCCGCGCGCCCTGGAGGGCCTGTCGCGGGCCAGGGCCAATACCGAGGCCGACATCGAAAAGGCCGAAGCCGACTGGATGGCCGCAGAAGAAGCCTTGGCGGCGGTCGCGGGGTGACGCGGCTGCGACGTCAGCCGCAGTCGACGCTCTGGATGATGCCCGTTTCCTGATCGAAGCGGACATTCAGCCGATCGGGGCGGAAGTCCTTGGTCGTCGGACAGGTCGTGCAGACGATCCGCACCTCTTTGTCGGGGGCAAAAGTCACCGCCCCGACATGGCTCCCGATCAGCGAACGGGCATCCTCAGCGTTGCACTGGCCGGAAACAGGCTCAACCACGGCGCGCTCGGTCGGGGCGCAGGCTGCAGCCAGGCCTGCCACTGCGATCAGGAGGGGGGTTCTCATCCGCATTTGACGTCCTCGATGACACCCGTCGCCTGATCGAA
The DNA here is from genome assembly GCF_016656965.1 of Brevundimonas vitisensis. Lineage (NCBI taxonomy): Bacteria > Pseudomonadati > Pseudomonadota > Alphaproteobacteria > Caulobacterales > Caulobacteraceae > Brevundimonas > Brevundimonas vitis. The sequence goes on from NZ_CP067977.1 coordinate 835,523, forward strand.
CACGATGTTCAGACGGCGCGGGTTATAGTCCATGGTCACGGCGCAGGTGGAGCAGGTGACGCGCCACACTTCTCCAGCCGGTGCCGAGGGAAGTTCGCTGCGGTTGCGGCCAACCCAGTTGCGATACTGACCCGCCTTGCACTGATCCGCCGAGTCGCTCGGCGGTACGGCACCATCGTCAGCGGCCATGGGCGCACAGGCCGACAGCACCAGGGCACTGGCGAGCCCCGAAAGGATAAGGGTGGTCTTCATGGCGTCTCTCCCTTGTTCTGCGGTCAGCCGCAGCGAACCTGTTCGACCAGGTCAGTCTGCGAATTGTAGAAAATATTCAGACGGTAAGGCGAAAAGTCTTCGGTGACCGGGCAGGAGGTGCAGGCCACCCGGCGATTGACGACCTCGACCGGCACCGGGATCTCGGTTCTTGGGCGTCCGACAAGCCACTGAAACTCGCCGGCCTTGCACAGGTCAGTGTCGGCCTGCGGCATACGGGTCCCAACGGGCTGGTTCTGCTCGGCCCGCTCTACCGTCAGGGGGGCGGGCTGCTCGGCTACGGGCGTGGACGAACACCCCGCCAGGAAGACCAGTCCGATCAGGCCGCTTTTTCCCAGCGACCCTCGGGCGACTGCTTCCAGTAGGCCAGGTCGGCCCCGGCCGCTTTCAGCGTCTTCCAGCGCTCGCGTGCGCCCATCAGCGCCGTGTCGTCCCGCCCGTCGAACAGAATGAAGCATCGGTCATAGGCCTCCGTGACGCCCAGTTCTGAGCCGTCCACGATGAACAGCGCCTGAGCAGCGTTCGGGTTCTCCTGCGATTCGGTGATCAGTATGGGCTGACGCTCGGCATGAGGGTCGCCCGACCGCCCGTGCGGCAGGAATGCGTCGTCCCGATAGGTCCATAGACGCTCGTCGATCCGCGCCGCACGGTCGCCGTCCGACGCCCGGACCACGGCCCGCCAGCCGCGATCCAGGGTCTTTTCCAAAAGACCGGGCAGCACATCGTCCAGAGACGAACGCTCCAGATGATAGAACCAAATCTCGGTCCTGGCCTTCATGCCCTTCCCCCCTTGCGGGGGAAGGTGGCTCGCGGAGCGAGACGGATGGGGGGTGGCGACGAGGTATCCAGCGGCATGGTCCCTGATAGCCTCCAGAACGACATTGACCCTAGCAAGAATGGTTTCGTTGGCGAACCGGAGCACAGTGAACCCCTGCTCCGCCAGCCAGGCATCGCGAGCGGCATCTTCCTGCTCGCGTAGAGTGTGGACCCCTCCATCTGCCTCGACGACCAGCCGATGCGACAGACAGCAGAAATCGACGACATAGGCCCCTAACGGAACCTGCCTGCGGAACCGCAAGCCATCGACCTGTCGATCCCGGAGATAGGTCCATAGCGCCACCTCAGCAAAGGTTACCGCCTTGCGCAGACGTCTGGCAGAAGCATGGGCGCGGTCGGAATGGTGGATCGCCATGGCAACAGGCTAAATCGGGATAAGCCGACTTACACCCCCCATCCGACCCGCTCTGCGGGCCACCTTCCCCCGCAAGGGGGGAAGGAAGATCGCTTACCCCTCGTAGCTGTCGGCCACCATGCGATCGAGGGTGCGGACGCCAAAGCCGACGGCACCATCGGGGATGGTCGCACGGGTCGACTTCGACACCCAGGCGGTGGGCGCGATGTCCAGGTGGGCCCAAGGCGTGCCATTCGTGAACCGCTGAAGGAACAGCGCCGCCGTGATGGAGCCGCCCGCACGCCCGTTGCCGGTGTTCTTTACGTCGGCGATCGCGCTGTCGATGTGCTTCTCGTATTGCGGCGGCAGCGGCATGCGCCAGAAATTCTCGCCGACCTTGGCGGCAGCGGCGAAGATCGGTCCGGCCACGGCCTCGTCGTTGGCATAAAGCGGCGCATAGTCCAGGCCGACAGCCACGATGGCCGCACCGGTCAGGGTCGCCAGATCGATCATGAATTTGGGCTTGAAACGCTCCTGCGTGTACCAGAGCGCATCGGCCAGCACGAGGCGGCCTTCGGCGTCGGTATTGATGACCTCGACCGACTGTCCCGACATCGACACCACAACATCGCCGGGACGCTGGGCGTTGCCGTCAGGCATGTTCTCGACCAGGCCCAGAACGCCGACGGCGTTCACCTTGGCCTTGCGGCCAGCCAGGGCATGCATCAGCCCGGCCACGGCGGCGGCACCGCCCATGTCCCACTTCATGTCCTCCATGCCGTCAGCCGGCTTGATGGAGATACCGCCGGTGTCAAAGCAGACACCCTTGCCGACGAAGGCGATCGGCTGGGCGCCGGGCTCCCCGCCGTTCCAGTGCATGACGGCCAGCTGGCTTTCGCGGCGGCTGCCCTGGCCGACCCCCAGCAGGGTCCGCATGCCCAGCTTTTCCATCTCGGCCTCGCCGAGGATTTCAACCTTCAGGCCCAGGCTTTCCAGCCCCTTCACCCGGCGGGCAAACTCGGCGGGATACAGGACGTTGGCCGGCTCGGACACCAGATCGCGCGAGAACAGGACGGCATCTGCCACTGCGGACATCGGGGTGAATGCGGCCTGCGCCGCCGCCGGGTCAGACGTCACAACCCGCACCGTTTGGATCGAGGCGATCTTATCGGGCTTCAAGGTGGTGCGGTACTTGTCGAAGCGATAGGCGGCCAGCCGGACGGCAAAGCCGATACGCGCGGCCTGCTCGGCGCTCAGATGCCCTGCCTCGAAGGTCAGAACCTCGGCACCCGACAGCTTGACCGCGTGATAGGCCGTTCCCGCTGCGCCTTCCAGCGCCAGATCGTCGAAGGCCTCGGCCTTGCCGGCCCCGACCAGCACGACCGCGTCGGCCTCGATGCCCGAGGGAGCAGGCACCAGGCGGCTGCTGTCGGCCGCGCCGGTGAAACGGCTCTTGTCCATAGCGCGTGTCAGGGCCCCCGAAGCGGCCTGGTCATGGCTCGCCCCCGTCCCGGCCAGGGCCCGGCCCTCGTGGACCAGAAGTGCCAGCGCCTGACAGGCTCCAGCTTCGGTGACGAATTCGACGTTCATGAAAAACACTCCAGCCGGACTGTGGCGGTCCGGTCTTATTCTCGAACAACGGGAACGCGCCTTCGTGTTTCGTCGGCGCGCAGGGACGTGTATTAGATGCGCCGCAACGCCGCCGCCTGCAACCGGGCGAACTCATTCCGCCCATGACCCTGATTCAAGGCTATCTTTTCCGTCAGATCGCGCTGCCTGTCGTTGCGGCATGCGCGTCGCTGGCTGGAATCGGTATCCTGAGCCAAAGCCTCGACCAGCTCGAAATCATCGTCGAACGGGGTCAGAGCGTCTGGGTCATGGTCAAATTGACCCTGCTGGCCGTGCCGCAATTGCTGGGCGTGATCCTGCCCATCGGGTTGTTCGTCGGCGCCTTGATCGCCCTGACCCGCTTGCAGCGGGAACAGGAGCTGACCGCTGCCTATGCGGCTGGGATGAGCCGCTGGTCTCTGATTGCCCCGGCCGCGGCCCTGGCGCTCATCGTCATGGCCCTGACGCTCATCAGCAATGTGGCGATCCAGCCGTGGAGCCAGCGCGAGGCTCGTAATCAGGCCTTTGAAATTCGCACCGACCTGGCCGCCCTGCTCGTCGAGGAAGGACGCTTCGTCCAGGGGCCGAACGGCCTGACCGTCTATGTGCAGGAGATCGAACAAAACGGCCTGCTCAAGAACCTTTTCGTCTACCTGGACAACGGCGGCACGGTCACGACCTGGAATGCGGCCGAGGCGCGGTTCGGAGAGGTCGACGGCCTGCCGGTCCTGACCATGCGCGACGGGTCCATGCAGCGGCCCTCCTCCGCCGGGGTGCTGAACTCACTAACGTTCGCCAGCAATGCCATCGACCTGTCGCCTTTCGCCGCCCAGGACCAGACGATCCGCTACAAGGCTTCGGACCTGTGGATCACCCAGCTGTTCGCGCCCGACGCCGAACTGATCGAGCAGACCGGCCCACGCCGGGAACTTTTGGCAGAGGCCCATTCGCGCCTGTCGTCGCCCCTGTATGCCCTGGCCGCCATGGCCCTGGCATTGGCCGCCATCCTGGGCGGATCGTTCAGCCGTACCGGCTACAGCCTGCGGATCGCCAAGGCGGCGGGCGTCTTCCTCATCGTGCGGATCGTCGGCTATGCGGTGGTGGCAGCCAGCGTGTGGAACGGCTGGCTGAACCTGTTCCAGTACCTGCTTCCGATCGCGACCACCGCGATCGCGCTTCGGTTGCTGTTCAGGGCCCTCAAGCCTCAGGCCCGATCGCAGCCCCGCTGGCTGGGCCTGCTTCCCCGCAGGGTGTCGGCATGAGTGCGACCTTCCTGCCCCCCTTTGCGCGCCTCGGCCGGATCGAGCGCTATGTGCTGGTCCAGCAGGGCCGGTCCCTGGCCGTCGCACTGGCCATTGTGGCCGCCCTGGTCATGCTGATCGACTTTGTCGAGATTTCCCGAGGCGTGGGTTCCGATGTGGATCTGTCGGCCCTGCGCATCCTGGGGCTGATGCTGCTGAAGTCTCCAGCAGTGATCGTGCAGCTTCTGCCTTTCGTTTTCCTGTTCGGCACCCTGGCGGCCTTTGTCGGGCTGAACCGACGCAGCGAGCTGATCGCCATGCGAGCGGCCGGTGTGTCGGCCTGGCGGTTCGTGCTGCCTGCGGCGGGTGCCGCCTTCGTCATCGGGGTGCTGACCGTCACGGTTCTCGCTCCCATCGCCTCCTCTGCCGACGGTCTGTTCCAGCGGGAACGGCAAAGGCTGTCCGGCTCGGTGCTTGGCGGCGATGGCCAGGCCATCTGGCTGCGCGAGGGTGACGAAAATCGCCAGACGGTAATCCGGGCCGAACGTCAGGATCGCGCCAGTGGCCGCCTGCTGGGCGTGACGTTCTTCATCTACACGACCGATCCGGATGGGCGCCGCACCGTGTCGGAGCGGATTCAGGCGGCCTCTGCGACGCTCAGCGCTGGCAAATGGCGCCTGCTGGACGCGGTCGGAGCCCAGCCGGGCGAGCGGCAGGTGCGCTATGCGACCCTGGACCTGCTTTCCAGCCTGGCTGACGAAGAAGCGTTCGAGCGGTTCGCCCGGCCCCAGTCCACGCCGTTCTGGTCGCTGCCTGCGCAGATCACGCGCATCGAGGAGGCGGGGTTTTCCTCGACCGCCTATCGGCTGCGGTTGCAGCAACAATTGGCCATACCGCTGATGTTCGCGGCCATGTCGATCCTGGCCGCAGCCTTTTCATTGCGGCTGATGCGGCTGGGTGATCTGGCGCGGATGATCGCCTCTGCCGTGGTGCTGGGGTTCGCCTTCTTCTTCGTCAACCAAGCGTCGGCGGCCTTTGGTTCGGCCCAGGTGATCCCTCCGATCCTGGCCGCCTGGCTGCCTCCGGTGCTGACGGCCCTCGCCGCCTTCACCTTGCTGTTCTATACCGAAGACGGCTAAGCGAGCCTCTTGGTCTGCATGGATTTTCGTATGCCGCGCGCACGCCGCGTCCCTAGCAAGTCAAGGCTGCTCGCCGGGGCCGCCGGACTGGTGTTCGCGCCCTGGCTGATGGCCGGTGCGGCACTCGCACAGTCTGTGCCATCGCCTGTGGTCCCCGGACCGGACGGCCTGACGCCCGACGCCCTCTATGTCGACGCCGGATCAGTGACGCGCGAGGGCGATGTCGTCACCGTGGAAGGCACACCGGAGGCACGCGCCCTGGCCCGCGCGCGCGGGCATGTCATCCGCGCTGAGCGCGTGACCTACGACCTGGCCCAGGGACTGGCGACCGCTTCCGGCCGGGCCGAGGTGATCGATCCCGAGGGCAGTGTCGCCTATGCCAGCCTGCTGGAGCTGGACAGCGACCTGCGCGCCGGGGTGGCCGTGGACTTCGCCACCCGCTTCTCGAACGGAGCCAGCCTGATGGCTGCAACGGCCGTCCGGCGCTCCGACACGGTCAGCGAGCTGAACTACGTCATCTTCACCCCCTGTCCGATCTGCGACGAGGAGGGCAATCCCAAGGAGCCCAGCCTCTCGATCCAGGCCGAGCGGGTCGTTCAGGATGAAGCCTTGCGCGCCGTGCTTTATCGCAACGCCGTGTTCAAGCTGGGCGGCGTGCCGGTCCTGTATCTGCCGGTCTTTGCCCACCCGGATCCGACCGTCGAACGCGCGTCGGGGCTGCTGGTGCCGTCCATCAACTACGACGAGGACCGCGGGATCAGCGTCGAGGTGCCGTATCTGTTTGTCGTCTCGCCGTCCGAGGACTGGATGGTCAGTCCGCAGATCAATACCGAGGTGGCGCCGTTGCTGAATGTCCAGTGGCGCAGGCGTTTTGCCGACGGCACGATCGTGGCGCGCGGCGGCTATACCTATGAGCGCACCTTCGGCGATTTCGACATCGATGGCGACGGCATCGACGACGTCATGACCCCGCTGGAACGCGAGCACCGAAGCTATTTCCTGGCACACGGCCAGTTTGACCCGGCTGGCCCCTGGCGCTGGGGCTTCACGGCGGAGCGGGTGTCGGAAAAGGCGCTGTTCGATCTCTATGACGTCAGCGACCCCTATCAGGACAACGGCCTGTATTACGGAGATCAGCGCCGTCTGATCAGCCAGATCTACGGCGAGTATCAGACCCCGCGCACCTATCTGTCGGTGGCGGCCTTCACCCTGCAAAGCCTGCGCGTGGCGGTCGCCAATGAGGACGCGCCCGGCCTGAACATCTTTGAGGACGACGACACCCTGCCGGTCGTCGCCCCGCTGGTGGAAGCGCGCTGGGAGCCGGAGGGGCCCGTTTTCGGCGGACGGCTTCGGCTGCGCGGCTCGGCGGTCGCCCTGTTCCGCGAGGACTATGTCGGAGCCCCGATCTTGCGCCCTGAACTGATTGCGGCCGGTCCCACCGTCGGTCTGCCCGGCGTGGACAGCCGGCGCGTCACCGGCCAGCTGGACTGGCGCCGCACCTTCTTCTCAGCCTCGGGCGTGCGGTGGGAGCCGTTCGTCGATCTGCGAGCCGATCTCTATTCGCTGGCCGACCTGCCCCCGGCCCTGGGCGGAGAGTCCGAGACCCTGACGCGGAGCCGTGTCAGCGCAGGTCTGGATGTCAGCTATCCGCTGGTCCGGCGCTTCTCGTCCGGTGCCGATCTGATCCTGGAGCCGATGGCCCAGCTGTCGATCTCGAACAAGGCCGACCTGGACCCTCGTATTCCGATCGAGGACAGCCAGACCATCGAGCTGGACGAGACCTCCCTGTTCCGCATGGACCGCTTCCCGGGCCAGGATCTGTATGAGGGCGGCATCCGTTTCACGGCGGGCACGCGGGCGACGCTGCGCTGGTCCGATTCGCGCCATGCCAGCCTGTTCCTGGGCCGCAGCTGGCGCGATGAAGAGGAACCTGGACTTCTGGCCGTCGTGCCCAATCCGAACCCTCTGGCTCCGATCCAGCTTTATGATCCGTCCGGCCTGGCCGCCCAGACGTCCGATTGGGTGGTGCAGGGCGAGTTCGCGCCCTCCGACCGGGTTCGGGGCTGGGCGCATGCGACCGTTGACGGTTCGGGCGACGTTCGCCGTGCCGAAGCCGCCGTCGATGCCCGGTGGGGCCGCCGCAACCTGGCCAGCGTCAGCTATATCATCGACCGCTCCAACCCTGTCTCGACGGACCTCAATCGCAACTATGAGTTCGTCCAGCTGACCGGCCAGCAGTTCGTCGTCGGGAACTGGGGGATCGCGGTGACCGGGGTGGCGGATCTGGAGCGGGACATCATCACACGGTCCGAGGTTGGACTGCTGTTCGACGACGATTGCTTCCGCGTCGAGATCGGTTTCCGGCGCGACAACACACGAGTTCGCCCGTCCGGACCGTCGGAGGGCGTTTATATCCGCCTAAACCTCGCCACTTTCGGAGGTTCAGGTTATGGACGAAGCGAAAGGCGTTGGTAGCGGCGCGGATCGGGCACGCCACCTTCCCCCAAGCCTGCGTGGCGTTGGGCAGAGACCGCGCCGCTTTGAGGGTTCAGGACGAACGATGCATTTGATGCGGTTTACGACGGGGGTGGCGCTGAGCGCCCTGATCGCCACTTCGGCTGCGGGCCAGACTGCGCCCCAAAATCCGCCGACACAGGAGCGTCCCCAGACGGCGCCGGCCGGTCAGGCAGCAGGTCGCGTCGATCCGGCAGCGGCAACCGCTCCGCGTGCGCCGCGCATGATCACTCAGTCGGAGTTCAAACTGGCGGACGGCATCATCGCCACCGTCAACGATCAGATCATCACCGGCTTCGACCTGCGTCAGCGCATGCTGATCCTGATCCTGATGTCGAACATCCAGCCGACCGAGGAAAACATCGGCGCAATCCAGCAGGAAGCGCTGAACGCCCTGATCGACGAGCGGCTGCAGGCCGAAGAACTTCGCCGCTATGAGGATCTGGTCGTCAGTGACGAAGAGGTCGATGCCGAGATCGCCAATATGGCCGAAGGCGCAGGCCTGACCGGCGAACAGTATATGGCCGTGCTGGAACAGAGCGGCATCCGCGCCGCCCCCTTCCGCGAACAGATTCGCATCGGCATCGGCTGGCGCCAACTGGTCGGCGGCCGCTTCTCCGCCCGTGCCCGCGTCGGCCGCGCCCAGGTCGAGCAGCGGATGCGCCAGGACGCCGAAGCCGCTGCCAAGCCGGCCTACCAGATCGGTGAAATCTATATCGACGCCGCCCGTGTCGGCGGCATGCAGCAGGCCGTCAACGGGGCCCGTCAGCTAATCCAGCAGATGATCCAGGGCGCGCCGTTCCAGGCGGTGGCCAGCCAGTTCTCCTCAGCCCCGTCCGCCATCCGGGGCGGCGACGCGGGATGGGTGGTTCAGGGCACGGTCCAGCCCGCCCTGCAGCAGGCGTTCGACAATCTCGACGTCGGTGAGCTGTCCAATCCCATCGTCGTCGATGGCGGCGTCTACATCATCTACATGCGCGACAAGCGTGACGGCTCGGCCGCGACCCAGGTCTCGCTGAAGCAGGTGATGGTCGAACTGCCCGAAAATGCGACGCCCGAGCAGGTGTCTGCCGCCAGCAGCCGACTGACCAGCCTTCAGCCGCAGCTGACGTGTGACAACATGCTTCAGCGCGCCACCTCGGAACAGGGCCTGCTGGGCTCCGACCTGGGCGAAAGTGACGTCCGCAACCTGGCTCCTCAATTCCAGCAGGTGGCCTCGACCGGTGCCGTCGGCTCGGTCAGCGGTCCGGTTCGCACCCCGCTGGGCCTGCATCTCGTGGGCGTGTGCGGTCGTCGTCTCGGCGGCCCCCAGGCCCCGACCTATGAACAGGTCGAGCGGCGGATGCAGACCGAGGGCCTGTCTCTGCTGGGTCGTCGCTATATCCGCGACCTGCGCGCCGACGCCTTGATCGAGATGAAGTAATGCCGGGCCCGGCGCACCGGATGCCCCTGGTCCTGTCCATGGGCGAGCCGGCCGGTATCGGGCCAGAGATCATCGTCAAGGCCTGGCAGGCCCTGCGCCGGGACGGACCCCGGTTCGCTGTTGTCGGCCATGCCGAGACCTTGAAAGCTCTGGGCTCCCCTGTCCGCAGCGTGCTGTCGGTCGGGGATGCGGAACCCGTATTCAGCGACGCCCTGCCCGTCATCGATCAACCGCTCAGCGCCCCCCTTGTGCCCGGACGGCCGGACATCGCCAATGCGGGTGCCGTGGCCGACTGGATCGCCATGGCCGTCGACCGGGTTCTGGGCGGCGAAGCCAGCGGCCTGGTGACCGCCCCGATCGCCAAGGCTCCGCTCTATGCCGCCGGTTTCCGTTTTCCAGGCCATACGGAATTCATCGCTGAACTGACGGCCGACGTGCCCCATCCGGGAACACGGGGTCCGGTCATGATGCTGACGGCGCGCGATCTTCGGGCCTGTCTGGTGACCATTCATTCCGCCATCCGCGATGTGCCCGAACTGGTCACCGCCGAGCGTGTCATCCGCGTCTCGCGCGTGGTGCACGAAGCCATGCGCCGCGACTTCGGCATCGCCCGCCCCCGGCTGGCCATGGCCGCCCTCAACCCCCACGCCGGCGAGGGGGGAGCGCTGGGGCTGGAGGAGATCGAGATCCTACGGCCGGTGGCTGCAGCCCTCCGAGCCGAAGGCATCGCCATCACCGACCCCCTGCCCGCCGACACCATGTTCCATGACGAGGCGCGGGCCACCTACGACGCTGCCATCTGCCTGTATCACGATCAGGCTCTGATCCCGGTCAAGACGCTGGACTTCTGGGGCGGGGTGAACGCGACGCTCGGCCTGCCCATCGTGCGGACCTCGCCCGATCACGGCGTGGGCTTCGACATCGCGGGCCAGGGCATCGCCCGGCCCGACAGCCTGATCGCCGCCATCCGTCTGGCCGACACCATGGCGGCGGCGCGGGCGGTCTAGTATGGGGTGCGGGTGACCGACCTGCCCTCCCTCCGCGAATCCCTCGACGCTCACGGCCTTTTGGCCAAGAAGAGCTTCGGCCAGCATTTCCTGCTGGACCTGAACGTCACGCGAAAGATCACGCGTCTGGCCGGCCCGTTCGAGGGGCGGGCGGTGATCGAGGTCGGCCCCGGCCCCGGCGGCCTGACCCGCGCCTTGCTGGAAAGCGACGCCGGTCGGGTGATCCTGGTCGAAAAGGACCCTCGCTTCGTGCCGATGCTGACCGAGCTGGACGACGGCTCCGGCCGCCTGACCATCGTCGAGGCGGATGCGCTCAAGGTCGACGAGGCGGCGCTGTCGGACGGCCCGACCCATCTGGTGTCCAACCTGCCCTACAATGTCGGCACGCCGCTGCTGATCAAATGGCTGACCGGGCCCTGGTTGCCCCACGCCTTGACCCTGATGTTCCAGAAGGAGGTGGCCGAACGGATCGTGGCCGCACCTGACGAGGATGCCTATGGCCGTCTGGCGGTCATCGCCCAGGCGGTTTGCGAGGCGCGGCTGGTCATGCACCTGCCGCCCGCCGCCTTCACCCCGCCGCCCAAGGTGTCATCCGCCGTGGTCCACCTGGTCCCCCGTGCCGACCGTCCCGATCGCGAGACGCTCAAGCGGCTGGAGCGGGTCACCGCCGCCGCCTTTGGCCAGCGCCGCAAGATGCTGCGCTCCAGCCTCAAGACCCTCGGCGGTGCCGCCCTGTGCGAGGCCGCCGGGATCGAGCCGGATGCCCGGGCCGAGGTCATCGACGGCGCGGGCTTCCTGCGTCTGGCGCGGGCCCTGGCGTGACGTCCGGCGTCGAACCCTTCCGCGCCATCGGCATCAGCCGCCTGGCCCATGCGCTGAAGGCCCAGGGCCGCTCAGTCATCCATATGGAGTTCGGCCAGCCATCGACCGGGGCCCCGCCCGCCGCCATCGCCCGCGCCCATGCGGTGCTGGATGCCGAAGCCATGGGCTATTGGGAAAGCGCGCCGCTGAAGGACCGGATCGCGCGGCTGTATGCCGATCGGTATGGCGTCACGGTCGATCCCGACGGCATCCTGCTGACCTGCGGCGCGTCGCCGGCCCTGGTCCTGGCCCTGTCGGCGCGCTTCAAGCCGGGCGAACGGATCGCCATGGCCCGGCCCGGCTATGTCGCCTATCGCAACACGGTGCGGGCCCTGCATATGACGGCGGTCGAGATCGACTGCGGCCCGGACGTGCGGTTCCAACTGACGGCGGCGGCGATCGCCGCGCTCGATCCCGCCCCCCAGGGCCTGATCGTCGCCAGTCCGGCCAATCCGACCGGCACCATCATCGCGGATCAGGAACTAGCCGCCATCGCCGAGGTTTGCCGAGGGCGCGGCATCGCCATCCTCTCGGACGAGATCTATCACGGACTGTCCTACGTCGGCCCGGTGCCGTCGATGCTGGCCTTTGATCCGCAGGCCGCCGTCATCAACAGCTTCTCCAAATACTGGAGCATGGCAGGCTGGCGGCTGGGCTGGCTGATCGTGCCCCCGGATCAGGTGGCAGCGGCCCGCGCCCTGATCGGCAATCTGTTCCTGACCCCGCCCAGCCTGGCCCAGCATGCGGGCCTGGTGGCCATGGACCAGCATGAGGTGCTGGAGGGGCATCTCGACGTCTATCGCCGCAACCGCGCCCTGCTGCTGGAGGCCCTGCCCCGCATGGGGCTGGGCAGGATCGCCCCACCCGACGGCGCCTTCTATGTCTATGCCGACATCGGCCGGTTCAGCGACGACAGCCTGGCCTTCTGCGAGGCCCTGCTGCGCGACACCGGCGTGGCGACCGCGCCGGGCGTCGATTTCGACCCCGTGCACGGCCACCGCTTCATGCGCTTCAGCTTCGCCGTCTCCACGACCGAGGTGCAGGAAGCCTTGAGCCGGATCGAACCCTGGTTCGCCGCCCGAACGACCCCCTAGATCAGTAGAGCCGGGCCATGTCGGCGCGCTCGAAGTCCTTCAGGTCTTCGTGACGACCCTCGCGGATTTTCTGCACCCAGTAAGGATCGGCCAGCAGCGCCCGGCCCACGGCGACCAGATCGAACTCGTCCCGCTCCAACCGCGCGATCAGTCCATCCAGCGAGGCGGGCTTGGACCCCTCCCCCGCAAAGGCGGCCATGAACTCGCCGTCCAGACCGACGGAGCCGACGGTGATGGTCGGCTTTCCGATCAGCTTGCGGGCCCAGCCGGCGAAATTCAGGTCCGACCCCTCGAACTCCGGCTCCCAGAAGCGGCGCTGCGAACAGTGGAAGACGTCGACCCCGGCCTCGGACAGGGGCGACAGCCACTCGGTCATCTCGTCCGGAGTCTGGGCGATGCGGGCGGTGTAATCCTGCTGCTTCCACTGCGACAGGCGCAGGATCAGGGCCGTGTCCTCGCCGATGCCCTCGCGCACCGCCTTGACGACCTCGACGCCGAACCGCGCGCGGTCGGCGATGGTCGGCCCGCCCCAACGATCGCCGCGCGCATTGACCCCGTCCCAGAAGAACTGATCGATCAGATAGCCGTGGGCCCCATGGATTTCGACGGCGTCGAAACCCAGGTCCTTCGCCGCGCGCGCTGACCGGCCAAAGGCATGGATGGTGTCGGCCACGTCCTCCTCGGTCATCGGCTCATATTTCAGCTTGTCCGGTGCGACCAGGCCAGACGGACTGTCGACCTTGCCCAGCGGCTGCCATTCCTTGCCCTGGCCGCGGGCCGAGCCGACGTGCCAGATCTGCGGCGCGATCAGGCCACCGGCCGCGTGCACCGCCTCCACCACCTTCTTCCATTCCGGCAGGGCCTCGCCGTGGAACACCGGCACCGCGGCGTCATTGCGGGCCGCCGGGCGTTCGACCACCGTGCCCTCGGTCACGATCAGACCGACCCCGCCCTCTGCGCGGCGACGATAATAGGCCGTGACGTCCTCGGTCGGGATGCCGCCTGGCGAGAACGACCGCGTCATCGGTGCCATGACGATGCGGTTGGGCAGGGTCAGGGACTTGACCGTGAACGGGCGGAAAAGGGCGTCGACGGACATGGCGGCTCCTCAGGAATCTGGAACCGCCAAGGTGGGCCTCAGGGTTTCATTTGGAAACCCTCTGCCTGACTTTTTCTCGATCAGACGACCAGCGCAGCGGCTAAGCTGGCCGCAATGGCGTTGAACCGCGCGGCGACCTCCCCGTCTGGATGCGCGACCACCACGGGCCTCCCGGCATCGCCGCCTTCGCGTATCGAAGCGTCCAGCGGCAGGTCCCCCAGATAGGCCACGCCCAGCCGTCCGGCTTCGGCCTCTGCTCCGCCGCGGCCGAAGACTTCGCCGGTCATATTCTCGATCAAACCCAAGGTAGGCGCACCGACCTTCTGGAACAGGGCACGGGCGCGCCGCGCATCGGCCAGGGCAACCTCCTGCGGCGTCGAGACGATCACCACCCCGTCCAGCGGGGTCTTCTGGATCAGGCTCAGGTGCACGTCGCCGGTCCCGGGCGGCAGATCGACAACCAGCACATCCAGCGGCGCCTCCTGCGTGCCCCAGCGGGTCTGGGTCAGCATCTGCGTCAGGGCCTGGGACGCCATCGGGCCGCGCCAGACCATGGCGTCCTCGGCCTTGGTCAGCAGTCCCACCGACATGGCCGCCAGCCCCCAGGCCCGCGCCGGCACCATGGCGCCGTTCACATAGTCGGGCTTGCCCGATATCCCCAGCATGGTCGGCAGCGACGGCCCATGGACGTCCGCGTCCAGCAATCCGACCGACAGTCCGCGCGCTGCCAGGGCACAGGCCAGGTTGACCGAGACCGTCGACTTGCCGACACCGCCCTTGCCGCTGGCCACGGCCAGGACCCGCCGGACATGGGCGGGGCGATCGGTCGGCACCGGGGCCTTGGGCCGCCCCTGATCCACCGCCTGCGGGGACAGCGATGCCGTCCGCCGGGGCCTGGCCTCCACGGCTTGCGACGTCAGCACCACCGAGACCCGCGCCATGCCGGGCATCGCCGCCAGCGCCGCCTCGGCCGCATCGCGCACGGGGGCATAAAGGGCCGTCTGATCGGACGGGACTTCGATGACGAACCCGGCCCGGTCCTCGCCCACGACTAGCCCCTGCACCAGACCCGAGGCATTCAAACCCTGGCCCGTGCGCGGGTCGACAATAGTATCCAGAACGGTCAGGACGGTGGCGCGGTCAATCACAGGTCAGGGCTCCCGGCCCTTGCGAGACGGGCCGCGCGCGTTCTATCGCCCCCGCAGTCGACTAGCGAGCCCCAACACCCTTGTCCTTGTGCGCCCCCGTCACCCTGATTGCCGGACCGACCGCCTCGGGGAAGTCGGCGCTGGCGCTGGACCTGGCCCGGCGGACGGGGGCCCTGGTCGTCAATGCCGACAGCCAGCAGCTGTATGCCGATCTGCGCGTCGTGACGGCTCGCCCCTCCGTCGCCGACGAAGCCCTGGCCGACCATGCACTGTACGGTCAGGTCGACGGGGCCGAGGCCTGGTCCGTGGGTCGCTGGGTCCGGGCCGTGCAGCCCCTGCTGGATCAGGCGATCGGCGGCGGTCGGCCTGTGGTTCTTGTCGGTGGAACAGGCCTTTATTTTCATGCCCTGACGCGCGGCCTGGCGGATATTCCGGCCGTCGATGACGCCACGCGCGAGGCGGCAACGGCGCTCTATGACCAAGAGGGCGAGGCCGCATTTCGGGCCCGCCTGGCCCGTGTTGACGCCCGTGCCGCCACCGTCCTGGCCGCGAACGATCGCCAACGTCTGACCCGTGCCTTCGCCGTTCACGCCCAGACCGGCCGCAGCCTGTCGGACTGGCAGGCGGACACCGTGCCGATCCTGGCCGCCGACGATTATCGCGCCCTGGTGATCGAGCCGGACCGAGAGGTCCTTTATGCCCGCTGCGACGCGCGGGTCGACGTCATGGTGGATGAAGGGGCACTGGAGGAGGTCGCGGCCTTGACGGCACGCCACCTGCCCGCGTCCCTGCCGGTCATGAAGGCGGTGGGCGTCCGCGAACTGGCCGCCCATCTGTCGGGCCAGACCTCGTTGTCGGCAGCCCTCGACGCCATGCGCCAGGCCACCCGCAACTATGCCAAGCGCCAGCTGACCTGGTTCCGCAATCAGACACCCGATTGGCCCCGCAGCGCGAACAACCACGTGTGACTTGATTTCCGAACGCCCAGCGCGTTTTCTGACACTGCAAAATTTTCAGTTTGGTCGGAGTATCCCATGAGCCTCGCCGTTGTCTTCGCGTCCATGTTGGCCCTGTCAGGATCTCTGACCCAGGACCCGCCAGCCACCAATGTGCCCGAACTCGAAGTCGCTCCTCCGCGCGCATCCACTGACGACCGCGACCCGGAGCGGATGATCTGCAGGACGGAATCGGTGGTCGGCACCAACCGTCGCCGCCGCGTCTGCATGACGGCTCGCGAGCGGGACGAGCGGCGCGAAAGCTCCTCCAGTGCCCGCGACCGCCTTGATCGCAACCTGGATCCGAACGCCGGCAACCCGGCCAGTTCGAGCCCTAGTCCCTTCCTGGGCGGATAATCCCGAAGACCTGCTCTAGTGGGTCATGAGCGCGATCAGCAGCAGAACCAGAAGGACGGCGCTGACCCCCTGCCAGAAGCGGGCGGGATCCCGTTCCATCAGGCTCAGCCCCTGGACGGGTGGCGCAGCGATCGCACTGCCGCTCTCCAGGACATAGATCAGCTCCTCCACATCGGCGAAGCGATCGTCGGGCTGGACACTGAGCGTGCGCAGGATCGCTGCTTCCAGCCAGGCGGGCATGTCGGGCCGGTGGACCGTTGGGCGGACCGGACGGTCGAAGGTCATGCGGGTGAAGTCCTCATCCTGACCGCACGGATAGTCGCCGACGAACAGCCGATATAGCGTCACCCCGAGCGCATACTGATCGGTCAGGGCGTCACCGGGATGCCCCGCATACATTTCCGGTGCCTTGTAGCCATGCGTCCCCGGCGCTTCGGCCTCCGCGAACTCGTCGATGCGCGGCAGGCGCGCGACCCCCAGATCGATCAGCTTCAAGCCGCCGCCGGTTTCCAGGATGACGTTGTCGGGCTTGATGTCGCGATGGGCGATCCCCTTGCGATGCAGGGCCGCCACGGCTTTCGACAGCCGGATGGCAATCTCGACCCCCTGCGGAATGTCGAAGGTTTCCTCGGCCAGACGCGCATGCAGGGTCTGGCCGACATAGAGCGGCTGGGCGACATAGAGGCGGCTCTGGCGGCCGGCTTCCAGAGTCAGGGTCTTGCCGACAAACGGGCTGTCGATCCGCTGGCCGATGAAGCTTTCGCGCAGGAAGGCACCGCGCGCGCCCTGGGCCGACAGCAGGGCCGGCTTGGGGAATTTCAGCACGACCGCTGCGCCGCCCTCCCCGTCTCGTCCCTGGAACACGCGGGTATATTTCCCATCAGACAGCAGCCGCTCCAGACTAAAGCCGTCGATGTTGTCCCCGGCTTTGGGCGGCGGCAGGATGGGCAGGCCCTCTGCCTCTGCGCCCAGGGCATCGCGATCCGGCGCTCCCAGTCTGAGGATATCGATCACCACGGCGGTCGCATTGTCGCGCGTGCCCTGCGCGCCCGCATGATCCACGATGGCTTGCGCATCCGCATCGGCCGAGGCTCGCCGCCCCAGCAGCCGCGTCAGATCCTGCGGCGTCACTGCCCCGTGAACGCCATCGGTCGTCAGCAGCAGCCGGTCGTGAGGTTTCAGCGCGACCACACGCTGGTCCAGCCGCACCTCCGCCTCGATGCCCACGGCGCGATACAGCACATGGCTCAATCCCGGCTGGGCCAACACATGATCTTCGGTCAGCTGCGCCAGGACGCCGTCGCGGAAATGCCAGGCGCGGCTGTCGCCGACATGCAGGACCACCGCCTCGCGTCCGCGCAGCACCAGGGCAGTAAAGGTGGTGGCAGCCCCCGTCATGGCCGGATCGGTTCGACTGCGCGAATGAAGCCAGCGATTGAAACCCATGAGGGACGACACGCCTGCCGCGGCGATCCCGCCCAGCGGGCTCTTGGCCAGATAGCCATCGATGAAACTGCGTGCGGCCAGTTCCGACGCGATCCGCCCGCCTTTGGATCCGCTGACCCCGTCGGCCACCACGGCGACGATGCCGTGCAGAGCCTGCTCGGCCGGATTACCGACATGAACGGCCCCGAAATCCTGGTTGTCGGCGCGCGGGCCCTTTGCCGTCGCAAAGCCCGCCGCGATCTCCAGCCGTGCGTCCGAACTCATGCGTGGATCCCCCGCCTCAGAACAGACTTCACTTCAACGCTTGGATGCAAGCGGTTCCAGCCCTATATTGGCTCTGTCCGGGTTCGCCCGGACTATGGCGATAAACGCGCTTGTAATAAGCGGACCGGACCCGGGTGCGATTCCCGGCGGCTCCACCATTCCTTCCCCGCGTTATCGGCGGAGCGAGCAGGGGGCCGACTAGCATCGACGGACGTGTAAAGAGGTTGCTTTCGCCCGTACTGGCCCACCGTATCGGGCTATTTTCTAACTGCGAACGATAACTTCGCTGGAGAAGTCGCTCTCGCCGCGTAATGCGGTCGAGTGATTTCGAGACTTAAGTCCCAGGGGTTCAGATCCCTGGGCGGGGCCCGGAGGGCGCCTGGCAACAGAAGCCCTCCACTTCCCTCATCGACACGCCCCTGAACGTATTCACCCTTATTGCCGCTTCCGAACGCGGCCCGCGACCGCTATCAGTCGCGCTCGAGGCAAAGAGGCGACGATGGCGGACGATACACCCCCGATCGATGAGATGCATTATGAACTGCTCGCACAGGATGCCTTGCGCGGGGTGATCCGCCTTGCCCTCGAAAGGGCCGCCAGTCCGGACGGTATCCCTGGCGCGCACCACTTCTACATCACCTTCGGCACTCGCCTGCCCGGCGTCTCGCTGCCGCCCGACATCCTGGCCAAATACCCCGAGGAAATGACGGTGGTGCTCCAGCATCAGTACTGGGACCTGGCGCTCGAACCCGACCGCTTTTCAGTGATGCTGAAGTTCGGCGGCATGCCCAAGGTGCTGTCTGTCCCCTACAAGGCCATCACCCGCTTCTATGATCCGGCGGTCCAATTCCTGTTGCAGTTCGATCCCCCGGCTCCTGAAGACGCGGTTGTGATCGAAGCTCCTCGCCCGGCAGCCACCGAAAAGGCTGCCCCCCCGCCCGCGGGCGACGACGGACCCAAGGTCGTCTCGCTGGACCAGTTCCGCAAGAAGTAGCCGTCAGTTGACGTCAGCCCACCAACTGCCAAGGTAAAGCCCTGGACGGCGTTGTGTGGGATCAACGATGATCAGGATACTGACGGCCCTCGTGATGCTGATGGGTCTGGCCACCCCGGCCCTGGCCCAGTCGCGCTTTGATGGTTGGGCAACGGCCGTGATCGCGGCGGACTGGCGCACCAGTCGCGGCCAGCCGATCCAGGCCTTCGACAATGCCAGGCGCGACCTTGTATCGAGCTTCGTCGCAGCCGGGTTCTCGCGCGCCGACATGGTCGACTACAGCCTGCGACCGGACGTGGCCGATCCCGTCACCGCGACCCAGGCCATGGCGGGTGTCAGCAGCCTGACCGCACGAGCCACCGCCGGCTGCCTGCTGTATTTCACCTCCCACGGCTCACCCCAGGGCATGGTCTTTGGTCCGAACCGGATGCTGGCCCCGGCCGACATGGCCAATCTGGTGCGCGGATGGTGCGGGGCGCGCCCCACCGTCATCGTCGTCTCGGCCTGTTTCTCGGGCGTGTTCGTCGAGGGACTGAAGGGCCCGAACCGCATGATCATGACCGCCGCGCGGCGCGACCGAGCCTCGTTCGGATGCAGCGAGGATGCGACCTATCCCTATTTCGACGGCTGCATTATCGAGTCCCTGCCGACCGCGACCGATTTCGCCGACCTGGCCCACGCCGCGGGGGCCTGCGTCTCAAGACGCGAACGCGAAGAGGGCCTGACCCCCGCCTCCGAGCCCCAGGTCTGGATCGGCTCCGAGATGCAGCTGCGCTTGCCGACCCTGCGGTTCCGACGCGCAGTCGATTAGCCACGCAGACCGCGCAGCATCAGCTCATGACGATAGGCGGCGACGTCGCCCAGCACCGCATCCAGTGCATCGCGCACCCGCTCCAGCAGCGGCGCCGCCATCGCCTTGTCCGCGTCTTCAGCCGCCTGACAGGCCTGGGCCAGGGTCCCGGCACCGATCCCCGCCGCTGCACCGCGCACCGTATGGGCGGCGTCTCGCCAACCGTCGGAGCGTACATCCAGCATCGGCGACCACAGGGCGGCCTGCTCAACGAACAGCGCCAGCACCTCCTCCGTCACCGCGTCGTCCCCTGCGGTCATGGCCTCCAACACCGCGAAGTCGACAGCCCCGCTCAGGTCGCGCCGCGCCATCAGGCCGCCGTCTCCTCACCCTTGGCCAGCCGCGAATTCCACGCCGACCAGCCGAAGTAGATCACCAGTCCGATCACGTTCCACAGCAGGAAATACCACTGGGTCGAAGGACGCAGGCTGAGGAAGAAGACCACACAGCCGACGATGGTGACCCCACCAACCAGCCACCATAGCGGAGCTTTGAACAGGCGTTTGCGGCCGGGATCGCGCAGCCTCAGCACGATCAGGCACACCCCTACCGCAGCGAAGGCGGCCAGCGTCCCGGCATTGGCCAGGGACGCCAGCTCGTCCAGTCGCATGCCCCCTGCCAGGGCCCCGACAACCACAGCCGTAAAGACGGTCACCAGGGCCGGCACGCCCCGCGACGAGATGCGGGCCAGACCGCGTGGCAGCAGGCCGTCGCGCGCCATGCCCAGGAAAATCCGGCTCTGCCCATACAGGAATGCCAGCAAGACCGTCGGAAGGGCGATCACGGCCGAGGCGGCGATCCACTGGGCGGCCGTCCCCTGCCCCATTTCGCGCAGGATCAGGGCCAACGGCTCAGGGCTCTCTGCAAAGCTGGCGACGGGTCGCGCGCCGATCGCCGCCGCCGCCACCACCAGATAGAGCGCCGTACAGATAAGCATCGAGCCAACGATGCCGATGGCCAGGTCGCGCTCCGGCTTCTTGGTTTCCTCGGCCGCCGTCGAGATGGCGTCGAACCCGTAGAAGGCAAAGAAGATGATGGCTGCCGCCGCCATCACCCCGGTCTGGGCCACCGGCACGCCGGTGAACTGTTCCAGGAACGGCAGATTGGGCGCGCCGAAGCCATTGGGCATGAAAGGCGTGAAATGGCTGGCGTCAAAGGCCGGCAGGGCGAGAGCCACAAAGGCGACCAGGGCGAGGATCTTGATCACCACGAGCACCGCATTCAGCGTCGCGCTCTCACGCGTTCCGAGCAGCAACAGCCCCGTCACCACCGCGATGATGAAGACGGCGGGCAGGTTGACCAGCCCACCCTCGACGTGCGGCCCCGCCGCCAGGGCGGTCGGCAGCGCCATGCCCAGCCCCTCCAGAAAGCCCACCGCGTAGCCGGACCAGCCCACGGCCACAGCCGAGACGACCAGCGAATACTCCAGGATCAGGCTCCATCCGACGATCCAGGCGACCATCTCGCCCAGTACCGCATAGGAATAGGTATAGGCGCTGCCTGCGGCGGGCATGACCGTGGCCAGCTCCGCATAGGCCAGGGCCGCACAGGCGCAGACCAGACCGGCCAGCGCGAAGCTGATCATGACGGCCGGCCCGGCCAGACCGGCCCCGACCCCGATCAGGGTCAGGATACCTGTGCCGACGATGGCACCCACGCCCAGGGCCAGCAGATGCGGCCAGCTCAGCGTCGCCTTCATGCGCGGCCCGTCGAGCGGAGCCAGCATGGTGTCGATCGACCGACGACGGTTCCAGAAGGCCATGTGCGTCACTCCCCCGCGCCGCTCCCCGGCGGCTGATTCCCTGACCCTGACCCTAGCCCCTCCTGCGACAAACAGGAACGCAGCGGCAAACACCCTTGCCACCCGCGCCCAATCCCATTAGGAACGCCCCCTCCGCCGAAGCCGGTCCTGACCGTGCTGGCGACGACGATTGGTCCGGGTGATTAGCTCAGTTGGTAGAGCAGCTGACTCTTAATCAGCGGGTCGTAGGTTCGAACCCTACATCACCCACCATCGTCCACCTAACCCCTTGAAATCACAAGAAGGCGCTGAACCGAAACGCCTTTTCGCAACAAACCTTGTACAAAACTTGTGCAAAATGTGCGAGGGTTTTGGCCATGTCCAGCGCCTCTTTTAGAGCCAAGCGAAACGGGGTTTCGGCGCCGAAGAACGGCCTGACCCGCAATGTCCGGCTCATCGTTCCGGCCGACGTCCAGACCATCGCCCTCGGCCTTCCCGAGACGGATGCGCGACTCGCCCTGCTCGTCCACGAGGACGGCCGGCCCAAGGGCGCCCTGATCAAGACCACGCGCCGTCGCAACGCCGAGGAGGCCGACGGCATAGGCGAGGCCCTGAGGCGCGAGTGGAAGGCCGTCTTCGCCAGCCTGCGGGCGGAGCATAAGCCCGGCGGCGTCTCTCAGGCGCGCGAGCGCATCGACGCCTGGAGGACCGAAGAGGTCGCCACGGCCCTCGGTTTCGACGTCGAGATCAGCTTGCTGGAATACAAGGCCCGCGCCGAAGCCCTGGCGTCGCCGGCCGCGGGCGTCGAGCATGGCGGCCTCGTCTGGGCCGAGCGCTATTTCGGGGAACGGCCCGAGGCCTCGCGCGGCCCGGCCATGCCACCAGAGACCTTCATGCTTCTGGATCGTCTCCAGGTTATCGAGACCAGTCCCGAGGCCTGGCGCGACATCGACGGCTTCGACACGGTGCTGAACGCCGTCCTCGGAGCGCGCTGGGCGGCGACCACGCGCACGATCGTCAGACCGTATTTCGCCAAGGCCTGGATGGAGGTGGTCCGGGCCC
Source organism: Brevundimonas vitisensis (assembly GCF_016656965.1). Classification (NCBI taxonomy): domain Bacteria; kingdom Pseudomonadati; phylum Pseudomonadota; class Alphaproteobacteria; order Caulobacterales; family Caulobacteraceae; genus Brevundimonas; species Brevundimonas vitis. Next base: position 857,807 of record NZ_CP067977.1, read on the forward strand.
AAGAGCAGGAGCGCCGCTACGCCGCAACTCTCCTCGAACTGGCGCATCGCCCCGACATCGTCGTGCCCCGACACCCGACCCATGTGCCGCGGCCGGGCGACAAGAGGCTTGACGAGCTCCTGGCCGCCTATCTGGCGGCCAAGGGCGAGAACAAGGACTATCGCGCGCCCATGCGGGCCCTGAAAGAGTTCTTCGGCGAGAAGAAGCCCATCCGCGCCATCGGCCGCCAGGATGCTCGGGCTTTCCTCGCCTTCATCCAGACGGTGCCGTCCAACGCGACCAAGAAGTTCCCCGGCAAGACCCTAGCCGAAGCCGCCGAGGCCCGCATCAAAACGGGCGACCCGGCCGTCTCGGTCACGACCGTGCGCACCTACATGAACCACGTCTCCATGATCTGGAACTGGGCGCTCGCCGAGAACGAAGCCTGGCTCGACAAGAACCCCTTCGAGGGACTGATGCCCCAAGCCGCGCCCAAGGTGCAGCGCGAGGGCTTCACCGACGAAGAGCTCATCAAGCTGTTCGCGGCGCTGGCCCCGCACAAAGCCGAGGATCATTCGCTCTTCTGGGTGACGGCGCTGAGCCTGAACGGCGCGCGGATCTCCGAGCTTCTCCAGCTGCGCACCCATGAGGTGCGCGAGCACGACGGCGTCCACTTCCTCGACTTCGGCGAGTTCGACGATCAGGGCCTGAGGATCGGTCAGGCCCAGTACAAGAACCAGCGCAGCATCCGCCCGGCGCCCATCCATCCTCTCGTGATCGAGGCCGGCTTCCTCAACCTCGTCGAGCGTCGCAAGGCCGCCGGCGAGGCCCAGCTGTTCCCCAAGGTGAAGCCCCGCGTCGTCGGCCAGAAGGTGGACTGGTCCCACTATCACTCAAAGCGGATCAACAAGATCATCGACGATCACGTCTCCGACGCGCCCAAGCTGGTGGCTCACTCCTTCCGCCACATGCTGCGCGAGCGGGCCCTAGACCTCGACATCTCCCCGGAGATCATCGACGCCATCGGCGGCTGGGCGCCCAAGACCGTCGCCGCCAAATACGGCGTCAAGCGCATCGGCATGCTCCACCGCAACCTGGCGCGGATAAAGTTCGGGGCGCTGAAGCTCTAGGAAACGGGTTTCCCATCGCACGTTCGGAGACGCCTTTTCGATGGTTTGGTCGAAGTCGGCGACCACGTGGTATAATGATCTACGGTCGCGCAAAGCGTTCTTGGCCGCCGGCAACAATCACGATCCGCGAACTTCATGAGCCTTTCAGCCTCGCCGTCAATGCCCACCCGTTTTCACCTGATTGGACCGTTCAGCGCTACCCTTCGCGCGACGGAGCTCGCGGACGGACGCGACCTTCCAGAGCGGCTGTTCGCCAGCCTCCTCACCCAGGGCCCTGACCTTCACGGCCGTGGCTTTATGGAAAGCGCACGAACCTCAGGTGAGCGCCGGCCGGTGTTGTGGCGGCGAGTGGATTCAAAGGCGCTGGTCATTCCCCACAGCTTTAGCTTCAAAATTCCGGGAAGCGGCTTGGTGGAGCAGCTCGGACTTTTCGACGGTGATGACCGGCTCATGTTCTATGGCCCGCTGAAGAGCCAGCGTCAGGCGGTCGAACGGCCGGAGCTCTTCGAATTTCCCGAAGGGTCCGTTCGCCTCATGCACTCCAAGCCGATGGCGCCCTAGCATTTGGTGTGGAAGGCACAATGACCTAAGAAGCGGCTGACTTTTCAGGAGACGAAGTTGGCACGCCTTCCCACGCTCATCGACGCCCTCGCCCGATATGATCGCCGCGGCCGACCCACCATAGCCCACATCGCCCGCCAGGTGCGAGACGCGGGACTGATCGTGTCGTCCAAGCGCGGGGTGGGGGCTGCGGTCATGACCGAGAGGGACGCTGCGACCCTTCTTCTCGCCGTCTGTGGCGACAGCAGTCCGCAAGGCGCCGTCGCCGCGGTCCACAACCTGCGTTCCCTAGTGCCCGATCCTAATGACACCCTGCGCGACACGCAGCGCGAGGAAATGCCCGAGTGGATGGAGTTCTTACGGGAGAAAATCAGCTTCGCCGACGCAGTGGAAAGGCTGATCGCCAATGCACCTCTGATCGCTCAATGGCACGAAACGTACATGGAGGAGTGGGAGGAGGAAGCTCAAGGCGTCTCTGAGGCCGAGTTCTCGATGCAATGGATGGTCGTCAAATCCAACGCCGCCGGTGGGGCCTTCAGGCCTGGATATGCTCGTGCGCTTCGCATCGTGAGTTACGTCCCAGGGCTCGCCGCTGAAATCCACCTAGGTCGTCCATGGAAGCGGCTGGAGGAGATCGAAGCTTTCCATGAGCATTATGCGCCTGCCGACGCCTGGGTCGGGGCCGTGAGCGACGATGGCGCACGGAAGTCCAACTCCTCCGGCGAAACGGACTGCCTCATCACGATTGAAATCGGCCTACCGACTCTCACAGCCCTGCACGCAGCCGTGAATGACATGCCTATAGCCGCGCCGACTTCATAAGGAGCTTGACTCACAATAAGCCGGCATCTTAATAGGAGCTCCACTCACAATGACGGAGCTTCTCGATGCCCCTTGCCTCTCCCGTTTCCACCACTTGCGTTGGGGCGGACGATCCGCCTGCCTTCGATCCTCAGCCCATTCGCGGTGACGCCTCGTTGGGTCGCCTGCTCAGCCGGCGGCGCGAACTTGATGATCAGCGGCATAAAGGAAGGCGTCTCGACGCCGACGACGCCCGGCTTCTGCCCCTGATGCTGTCGTTGGCGCGGATCAGCGCGCGGGCCTCTGTTCGGGACCAACCGTGTGTCGGCTGTTCGGGAGGCGCTCAATGATGCCCCGCGGACGCACCGCCTCCCAGGCCGCTCCGACCACGGCCGAACGTCTCTCGGCTTGCAGCCGCTACGCTGGCCAAGCCGGGCTTCGCGTCGTCACTGTCCTCGACGACCAATACGCCGACGCCAGCTCGCGGGCTGGACAAGGGCTTAATCAGCTTGTCGAGCGTCTCTCGATCGGCGAGTTCGAAATCGTTGTCGCCTGCGCCGAGAATGGCCGGCTGGTGACCCTGCAGGCCGCAGGGAACGAGGCTTCGCAGCACACGCTCGAATCTCTGCGCTGTGCGATCTATGCGCGTTCCGCCTGCGTGAACCAGGCCGAGCCTGACAGCGTCGCTGACCAGGTGAGCAGCTGCGAGGCCTTCGCCGAAAGCCAGGGCTGGGAGACGGCCATGATCTGCCGGGATTCGGGTGTCAGCGGCCTGTCGGGATCTCGCCCCGGCTTGGACCGCCTGATGGCTCAGGCCCGTGCGGGCGCCTACGATGTGTTGCTGGTCGAAGATCTCGACCGGCTGGCCCGGCGCGTCCCGCTCCTCCACGAGCTGGCGACGGAACTGGAGGCGCTGGGTGTCGTCCTTCACACCACGGCGGGTCCGTTTGACCGCGGCTTCATCCGCCGGGGTATCAACTCTTGACCGCCGCCGTTCCGGCGGACGCCCGCTACGCCATTTATGTGCGGCAACAGGCGGTAAAGTCCCTCCAAGGCCAAATCATCCTGTGTCGCACCTATGGGGATCAGCAAGGCTGGGCTGAAGCTGGCGCCTACCAGGACTACCAGCGCAGCGGGTCGGTTGTCATCGGACGCTCCGGCCTCTTCGAAATGCTCGGCGCTGCCGCCCGGAGAGAGTTCTCCATTCTCGTGATTAGCGACTTGAGCCAACTTGGTTGTAGCGCCGCGGACCTCCCCGGCTTTCTGATGGAGTTGAAGTACGACGGCGTCAGTGTCCATACGCCGGCCGGCGCGGCTCCGGCCGAGAGCGCTCTTCGGAGGGCCTGCTGATGAACGCCTTCCCGCCGCCGGGCTCGCTCTATGCCGTCTACGCCCGCTATTCGACCGACCATCAGACCTTTAAGTCCATCGAGGACCAGCTCACCCTGTGTCGGGCCTACGCCGAGCGGCACGGATGGGTGGAGGCGGGCGCCTACCACGATGCCGCCCGTAGCGGCGCTACCATGGTCGGCCGGGCAGGACTTTTCGACATGCTGGCCGCGGCTGACCGTCAAGAGTTCTCCATCATCCTGATCGAGGACCTTGACCGCCTCAGTCGAAGCGCGTCCGGCGCCCATGGCATGGTCGAGGAGATGGAGGCCCTCGACATCACCGTCTGCACGGTTTCGTCCGGCCCGGTGACGGACATGGAGGTGGCATTCAAGGCTGCTCATAACGCCCGCCAGCTCAAAGCCCAGGCGGAAAAGACCCGGCGGGGCCAAGAGGGCACGGTTAAGGACGGTCGCATCTCCGGCCAAGTCGCCTACGGCTACCGCAGAGTGGTGTCGCTGGATGGCAAAAACGGTCTGCGTGAAATCGATCCGGATCAGGCCAAAATCGTCGTTCGCATCTTCAACGACTACCTGTCCGGCATGACGCCGCTCGACATCGCCAAGGCGCTGAACGCCGAGGGTATCCCTGGCCCTCGCGGCGGCCGTTGGAAGCCTGGAGCGATCTACGGAAATAGAGACACCGGCGTCGGCATCCTCCGCAACCGGCTCTACGTCGGGATCAATGAGTGGGGCCGTACGGTCACCAAGCACAACCGTCACAAGGGGACGTCCATCGCCAAGGTCACGGCGAAGGCCGACCGCCTGGTCATCGAAGTGCCTCACCTGCGCATCCTCGACGACGAGGTGTTCCAAGCCGTCCAGGACCGGCTGGAGGCCCGTCGCTCCAACCCCTCGACCTTTCGCGACAAGCGCCGTCCCGATTATCTGCTGTCCGGCTTGGTGCGCTGTGGTGTCTGCGGCCGCCCTTACTCGGTGGTCTCCGACAAGCTGAGCTGCATTGGCTCGGCCCGCGAAGGCACCTGCGACAATCGCCGGCGCGTGGCTCGCGAGGATCTGGAGGCGATCGTCCTGATGGGCCTGAAGGAGCGCTTGCTGCGCCCCTCCCTGATCGAACCCTATCTGGAAGCGCACCGGGTCGAGCTGGACAGGCTGAACGCCGCTCAGGCTGCGCAGTCCGAGGCCGCCCAGGCGCGCGTCAAGGAACTGACACGCCAGATCGACAACGTGATGGCCCAAGTCCTCGCGGGCCGAGCGGCGGGCCCTGCCGCCGATGTCGCAACGCGCCTGTTCTACCAAGAGGTCGCGCGGCTGGAGACCGAACGCCAAGCGGCCGAGCGCCAAGTCCGCGCACAACTTCGCCCCGTGCCGCCGCCCATGGACGCCGAGACCGTGGTGAAACGCCTCAACGTGCTGCTGGACGACCTGCGCCTGGCGCTGGACGGAAAGGATCGCGACGCTCAAAGCGCTCGCGACCAGTTGCGGGCCCTGATCGACAAGGTGACGATCACGCCCATCGAAGCCGCCCGCCCGGATAAGCGCGGCTGCGGCCCAGTCAGGGTCACGGTCGAGGGGCCCCTTACCGCACTGGTGGATCTCGCCGATCCAAATCGCGTCATCCAGCATTCTTCACGTCCGGGAACGATACTGGACCTCGCGATCCTGACCTTCAGCTACTACGTTGATTATATTCCGGAAGATAACCGGCTTGACGAGCAGACGTACGTCGATCTGGCTACCATCGCCCGGCTGCTGGACGATTCCGACATTCCGGTCACCCGTCGCATGATCGTCGATGCCCTCGCCGCTGCCGACGGGCGCGACCCGGGTTGCCCGCCGGATTATGAGCCCGGCAGCCCCCACGTCGCCCGCGCCCTGAATGCGACACGCTATCTCGCCAAAGCCGGTGACATTCGCGCGGTCCGCTTCGACCCTGCCCGTAGCGGATGGGTGTGGAACCATATCGACCGATCGGATGAGGCCTGGATCCAGCGAGCAATGATGGCGCCTGTTCCGGCGATGCACCTGCCTATTCCTGTGATCCGCCTTAGCGCTCCGGAAGCCGCCGTCGTCATCATTGGCCCGCGCCAGTCCGACGGCGCGGCGCTGCCGACGATGGGGCCGATCTGATCGAGCGTCAGCCTAGCCGTTGGTGATCAGCTGCATGAGCTGGTCGTAGTCTGCAACCTGGCTAAAGGTCACCCGGTCTGCGACGTCACGGAAATAGGCAGCTGCGCTATCGATGCGTTGCTTCTCGTCGGTTCGCAACGCCTCTTTCAGCGCGCTGCCCTTCGTTTCTGCGACGAAGTAGAGACTGCGCGTCTCGGCCGTCTCCACCGCGATGGCCCAGTCCGGGTTGTACCCACCGCCGGGCGTTGGGATTGAGAACCCCTTGGGCAGCTTGGCATAGACCACCACCTCGTCGGCGGCTTCCAGTCGCTGCGCGAAGGCGCGCTCCTTGGATGAATCCACCGCGACATGGTCGAGCACATGCTTGCCGGCCGCGAGCACCGCACCTACCGGCAGGTCGCGCCGATCGGTGTCGAAGATGGCGACGTCGTAAGCCTCGCCGGTCTTTTCGTATCGCAGGGTCTCAATGGCGAGGGCGATCTTTTCCCGCCGGATCAGTTCGGCTGTGCCGCGTAAGAACATTTCCGGGTTCTTGGAGAACAGGGCGAAGGTGTCCTGACGAACGCCTTTCAGGATGCGGCCCACCGTGCCCCGCGTCAGCCGAGTGAGCCCTGCCAGTTCTCCGACAAGGTCGTAGCGCACGTTGGTGACGACCGCCGCCTGCTCGTGCTGGAAGCGTGCCTTCTCTTCCTGGAAGCCTTTCCCAGCACGGACGTCTTCGACGCCGATGTCCGTCTTGAGTTCCGCTCCCGAGACGATGATCACCTGACGATCGACCTTGAGATCCTGATCGAGGCGACGCGTGGCCGCAGCCACCAAGCGATCCGTGTCGAAATCGGTGAAGTAGACCGCGCGCTGATTGATCCGCGACCACAGCTCCTGAAACGCCGCTTTCTCAAGGTTCGCGCGGCGCAGGCTCGGCGTGACGGTCCCATGCGCGGTTCCTGTCATCCGCGACAGGGCGCTCTGATCCAACACGGTGTCAACCAGGGCGATGACGCCCTCCGCATCCGCCGCCAAACTCTCGGGCAACGGCGGCAGGGCGTCCGTAGCCTTCGCCTCGTGCCACGCCGGAGTAATGTGGTCTCGCTCGTCGATGAAGTCGCTTCTGATCAGCCAACGATGCAGGGCATTGGCTTCGTCCCGGATAAGCTCACGAGATCCAGTCGCGGTCAGGATCGTCTTGCCTGTAAAGTAGGCGACGCTGGCTTCGCGCGGGCGCCCCTCCAGAGCCTTCGTCAGTTCCGCCTGCAAGCTCTTGGCGAAATCCTCGTAGCTTTCCGACGCCACCACCGTGAGCACGTTGATGTCGTGAACCTCGGGCCCATCCGTGCGGCGGCCGAAGTCGTCGACGCTGATGCGCAGTCCGCGCCCAACCTCCTGGCGCTTGCCGATCTCGTGGTCCGACTGCTTCAGGGTGCAGATGGTGAAGACGTTGGGATTGTCCCAGCCTTCTCGCAGGGCCGAATGCGAGAAGATGAACCGCACCGGCTCATCCAGCGACAGAAGCCGGCCCTTGTTCTTCAGGATCAGGTCATAGGACGAGACGTCCTTGGCCTCGCCCTTTTCGTCCCCCCGCGCATTGACGGGTGGGTCCGTCAGCCGTCCCGCTTTATCGATGGAGAAATAGCCATCGTGCACGCTGGCGGGATCGTCGCGCTTCACATAGGCGAACCAGGCCTCGTCAGTGGGGTCGAGCTGCGGCAGCTCGTCGATCGCGGCGGCGTATTCCTCTTCGAAAATCCTGGCGTACTCGCCCGCCACGGCGCCGGCGTCATCGTAACGGCGATACTTGGCCACCTCGTCGATGAAGAACAGCGACAGCACCTTGATCCCGCGCCGGTACAGCAAGCGCTCGCGCTCGAAATGAGCACGGATGGTTTCGCGGATCTGGACACGCCGGACAGCGGCCTCGTCGGCCTGCCCCTGAACCCGGCCTTCCTCTAGCACCACGCCGTTGGTGAAGCTCAGGGTACGGGACACTGCATCGATGTCGGCAACGGTATGGCCCTCATAGGCGGCCAGCCCCCCCGACAAGTTGTGAAGGTCGTCACCCTTTTTGAGCCACCGGGCGGTTCTTTTGACCTTGCCCGCATTGAGGACGGTTTCGATATCGACGCGCGCCTCGGGCGGCTTGTCGGCCGAGACACGGATGTCGGACATATAGAGATAGCCGTGAACGCCGGTCAGACCCTTCACGGTGACGCCGCGGACGTTGATCCGCTTGACCAGCTTGCGAGTGTAAGCATCCAGCGCGTCTAGGCGGTGGACCAGGTTGTGGCGCGTCTTGTGGGTGGCGGAGAAGCGCAGGGCGATGGGCGCTCTGAAGCGGCTGAGCGCCTCTTGGGTCTTGGCGCCTTCCAGCCGCTGAGGTTCGTCAAGGATCAGGATGGGGTGATTGCCCGCGATCAGGTCGATCGGGCGGCGCGATTGAAAGGCGTCCATCTCGCGGAACATCCGCAGCGTCTTGGACTCCTTGCCCTCGGCGTTCACCTCGGAGGCAAAGGCCTGCGTGTTGATGATCATGCAGTGCAGGCCGGGACTGTCCGAAAAGGCCAGGATCGGCTCAGGCCGGCCGCTGTCATAGATGAAGCGCCGGACCTTGTGCCCATAGCGTTCCTGGAAGTGCGCCTCGGTGTCCGCGAAAGTCTTGAACACCCCCTCGCGGATGGCGACCGACGGCACGACGACAATGAATTTCGACCACCCGTAGCGCTCGTACAGCCGGTACATGGTGTCGATGTAGACGTAGGTCTTGCCGGTCCCGGTCTCCATCTCAACATCGAAATTGATCGGCGCTGCTCGGGTGGAGACCAGTTTGTCCGAAGGCGGCAAATGCTCCCGCATCTGCACCCGGCGAACGTTCTCCAGCAATTGAGCTTCGCTCAGCTGCACCGCCGCATTGCGGAAGCCCGTCTCGCCGATCAGCGCCATCTGAGCTGACCGCTCACGTCCCGGGTCGATCTGATAACTCAGTCCTTCGACGCGGGGCTGGCCTTCGAAACAATCGACGACGGCCTCGGCGGCCACGCGCTGATAGTCGAGCGGCTTGAACTGCTGGACGGTCATGGCGCCTACAGCACCCGCACGGCGGTGTCGGGCGCGCGCTGCTTAAAGCGGCTGGCGACGTTTTCCTTGGCCGCGTCCGAGACGAAACCGTCGTCGCGGAACATGACGCGCAATGGCTTCATCGCCGCAAGAGCGTCGGCCAGCTCGGTGTCGATGCCGCCCTGCCCGTTCGCAGGCCGCGCGAAGCAAGCGATGAGGGCCGCGCCCTCGACGCCTTCGGCCGGCGGGTCGACTATCCATATCGTCCGGCCCAGCAGTTCGTCGCGGCGCACCGGTAGGGTGATGTCCACCCCCCAGCGCAGCAGTGCGCCGAAAAGCAGATCCTCGTCGGTCCGATCGTCCTTGATGTGGCTGATCAGGCCGTCGAGCATCGCTTGGGCCGCCTGATCCGGCGCGACGCGGGTGTCTTGGAAATTGCTACTGTCGATGCGGAAGGCGCGGAAGCCCGCGTCGAGTTTGCCCTTGAGGTCGGGGTTGTCGGCGAGGATTTTGGCTCCGGCGCGACGGATACGCTCCCGCGATAGCTGGGATATCGTATCGAACCGTACATCGCCCGACCTGTCCTCAGCATCAATCTCTACCGGTGCCTGAACCAGAATGGTCCGTCTTGACCCGCCGTCCGCAGCGTTCAGGTCGATACAGGCGTGCGCCGTGGTTCCGGAGCCCGCGTAGAAGTCGACAATGATCGCGTCCTTATCGGACCGGCAGACGGCGTCTATGCTGTCGCGGATGGTCCACAGACTCTTCGGATAGGTGAAGCCCGCCCCCTCGATGAGCGTGTTTACGAGCTTGGTCCCGTACTCATTCGAGTCATATCTTTTATCGTCCCAGAGGGCCTTCTGAAGACCGAACGTTTTTCCGATTTCGATCTCGTAGCCGTACGCCGTGCGTCGCGCGCGCAGCATCTCGCGAATGCCATCCACAGATTGGCGGGCATAGCGCCACTTCCGTTCCGTTCCTTCGCGATCGATCGGATAGACCAGGGCGAGATCGCCCTCCCACTCTGTTTGAGCAGGGTGGTAGTCATCAGAACACACATCACCGAACCCAACGATCTCGCCGTTCCTGACATGGATTGGGTAGAAGCAGTTCTTTGCATCAGACCGCTCGGATTCCCCGCCCCAGTTTCTGAGATGACTCCAATCGACGTTCGAGGCTTCGATTACGCGATCATGAATAAGCTTTCTGCCCGCGGGTACGACGAAAAGGGCGAATTCGTTGGTGAAAGAGAAGTTTTTCCCCTGCACGCCTCGCGGATTGTGAACGAGTACGACAGGTATATATTCCTTAGCACCCTCCCCGAATATTTCCTTCAGAACTAAGTCAAGAGCTGAAACCTCGTTCTGGTCGATTGCGCATACCAAGACACCGTCTTCTGCCAACAAATTTTTTGCCAGACGGAGAGGGGCATAGATGGATGACAGCCAATCGGAATGGAATCGTCCATTCGTCTGTAGGTTCGTTGAGAGCCGGCGCCCTTCTTCATCAACGTCGCCCGATGATTCGAGAAACTCGGCGCGGCTGACCGAATAGTCGTTCTTGTATATTAGATTTCTGCCCGTGTTGTAGGGCGGGTCGATGTATATCATCTTAACCTTGCCCAGATAGGTCTCCTGCAACAGCTTCAGGGCGTCCAAGTTGTCGCCCTCAATGAACAGGTTGCGGGTGATGTCGAAGTCGACGCTGTCTTCGCGCATAGGACGCAGCGTCTTATCGATCGGCGAGTTGGCGGTCAGCAGCGCCTGGCGCTTTCCGGGCCAGTCTAACCGGTAGCGCTCCTGAGGGCCGTCAACCAAATGATCGGACAGGGCTTGGCGCAGCAAGTCAAAATCAATGACGGGCTCACCGCGATCAGACGCAGACCCGGCCGGTCCTTCAGTCGCGCATTCCGGGAACATTTCGGCCAGTCGAGCGATGTTCTGCCGCGTCAGGTCCACCGAAGTTGTAGTGAGTTTTTCGATCGGCATTTAAAGATCCAGAGCAGGCGCGTTGCGTCTCGCGGTTTTTGGCCACCATGGCCACTTCATGGCGCCCCGGAACGGACACCGCGACAGGGGGCGGAGCTAGAAGCCCGCCTCCAGAGCGTAAAGTGAGAGATAGATCAACATTCGGGCGACGAGGCCACTGCCGCGCCCCCCTTCTACGCCATTCCGCACCGGCCTACCGCCCAAAGAGATCGGAAGCTTGTTACGCCATTCCCCGCCGGCTCCTCCCGGGAAGCGGTGCCCTTGGGTACGCACGAAATCCGCAAATCGGAGCTTGGTGGCTCGGTTTGCGGACCAGAAAGTCATGGGTCGGTAGGCTTGGCTCGCCAAACTTGGTATCAAGTCGAGGTTCTGCCTGAGGAACTCTCTGATGCCGGGAAGCGCAGACTGAGTGTGCCCTCTCATGTTGTAGCCCGCGTCGGGATCAAATCGCGCCTCTATGTAGTCAGGATCAGCGCCGCCCTGTGTTGACAACCACAGTCGGAAGGCTGCTTCGCTATCCGCTGCTGGATTTCGTCTCAGCTGGGCTGGCTGCTCCGGCGTGGCAGTGTAGCTAACCCTCCCCTGAACAAGTAAATTTGTGAGGCGGCCCAAGTATCTTTGGCTAAGCCTTTCGGATCCTGATAGATAGTTATCGAACATTCTAGAAAGGGACGCGTACGTTGTCCGATCGGACGCAACGGCAAGAGATTCAGGCCTGCTCCCGAAGCCAAATGATGTGAAGTTAGAGCTACCAAAGAACGCTTCATTGCCATTCATATACAGCTTTGTATGAACGTCTGGCATTCCGAATATCTGGACCGATCTACCAAACCGCGAACACAAGAGTAAGAAATCCCGTGGATCGTTGTCCAGCCTCAGAGGCACCGGATCAGACTGTCTTGGGAGCCGCGTTATGATACGGACACGCTGATGCTTCACCGGGTCTAGCTTCAGCAGTGGGCCTCTGCGCGCGAACGGGGCAATCAAGTCAATCCTATGACCATCTAAGACTCGGTCTAGTGTGTCTTGAGAAGGCCGATCAATCATATCATCGAATATCATCGCGCAATCCGCTCGCTTTAAACTAGACTATTGATGCTAGATGATCAGCATCTTCAGTCGATCTTGCGCCGCCCGCAGCTCCCGGTTTTTCTCGATCTGGCGCGCGAAGTCCGCTTCGCGTCTCACCGCCGACCGCAACCGTTCCACGGCTTTGGCCTGCGCCGCGACTTCGGACAAGCGTTCAGCATGCGCCCTGAGACCCTCATGATCGCGCGCCGGGTGGGGCCACAGGCTGCGCAAGAGCCCAGCATACAGGCCGTCTAACGTCACCGCAGGAGGCAGCGGAGACCGCGACGTTTCGATTGGAGCCCACCCGCCATGCCAATGCTCATGCGTCACAACGCGGCTCTGATCTGCCGCGCTGGTCCGCTTGAAAGCGGCGACGGCCTGCACCTCGGCGCCGTCCAGGGTGTTACGAACCAGTTCGAACCAAGTCTGTCGCGGCAGGGCCCTATCGATATGCGTCAGCACCCGCTCATCGAGACCGTCGGCCCTCAGCATCACCTGGATCACCTGAATCTCCGAGACGCCTCCCCCCGCCGGCAGATTTACGCTCCGCTCGAACAGCTTCCAGGCCCAGTCGATGCGGTCGACTTGCGCTTCATAAAGGGCGCGGATGGTCTTTCCCCCGCCCGCGCGGCGAAAAAGCTGATCGCGAGGAATACGTCGATCTACCCGGGCGGCCTCGGGCCAAGCGTAGAGCGCGTTCACACCTCGGTCCGCCGGACGACGATGAAGGCGATGAGCTCAAAATCATCCAAGCCGGCCACCTCTCCGACCAACGCGGTGGTCGGGCCGGCGGAGAACAGGCTGTCCAGATCCTTCTGCTCTTTCACCTGGACCATCGAATTCACGGCGGAGTTCAGCAGATCCGAATATCGCTCCATCCGCCGCCCGTCGTCTGTCTCCTTGTTGAAAGGCTCGAAAAGAGCCGGGTCCGGCTCGGTCCGGCTGCGCGCCGCGCCGCGAAGCAAGTCGAGAACCTGCTTCGGCTCCGTATGACGGACCAGGGCGGACCCGTCTTCGCGAACGTAGACGAGGTAGAAGGGGTGGAGCCTATTGTGGCCACGAAGCTCGGTCGAAGCGTCGAGGTTGCGCAGGCAGAAGATGACACCAGCCGGAAGCTTGTCGCTGGCCGGGACAATGGCGTGCATGCCCAGCGGGGCGTCATCCAAACTGCCGTGCTCTCGTATATAGCTGACCAGGTCCATGCGGAAGTCGTTCAGCCCAAGATCCGTGATGCTGACGCCCTGCCGGACGTCCTCAAGATCGACCACCTCAGTCTGAAGCTTCTTCAACTGGTCGCGGCGGTACTCGACATCGTTTTCTCGGGCCGTGAGGGGATTGTCGTCTCCGGTCGCGGTTAGGTCCGCGATGACCATACGGCCTTCGACCCGGTCCTTCAGGTTGATGTAGTCGTCCAGGCTGATGTTCGGCCAGTAGCTGACCAGCTGGATTCGGTCGTTGGTGCTGCCGATGCGGTCGACCCGGCCGAAGCGCTGGATGATGCGAACCGGGTTCCAGTGAATGTCGTAGTTCACCACCACATCGCAATCCTGAAGGTTCTGGCCTTCCGAGATGCAGTCGGTGGCGACCAGCACGTCGATGTCGCGGGCCTCGCCCTTGAGACGTGGGATCTGCGCCTTCTTTTTCGATACCGGCGAGAACAGAGTCAGGATGGCGCTGAAATCATACCCTTGGCCCAAGGTCGTCTTCGGAGCACCGCTACCGGTCACCAAGGCCAGCGCGCGCCCATCGCCAGCCTCCAGCACGGGCTTCAACTCGCGATAGAGATATTCGGCGGTGTCGGCGAAGGCGGTAAAGATCAGCAGCTTGCCATTGCCGGAATTGATCGGATCGCGCGCCTTGTCCTGCACGAAACGAATGAGGTGCTGCAGTTTCTCATCATCGCGCGGCGTGACCCGATGCATGACATCGAGCAGCGCCTCGATCACAGCCACATCCGCCTCAACGTCGCGCTTGTAACTGACCAGGTCCATGTCCTCGAAGGCGACGCGAACCTGACCACGCTCCAGCCCGGCCGAGGCGCCGTCATCATCATCGGGATCGACCTCGACCTCCGCTTCCAGCGCTAAGGCGTCCGCGCCCCCACGCTCGAAGCGTTCGATGGCCGCCAGCGTCTCCCGATGCACCCCGCCCAGCCGGTCCAGTGTGAGGCGGAAGGCTTCCACAGAGCTCTCCAGCCGCTTTAGCAGGTTCACTCGCATCAGCGACTTGATGGCCGTCTCCCGGTCTGCTTGCCGAAGGCGCGCACCGGCGGTCTCGGTGTCGTACATGTCGCCGTAGCGGGCCGCCCGACTGGGGTGGACGTAGGTGATGGGCGCGTAGACCGCCAAGGTCAGCCGCGTGAGCTCCTCATAGATGTCCTTAAAGCTGGGCACGTCGTCGCGTGCGGTCAGCGCCGGACTGAACGACCGGGGCGGCAGCCGCTGGGGAAAGCTTCCGATCTCGGCAGTGTCGTAGTGCGTGGTGATGTGCCGTCGCGACCGGGCGATGGTGACGCTGTCGAGAAGCTCGAAGAAAGCGAAGTCCAGCCGGTCCATGATGGCGGCGGGCGTGCGCTCGTCGACCGGTAGCTCCTGCCACTCGTTGAACGCGCGCTGAGCCTGACGGAAGATTTCCTCCACGCTCTGCCCGCTGGACAACTTCTCCGACAGCGCCCGACTGTTGCCCTCGTAGGCGAGCGCCAGCTGGTTGCGAAGGTCATTGAAGCGATTGTTCACTGGCGTGGCCGACAGCATCAGCACCTTGGTGCGTACACCTTCGCGGATGACGCGGTTGAGCAGAGCTCGATACCGAGTGTCCGCCTCGCCCTGTTCCTGGGTGGCGTCGTCGTTCCGGAAGTTATGGGACTCGTCGATAACGACCAGGTCGTAATTGCCCCAATTCACCTGATCTAGAGGCATGCCGAAAGCTGACCCGCGCGTCCTGAGCAGATCGGTATGGGCCAGCACGTCGTAGCGGAAGCGATCCTCGACCAGGATGTTGGTCGTCAGGTTGCGGTTGTAGGTCAGCCAGTTGTCCGCCAACTTCTTGGGGCAGAGCACGAGTACCGATTTGTTCCTGAGCTCGTAATACTTGATCACCGCCAGCGCGGTGAACGTCTTTCCCAGGCCCACGCTGTCGGCGAGAATGCAGCCGTTGTAGGTCTCCAGCTTGTTAATCAGGCCTAGCGCGGCGTCCTGCTGGAACTTGAACAGCGTGTTCCAGACCTTGGTCTCCCGGAAGCCGGTCCGTTCGTTCGGTAGGAGGTCTTCGTTGATATCCTCCAGGAACGTCCTGAAGATCACCGACAGCATCAGATGGTAAATGCGCGACGGCGGATTTTCGGCATAGACGCGCTCGAGCTGTCGACAAAGATCCTCGGTCACATCGACCAGGCGATCGCGGTCGTTCCAAAGCTGGTCGAAAAGGCCAACGTACCGATCCAATGAAACGGGATCGTCGGTCTTGTTGATCATGGTGAGGTGACCGGGCTGATAGCCCAGGTCGGCTGCGGTCAGGCCTTGGAGTCCAGCGTAAACGGCGCCCGCACCTTCATCCCCCCGCGTGCACATGAACGAGGGAATGGGGTTGCCTGGGTTGGCTTTGAACGTCGCCCGTTGTCGTATCCACGCCGCGCAATCCCGCGCCAGCGCCCGACTGGTCATCTGGTTGCGCAGGCGGATTTCGAAGGGCGTGCCCCCGAGGTCGCGCCTATGCATGACCGGTGGGATCAGGAATTCCCGATGCGACGCTCGGCCTCCGCCGTCTGTCACGAAGGACGGCCCGGTGAAGATAAAGTCTAACGCGGCGAGGTTGCGCAAAGCTGGTTCTAGCGCCGCAAAGGCGTGAATTGAAAAGCTGGCAGCGCTAACCTTCGCTTGCGTGCTCCTACGCAGCTCGTCCTTTAGGTCGTCGCCAAGGATTTCGGATACGTTGTCGATGATCTTCATACACTGACTGAACCGCGTTCCACTCCGAACCACAACCGTTCATGCGCCGCCATAGTCGTGGACGAAGGCGTGGGCAGGTACCTGCCGCCGGACGGACGCAGCCCACCGAACTATTCAGGTACCGTGAGCTGTCACTAGGCCGTTGGCGGGCCGCGGGCCTCCTCGCAACCGTTCGAAGGCGCAAGTCCTGTGAATGCTCCGCCTCGATTGCGTTTCGAGCCTAGGTTGAGACAAACAGGTCAGACTGGCGTATGGCCAACCTCCTTTGAGGTCGCATCTCTATTCTAAACCCTCGGCTGCCACTCTGCGCCATGAGCGGACGCTGGGCACCGGCTTGAGAGCGGACTTTCGAAGGCCCGTTTGTAGGGATGTCGCGATCGCCCGCTGCCTAAGTTGGCCCCAGCTCGAGGACCTCAATGACGCCATCCGTGAAATGGTCTTGGTTAGGGCGTGTCCGCCAGAACGTCAGGAGGTCGACGTCGAGGCTCGCGTCGACCTTCCAAATGTTGTTGGTCGCCTCTTCTTCGTAGGGTGCCAGTATGCCGTCGGGCTGGGTCGCGTCGCCCACCACCGCATAGTCGAAGCGCTTGATAACTGCTGGGTCAATCACGGCGACATTGTCGTGGAACTTGAGGCTCGCGGCAGGCCGCAAGCCGACGCGATAGATCGCCGGGTGGGCGCTTTCATAGAAGACGCCCCGCGCCTCCGGGGCGTGCCGCCAAACGTGCTGGCCCGCGACCGCCTCGCAGGGCACACGTAGCGCGAGCGTCGCCGTCCGATTGGCCGTCGTCTCGCGGTAAACCTTCAGCGGCACAACGCCTGCCGGCGGCGTATGGTCGTCCAACAGGAAGTAGATGACGCCGTCCGAGGCCATCGCGATCGCACGAAGGTCAAGATCGTTCGTGATCTTGGGGAGGCTCGTGAAATAGGCATAAGCGACGTTCTCGAGCTTGCGGTTTCCGCGGACGTTCCAGGCCGAACCCCACACTTCGCCGCTCGCCTTGATCGCCTCGAGCGCCACTTGAGTCGTGTGGTGGAACAGGTCGAGGTCGAAACCGCCGTCGGGTCGTTGATGCGCCCGCCCGGTGCTGCGATCGAGCAGGTCAGGCTGCCCGGCAACGCGGCATCGAAAGATCTGCGAGCGGTCGTCGAAGCGCGCCACGAACCGGTCGTCCGTGGTGGCCACGAGGATTTCATCGCCGCCAGATGTCTCCACGGCAAGCTGCGCGTAGGCCGCGCCTTGGTAGAACGAGAGGACCGGCGGATCGAACATCTTGGGCTCGAACCATCGCCACTCGTCCCCGCGCGGCAGGAAGAGCGCGTCGGGGAGGAATACGCTGTAGCCTAGACCATGCGCGAGCTTGAACTTGATAAAACCCTCGAAACTCGGCGCGTCCCCGGCCGGAAAGGCCATCATCAGGTCGATTGCTCCGGTCTCTGCGCCAGCCTCAACCATCAGGTCATGACTTTGGGGCCAAGACGCCCTGCGTTACCAAGGCTGTCCATGCGAAGCGCGGATTTGCGCCCAGCGTCTCCATCTTTTCCTGGATGGCCGCTTGGGCGATCGCGGGCGTGACCTCCTTGCTGGTCGCGTAAATCAGCGAGATGAAGGTCGTGTAGTCGATCGAGCCGTAGTTTCCCTGATCGATGACGATTTGGTCGAGGACTGACGCTAGTTCCTTCAGGTCGCGCGCGAGCTTGAGTTCGACGCACGTCTTGAGACCTGGCACGCCGAGGTCAGGCTTGTAGCCCCGCAACAGCCCCCGGAACACGATTTTTCCGTCCGGAAGCGCGTCGGGGAACGCCGCACGACAAGTCGCATAGAGGATGTGCTTGACGTGGTCCTCTCGGCTTGGGAGCGCCAAGATTTCTTTGGCGACGAGATGCTCGACGGTGGCACCGATCTGGCCGCACATCTGGTAGAGGAGCTTCTGTGCGCGGTTCGCGAAAATGTAGTCCTCAGGGTTCGCATGAAGGCCGTAGATACGACTCAGGCGTTCAGCGAGACGGGTGAACTCCAAGGTCACCCGGAACTCCTCGCTCCAGGCCTCGACATGTTCGCCGCTCATGAGTTCAACAGTCTCGTCGATGTTTTGGCCCGCACGTCGGATCGCAGCTTCGCTGTCGGCGCGCACGCCCTCTGCCACGCGGTCGAGGTTGACCAGCGCACGAAGCAGGTCCGTGACGTCGCACGCAAGAGGACCGACTTCCTGGCGCGCCCGGTCGACATCGGCGCCGAATTGCGCCCCGTCGTTGGCGATGAGGAGCTGCCAGTCCAGTTTTCCTAGCGTCGTGACGAGGTCCTTGTGGAGGCGCCGCGCTTCGTTTCGATCGAGCATTCGTGTCCGCTTCTGTGACGCTCACTGTGTGCTTCGACGTCCACCGCCTGTCCAGCTTCAAGCGCCGTGAATGGGACTGCGGTCGTCGGTCGCGAGATCAGAGCGCATGTTCACCGCGTCGCCGCGCTGCGTCTATACAACCGTGCGGCTCACGCTATGCGACAACAGCGGACATCCTTGCTCCGCTTAAAGCGGACCTTCGGTGCGTGGATCGTTGAGGGTCTGCCCCCGGCCGACCCAGCGATTTTGGTAGCCGTGTGACCGGTAGATTTGGAAGGTCGTGACAGAACCCCGCCTGACTCGACATCACAAAGCAATTTTTCCCTTTAAAAACAGCTCTAATCTCGTCGCTTCGAAAGCAGCTGCGTCTTGTCATGTATCATGATATTAAAAGCGCTGTGTGACATTTCGGGGCCGCGATGCCTGATCCTGTCGAGAAATATCTCGAACGCTACGGCCCCGCGCTTTCGAGCGAGGTAGCTGCGCATTTGATCAAGGCTGGCTCGGAAGCTCCAGCGGCGCGCAAACGCGTTTCCCGCGCGGGACCCAATGTCAAACGTCTCGCCGGCATCACCTTCCCCCACAAAGCTCGGTTCCTGTATTTGCAGCAGCAGTTCGGGTCGCCGTCGTACTGGGCGAACCTAACGACTGCGCTGATCTCGACACGTTCGGCCTACGGCTACGCGATCGCCGCGCTTCGCCAGCGTAAAGGTCTCGTGCCCACGGCTCATTTCCCCATCGTTTGCGGCAGCCCGCTCCGGCAGTCTCGGCATCTCTCGCCTGAAACGGTTTACCTTCGACTTAGCCAGGCGGGACTGCTGACGAAGGTCACCGTGGGCGGCCTAGGTGAATGCATCGCCCTCATTCAGGGCGACGGTCATTACGAGGCGTGGGCGGAACATGTTCGAGCGCGCCTGTTGACGGAAAACATCCTGCTTCTGGCGGTGAAGGACTGGCTGAAGAAGACCGGGATTGTGAGCTACGGCAAGGTGGCGATCCGGGGCGACGATCCCGCCCCGCAAGTCGGCACCTTCCTCTGGGACCTCTCCGCCCCATCCTACCTGGGTCCCATGGTCCGCACCGGGAAGGACGGGACACGCAAGAACGGTTTCGTGGCGTGCGATGTCCATCTCGGGGAGTCGATGACGCTCGCCGGCGTCGCGCCTTTCGTTCGGAAGTGCCAGACGCTGCGGACCCTGCGCAAGGTCGGGGCATGCCTCCAGATCTTCGTGGCGGACCGCTACGACGGCGCGGCTTTTCAGCTTCTCAAGGAGAACGGGATCATCCCGGCGACGCCGGCGTCGCTCTTCGGAGAAGACGTCGCTTCCGGCCTTCGCCAACTGACGTCCGTCCTGGAGAACGCCGCCCACTCCATCATCAACGCTGACCAGTTCGACGAGTTATTCAGCAAGCTTGGAAAGATCGAAGGGGCGTCCATCCAGCTCCGGGGGACCCTGTTCGAATATCTCGCCGCGGAGATCGCCCGCAAGACGATCTCCACTGACATCAAGATGAATCGCACCTTCAAGCCGACGACCGGAACCCCCGCGAAGGCTGAGGCCGACGTGATTGCGATCACGAGCCATCAATCGATCACCGTGATCGAGTGCAAGGGATACAGTCCCCGGGCGACCATCCCCGACGATCTGTTCAAGCGGTGGCTTCATCACAACGTCCCCACGTGCTTCCGCGAGATCAAGGAACACCCCGATTGGCGAAACCTCGCCGTTAGGTTTGAATTCTGGTCGACCGCCGGCCTGAGTGAAGATGCGCTCAAGCTGTTTGCCAGGGCCAAGGCCCTGATCAACGCTGATCGCTATTCGATCGAAGTCCGTCTTGGCCCCGAACTCTATGTGAACTGTCAGGACACCCACGATCCAAGTTTGATCGCAGCCTTCGAGAAGCATTTCCTGAAGGTCGAGAAGCCGCCTGGGGATTGGCATTAACCAATAGCTTGGGTGTCTTGGACGAACAGGAGCTTCGGATACGATGACCTAAGGCTCATGGACTTGGCTACGCCTCCTGTCCGATTAAGCCGCCAGCCAAGAACACCTGTAGAGAGGCCGCGCGCCAGGTGAGCGGAGGTTGTGATAGCCTCCGCCGCAGGAGGCGAAATGAACCAAGTCGAACCGCATAAGCACGCGGTCATCCGGAAGCTGTCGATCCGCCAGTACCGTGGGCTGAGGGCGCTCGACTGGCGGCCTGATCCGACCCTTAACCTGCTCCTCGGCGGCGGCGATGTCGGTAAGACGACGGTTCTCGACGCCGTCGGTCTGCTGCTGAGCGCATCCAACGCCGGGACAGTGTCAGAGACTGACTACTGGCGGCGCGACAACACCACGGAGTTCTCGATCGAGGGCGTCGTCTCCTTGGCGAACAGCGTCGATCCCACCAGTCTCCCGACGCTGCTCATGCCGTGGGAGTGGAACGGCGAGGACGCCGCCCTTCCGGGCAATCCGCAAGACGGCAATGTCGCGGAAGCCACAAATCCTGTTTACCGGCTGCGCGTCCGAGGAACCCCCGATCTGGAGTTGGTGTGGGAGTTCGTCCAGCCTGACGACAGCACCATTCCCTTGTCGACCGCGTTTCGAAAGAAAATCGGACTGATCCGGCTGAGCGCTGACGACCGCAATGACCGTGATCTGCGCTTGGTGTTCGGTTCAGCGCTAGACCGGCTCTTGGCAGATCCGGCGATCAAAGCGCGCATAGCCAAACAGGTAGCCGAGCAGGACTTCGCCGCTCCCGTGGGGGACGATGGTCTCAGGGCGCTACAGCGGCTGGACAAGCGCTTGATCGCTGCCTCTCTGCCGCACGGCGTCCAACTGGGCCTGACAGCAAGCCAGGGGCTTTCCATCGGTGCCTTAATCGGCTTGCTGGCTGATCGCGACGGCGTAGCTCTCCCTTTGGCGAGCTGGGGCGCGGGAACACGCCGGATGGCTGCGTTGGAAATTGCCTCGTCGATCCAAGCCGATAATCCCGTCACCGTCATCGACGAGATCGAGCGGGGGCTGGAGCCTTACCGGCTTCGCCAGCTCATGGCCGTGCTGCAAAGCACGTTCGGCCAATGCTTCGTCACGACCCATAGTCCCGTCGCGGTCCATTGCGCCCACTGGGGCAAGCTTTGGTATATGGACCCGGCCGGACGGATCGGCGAATTGGTGCAGGATAAGATCGCTGCCCAGCAGCAGCGCGATCCGGAGACCTTCTTGGCCAAGCTAGCGGTGATCGCAGAAGGCCCCACCGAAATCGGGTTCCTGCGGCGGTTGCTGGAGCTAGCCTTCAAGGGCGATCCCCTGAATGTTGGTGTCCGACTTTGCGACGGCCAAGGAAACCAGCAGACCCTTGGCCTGCTCGAGGCCCTAGGAGAGGCGCGCGTAAGTTTCGCGGCCATCGCCGATGATGAAGGCAAGCAGGCCGGTCGATGGACCACGCTCAAGCAGGCCATGGGCGACCGCCTTTTGCGATGGGACGGTGCCTGCACCGAAAAGATAGTGATCGACCTCCTTCCGGAAGGTCGGCTGCCGGACCTTCTGAAGACGGCGGCTGGCGGCTGGGACGGCGAACGCCTTCGCACCTTGGCGACGCGGCTCGGTATTGAGGACAAGTCGCTGTCGGCCATCCGCGCGGCCTTGGCGGCCAGCGGCGGATCGCTACGACAGGTGATGATCGCGGCCGCCACCGGCGATGCGACGGAAGCACCCGAGGGCGCGGAGAAGGAGTGGAAGGCTCACGCCGGACGATGGTTCAAGTCGAGGCCGGGCGGCTACGATCTGGCCGGCTACGCACTGGCCGATGACGTCTGGCCGAAGATGGAGCCGGTCGTCCTGCCGCTCCTCAACGCCATCCTGACCGCAGTGGCGATGCCGGCGATTGAAAGCCTCGACCGTGTCTGACGTCTCCGTCGCGGCATTGTTGAGATCGGACGAGCCGTTGGTCGTCATCGAGGCGCCGGCGGGATGCGGAAAGACCTTCCAGGGCGCAGCCTATGCGCGGGACATGTCGCAGACGCTGGGCCAGGGCCGGCTGCTGATCCTCACGCACACACATGGCGCCTGTGGTGTTTTCGCAGAGCGCACGCGCGGCCTGTCCGCGCGCGTGGACATACGGACACTAGACTCCCTCATCGGCCAGGTTGCGACCCTCTATCGCCGCGCGCTCGGCCTGCCGGACAACCTCTCGACGTGGGCCTACCAGGATGACGGCGCTGGCTTTGGGATCATGGCGGAGAAGGTCGCGGGCTATTTGGAACGGCATCCGATCGTTCGCCAGGCGCTGGCACAGCGCTATCCGGTCATAGTCTGCGACGAGCACCAAGACGCCAGCGAAGCGCAGCATCGCACCATCATGGCGCTTCGTCTGGGCGGCGCGCGGTTGCGGATTTTCGGCGATCCGCTCCAGGCAATCTTCGCCAGCGACAAGTCCGACAGGGCTATGGCCGCCGCGCTCGCACAGTGGGAGGCGCTGAAGGAGAGCGCGGCGTTCGACGAACTGGCTCACCCCCACCGTTGGCAAGCGGGAACTCCCGCCCTCGGTCAGTGGGTTCTCGCCGCCCGAACTGAACTCAAGGCGGGCCGATCCGTACCGCTGAACGGGCCGGCCGTGCAGGGGCTGCACATCGTGCGCGCCGATAACGTTTCGCCCGCGCGCACGGCCTACCAGGTAAGTCGCGCGCAACGCACGCCGATCGACGCGGCGGTGCAAGGTCCGGTCATGGTCTTGGCCGCCAGCAACGAGCGCGTCGGGGCGTTAAGCGCGTTCTGGGGACGACGCATCCCTGTCTGGGAGGGCCATACGCGATCGGCCCTAGCGGACTTGGTACAGACCGCCAAGGCCCACAGAGGTGACGCCGAACAGCTCGCGCAAGGCGTCGTTCGGTTCGCCTCCTCCATCGCAGGCAGCGGCTTTTCGGCCGGGAGCCATGGAGACCGGCTGGTCAAAGAGGTGCGCGACGGTTGCGCTAAGTCGGCGCGCGGTAAGCCGGGCAACATCCAGCGGCTCGCCCACCATGTTTTAGCGTCGCCCGACCATCGAGGCGTCGCCCTCGCCCTGAAAGAGTTAAGCGATCTCGTGGACGCCAAGGCCGATGGCTTCGGCGACATTAAGGTCGTCCACCGCAGCGAGCTTCGCGATGCGATCCGCCTGAAAGCCTTCGCCTGTCCCGACGAAGGCTATGCGGAGATCGCCCGGCGGCGGTCACAGGCGATGCCGGTGCCACCCGCCAGAACGCTGAGCACGATCCACAAAGCTAAGGGTCTGGAGTGCGACAACGCCGTGCTGATCGCCGGCGACCGCGACCAGTTCGGCGGAACCCGGTATGCCCGCTGCAAGCTCTATGTCGCGCTCAGCCGGGCCAGGCACTCGCTAACCATCGTCGTATCGCAGAACAATCCCAGCTCGCTGTTCAACGTCGCCTGAGGGGGTGTTCAGCCGGCCGGGCCGCAGAATGTCGGAAGAGTTGCGAACGACTAAGGACGTCGGAGATCGGGTACCTTCGCGTCCAAATGCCGACCAGCAGGCCTTACAACTTCGCAAATGAGTCAAAAGCGGCAGCTAAGCCCGCGGCGAAATATGGCAAAAACTTGTCGGATGGGTCATGTGGATTGAAGGCTTGAAATCGGCTGATGCAGAACCCTGTACAAAACTTATGCAAAGTTATTGCATGTGCGAACGGCTATCCTGTTGATTTTGTTTGTTTCGCGCAGCTGAAAAAGGCGACCCTACATCACCCACCATCGTCCCTGACTTCAGACCCTTGGAAACACGCGGATCGTGATCCGTTCGCGTTCGCCTTCCTTTCGCTCAACCAGCAGGCGGGCGACCTGGGCGTCGTCGTGGAACAGATAGCCCTTGATGGCGTCCAGCAGCGCCTTGGCCAGATTATCCAGGTCCATCCAGGGCGGGTCGCCCACATGCTCCATCACGATCTCAACGACATAGTCGCCATAGGACGGGCGTGAGCCCCGCCATTCCTTGCGGAAGAATTCATAGACCAGCGGCTTGTAGTATTTCGCCTGGGTCGTCAGGCCGTCGATCATGATCTCGACGACCTCGCCGACCTCGCGCGCGCGGACCTTGCCCGACACGATCCATTCGCGGTTCATGGGATAAGACATGGTCCGGCGGACCCGCCGACCATTATCCTGATCGGGACATCTGACATGCCCATTCCTCGACTGCTCTCGCGCTTGTTCGGTCGCAGGCCCGTGCTACACCCCCCGCGCACCGAGAGCCAAGCCGAAGAGACCCTTCCCATGACCGAGCGCCCGACCCACCGCAGTGAAACCGACACCTTCGGCCCGATTGAGGTCGCGGCCGACCGCTATTGGGGAGCGCAGGCGCAGCGGTCGCTGGGCAACTTCAAGATCGGCTGGGAGAAGCAGCCGCTGCCGATCGTGCGGGCCCTTGGCATCGTCAAACGCGCCGCTGCCGAAACCAATATGGCCCTGGGCCGTCTGGATCCGGCCATCGGCAACGCCATCGTCAAGGCGGCCGACGAGGTCATCGAGGGCAAGCTGAACGACCACTTCCCGCTGGTGGTCTGGCAGACCGGCTCGGGCACACAGTCGAACATGAATGCCAATGAGGTCATCAGCAACCGCGCCATCGAGATGCTGGGCGGGGAGATGGGGTCCAAGAAGCCGGTCCACCCCAATGACCACGTCAATATGAGCCAGTCGTCGAACGACACCTATCCCACGGCCATGCACGTCGCCTGCGCCGAAGAGGTGGTCCACCGGCTGCTGCCCGCTCTGCAACAGCTGCGTAATGCCCTGAACGACAAGGCCGAGGCCTGGAAGGGCATTATCAAGATCGGCCGCACCCACACCCAGGACGCGACGCCCCTGACGCTGGGCCAGGAGTTCTCCGGCTATGTCCAGCAGGTGACCAAGGGCATCGAGCGGATCGAGACCACCCTGCCCGACCTGATGCAGCTGGCCCAGGGCGGCACCGCCGTCGGCACCGGCCTGAACGCCCCTGTGGGCTTTGCCGAGGGCGTGGCGGACAAGATCGCCTCCATCACCGGCCTGAAGTTCACGACCGCCCCCAACAAGTTCGAGGCCCTGGCCGCCCACGACGCCATGGTCATGAGCCACGGGGCGATCAACACGGTCGCCGCCAGCCTGTTCAAGATCGCCAACGACATCCGCTTCCTGGGCTCTGGCCCGCGCTCGGGTCTGGGCGAACTGGCCCTGCCGGAGAACGAGCCGGGCTCGTCGATCATGCCGGGCAAGGTCAATCCGACCCAGTGCGAGGCGCTGACCCAGGTCTGCGTCCAGGTGTTCGGCAACCACGCGGCGATCACCTTCGCCGGATCGCAGGGTCATTTCGAGCTGAACGTCTTCAACCCGGTGATGGCGTACAACTTCCTGCAGTCGGTGCGCCTGATGGCCGATGCGGCGGTGTCGTTCACCGAAAACTGCGTCGTCGGCATCGAGCCGCGGATCGACAACATCGAGCGCGGCCTGAACAACTCGCTGATGCTGGTCACCGCCCTGAATGGCAAGCTGGGCTATGACGCCTGCGCCAAGATCGCCAAGACCGCACACAAGAACGGCACGACGCTGCGCGAAGAGGCGGTCGGCGGCGGCTATCTGACCGATGCCGAGTTCGACGAGGCGGTGCGGCCCGAGAAGATGATCTCGCCGGGCTAAGAGGCTTCGGGGGCTACGGTCCGCGACCAAGGCTTGTCGCGGATCGTGGCACCGACCGGAGCGAGGGCCAGCTTGGCCAGCTCCAGGTCCTTGATCGCAAAGGGAATGCCGATGATCGTGATGGCCTCGGCCACGGCGATGATCAGGTGCGACAGGGCGATGTACCAGCCGGCAAAGACGAACCAGATCACGTTCAGCCCGACGCCGAAACAACCGACGTCCCGGCCCCCGGCCTCGCCGGCCCAGACGACCTCACGGCCGAACGGCCAGAAGGAATAGCTGGCGATCCGCCAGGCGGCGAAGCTCCATGGCAGGCCGACGACGGTGATCGCCAGGATCGCCCCGCCGATCAGCCACAGCAGGCCCGACAGCCAGCCTCCGAAGATCAGCCACAGGATGTTCAGGATCAGGCGGATCATTCACGGTCTCCGGACGGGCCCGTCGCCCGCCAGCTCAAGGTAGGGCGCTCCGCCGCCGTCTGACAGGTGGCGCAGGGTGAATTCGTGGTAAGTTCGCCGCTGCGCACCGGAGAGCGGCATGGGCGATGTCATCAATCTGAACAAGGCCCGAAAGGCTCGCGCCCGAAGCGAGGCCAAGGACCAGGCCGCCGTCAACCGGGTAGCCCATGGCCGCTCGAAGGCCGAACGCGACGCCGCAGCGGCCGAACGCGAGCGCCTGCAGCGCCTGCTCGACGGCAGCAAACGGGAGGACTGACATGGCCGACGATCCCAAGAAGGACCCCCGCCTGGTCCACGGCCTGATCCCCATGCTGGTCGCGCAGCGGGTCAAGGGCGAGCGCGAACGGCGCATGAAGCTGGCGGCGGCCAAGGCGGCGCGCGAGGCGGCCTCCCCCGCCGATGGGCTCCAGAAAAAGAAGAAGCGCGGCTGGTTCGGCTAGACGACCTTGGGTGCGCGGATCAGCAGCCCCTGCCCCGCCAGCACCAGCACCAAGCCGACGAGGGCGGTCCACCCGAACCGGGCATCCTCGAACACCACCGACACCAGCATGGCGATCGGCGGGGTCAGGGCGGAGATATAGCTGGCCAGGGCATAGCCCCGCGCCCGGGCAATGGTGAAGTACAGCACGAAGGCGATCACCGACCCGAACAGCGACAGATAGAGCAGCGAAAGCAGGTATCCGGCCGACAGATCAATGCTCCAGCTGACGCCGGTGATCAGGCCGTACAGCGCCAGCAGACCGGTGCCATAGGCCATGGCCCAGGCGGTCGAGGGGATGACAGGAGCCCCCGCCATCTGACCGCGCCAGGAAAAGAAGTTGCCTACGGCTGAACTGCACACAGCGATCACGGCAAAGGCGATGCCCAGGACGGCCGCAGGCTCCATCTTCGCGCCGACGACCTCGCCGCCTGACAGCACGACCACCCCGACGACACCCAGACCGGCCCCCAGCCACGACAGGGCCGCAGCCTTCTGGCCCGCCGCGACGCGGAAGAGGATCAGGTTGAGGAAGGCCAAGGCCGCAAAGATCACGGCAACGATGGCCGAGGCCACCAGACCCTCGGCCGCATAGACGAAGGCATAGCTGACCGCGAAGACGAACGCCCCCTGTCCCAGGGCTGCCAGATGCTGTGTCCGGTTCAGCACCAGCGAGCGCCCAGTCACCAGACACCCGGCGAACAAGATCATAGCGGCCAGACCGAAGCGCCAGACGCAGGACACGATCGGATCGACCGTGCCCAACTGCCAGGTGATCGCATACCAGGTCGTCCCCCAGATCAGGGCGCAGATGCCCACACCGACAATGGCCAGCGTTGCGGCGGACGGGCGGACGAAGGCGGGTCGGCTGGGCTGGGACGGGGACACGGCGATGGATTTCGGCTCTGCGGGCGGGACCGGTTCCCTGAACGCGCACGGGGCGGCACACAAGCCCAAACTGGTCGCCGTCCGCGGGTTGGGCTAGTCATAGACCATGTTGAAGAAGCGATCCGTGGTCCTGTCCGGTCACGCTACGTCGGTGGCGCTGGAACCGGAATTCTGGGCCTTGCTGGATCGCCTGGCTGCGTCCGAGGGCTTGAGCGGGGCTGCGCTGCTGGCACGGATCGACGCCAACCGCGGGCGCCGGCCGCTCGCCTCCGCCTGCCGTCTGGCCGCCCTTGCGGAGGCGACGCGACGACCGGCAGATGAGGTCGGTTGACACTGCCAGCGGCAGGCGCAAGGTGACCGAACAGAGGTCGCTGAGAGACCCGCCCGAGGATGACGCCGCCATGATTGACCAGAAGCTGATCCCCGCCGCCGTGCTCGGCGGTGCGCTTGCCATCGGGCTGATCGCGGGCGGTGCCCTTGTCGGCCAGGGCATCGTCAATGCCCGGGTGGGCGACCGATCGGTCACGGTGCGCGGTGTGTCAGAGCGCAATGTCGTTGCGGACCTGGCCGTCCTGTCCTTGCGGTTCACCGCGTCCGGCGAGGAGCTGTCGGCGGTGCAGAGCCAGATCGATGCCGATCTGGCCATCGTCCGCGCCTTTCTGAAGGGCCAGGGATATGCCGACGACATCGTCAACTTGGGCCGACTGGAAGTCACGGACACCAAGAACCGCGACTATGCCGCCCAGCCTGGGACGCCGCGCTATATCATGGCCCAGACGGTGATCGTGCGGACCAATGACGTGGCGCGCGTGGCTCAGACCGAGCGCGCACTCAATGACCTGGTGCGTCAGGGCGTCGTCCTGGACTTCACGGCCCCGACCTATGTCTTCACCAAGCTGAACGACGTTCGCCCCGCCATGATCGGCGAGGCGACGGCCTCCGCGCGGACCGGAGCCCAGAAGTTTGCTCAGGATTCGGGGGCGGCCCTGGGGCCTATCAGCCGCGCGACGCAGGGGTCATTCGAGATTCTGGCGCGTGAGGATGTCGACGCCGAGAGCACCTCCCTGAACAAGAGGGTGCGGGTGGTGACGACCATCACCTATCAGCTGAAATAGATCGCTCCGCCGCCTTCCCTTCCGCGAGGCGGATGGAGAGGCGACGGGTGCATATCAGTTCGCGGGAACCGAGGGCGGCTCGACCGGCGGCAGGCTGGGGGCCTCGGGCAGGTCGGGCATTTGCGGGGCGGGGATATCCACGTCGACGTCCACCTTGGTGTCCGACGACGGTGCGGTGACGCCGCCGGAATAGACCACCCAGCCGATGATCAGGACCAGCACCAAAAGGCCGCCGATGACGAAGGGCAGGAACCCTCCACCGCCGCGACGCTCGACCGGGGCCGTATTGATCGTGGTGTGATGGATCGGCCGCTCTTCAGGCGGCGGCGCATTGGGGTCGGTCATGGCTTAGTTGCCCGGAACGGCAGGGGCCGAGACTTCCGGCAGGTTCACGTCAACGTCGACGGATTTGGCTTCGGGCTCCATGCCGCCGCGCGCGAAGACGAAGTAGGCGATGATCGCCAGCACCACGACGATACCGCCGACGATGAAGGCCAGACCGGCATTGCCGCCGCCGCTGTTGGTGTTGTCAGCCATAATACAGTCCCTCCAGGGTTTCAGATGGCGCAGCAACGATTGGTGAGCGCCGACGGTTCCGCTTGGGCATTTCGGCACAGGCGCTGACATCGCCGCTTGTGCTCATTATGTTCCGTCGAATCTGCATACCTGCCCTTTGGTGCCCGTGAACGATTTCCTGCCTACGCCCCGCCTGTCCGACCTGGCCCGCGCCCGTCCACCGGGCGGCGAAGGCGGCGGCGACTATCTGTCCGGGCTGAACCCCGAGCAGCGCATGGCGGTCGAGACGACCGAGGGGCCCGTTCTGGTCCTGGCCGGGGCCGGCACGGGCAAGACGCGGGTGCTGACGACGCGGCTGGCGCATATCCTGGCGACCGGAAAGGCACGGCCGTGGGAGTTGCTGGTCGTCACCTTCACCAACAAGGCCGCGCGGGAAATGCGAGAGCGCATCACCCATCTGATCGGCCCCTTAGCAGAAGGGCTGCGCTGGCTGGGCACCTTCCACAGCGTGGCGGCCTCGATCCTGCGGCGCCATGCAGAACTGGTCGGCCTGAAGTCCAGCTTCACGATCCTGGACACCGACGATCAGGAGCGGCTGCTGAAACAGCTGCTGGAAGCGGCCAATATCGACACCAAGCGCTGGACGCCCAAATCGCTGGCCGGGCTGATCGATCACTGGAAGAACCGCGGCTGGACGCCCGACAAACTGCCCCCTTCCGAGGATTTCGCGAATGGAAAGGGCCAGACCCTTTATGCCGCCTATCAATCCCGTCTCGCGACGCTGAACGCCTGCGACTTCGGCGATCTGTTGCTGCACAACCTGACCATTCTGTCGAAGCACGCCGACATCGCCGAGGAATACCGCGCGCGGTTCCGTTACATCCTGGTCGACGAATATCAGGACACCAACGTCGCCCAGTATCTGTGGCTGCGGCTGCTGACCGCCTCGACCGGCAATGTCTGCTGCGTGGGTGACGATGATCAGTCCATCTATGGCTGGCGCGGGGCCGAGGTCGACAACATCCTGCGGTTCGAGCGGGACTTTCCCGGGGCCCGCATCATCAAGCTGGAACGAAACTATCGCTCGACCAGCCACATCCTGGGGGCGGCATCGGGCCTGATTGCGTCCAACCGCGATCGTTTGGGCAAGACCCTTTGGACCCAGGATCAGTCGGGTGAAAAAGTTCGCGTGCGCGGCGTCTGGGACGGCGAGGCCGAGGCGCGCCTGATCGCCGACGAAATCGAGACGGCCCGCAAACAGGGTATGAACTACAAGGACATGGCCATTCTGGTCCGCGCCTCGTTCCAGATGCGGGCGTTCGAAGAGCGGCTGGTCATGCTGGCCGTACCCTATGTCGTCATCGGCGGCCCCCGCTTCTTCGAGCGGGCCGAAATCCGCGATGCCCATGCCTATCTGCGGCTGATCCAGTCCGAAGACGACGATCTGGCGTTTGAACGCATCGTCAACGTCCCCAAGCGCGGCATCGGCGACACCAGCGTGCAGAAGATCCTGCAGATTGCGCGCCAGAACGGCGTCTCGGCCATGACGGCCGTCCGCGACCTGATCACCTCGGACGAGCTTCAGGCCCGCACGCGCACCGCCCTGTCCACCTTCGTGCGCGATCTGGACCGCTGGCGCGCCCTGGCCGGCGACACGCCTCACTGGTCGGTCACCGAGACCGTGCTGGAAGAGAGCGGCTATACCGACATGCAGAAGGCCGACCGCGTCACGGGTCAGACCCGGCTGGACAACCTGAAGGAATTGGTTGTGGCCATGCAGTCGTTCGAGACTCTGGGGGCCTATCTCGAACACGTATCCCTGGTCATGGACCTGGATCGCGGGGCCGGTGACGACCCGGATGGCGCGGGTGCGGTCCAGATCATGACCCTGCACGGGGCCAAGGGGCTGGAGTTCCCGCTGGTCTTCCTGCCCGGCTGGGAGGAAGGCGTCTTTCCCAGCCAGCGCAGCATCGACGAAAAGGGCGAAAAGGGCCTGGAGGAGGAACGCCGCCTGGCCTACGTCGGCGTGACCCGGGCCAAGCAGGACGCGCGGATCAGCTTTGCCGCCAACCGGCTGGTCTATGGCCGCTGGACCACCCAACTGCCCAGCCGCTTCGTTGACGAACTGCCGATGGACCACGTCGAGGCCCAGAGCGACACCGGCTATTACGGCGCGACCCCGGGCATGAAGGATGCCAAGTCCCGCTGGGACGATGCCCCCAGCTTCGGGGCGGGCTATTCGTCGCCGGGGTGGCAGCGCGCCAAGGCCTTCACCGCTCGCCAGACGCCGCGCTCTGCCCACGCGCGGCACGCGGTGATCGAGGGCGATGGGCGTCTGATCGCCACCGCCGACCCGAAGTCCGGCGCAGGCTGGGCCAGGGGCGAGCGCGTCTTTCACCAGAAGTTCGGCTATGGCTCCATCCGCACCATCGAAGGCAACAAACTGGTCGTTGCGTTCGAAAAGGCCGGCGAAAAGAAGGTCATCGACACCTTCGTGGAGAAGGCGTGACGCGCCATCGAGCGCTGGACGCCTAACGCAACATTAAGCCGTAGCGCCCACGCTGTGGCCGTGCGCGCGCCTCGCTTCCAATCCGGCCTGAGCGACCCTGGTCCCACATGGTGGGAGCAGGCGATCTGCATCGGCATCATCGCCATGCTGACCGGCGCACTGATCGGGCCTGTGTTCGCCCCGACCCAGGAAGAGACGCCGGTGCTGCGCCTGATCTGGCTGCCGGTCTATGCCGCGATTGCCGGCATGATCCTTTATCGGCTGGATCGGATGTGGCGGGTCTGGCCGGCGGCGATTGCCGTGCTCGTGCTGGTCGCCATTACCTATGCCTCCAGCTTCTGGTCGATCGACGCCGAGACGACCGAGCGGC
Source organism: Brevundimonas vitisensis (assembly GCF_016656965.1). Lineage (NCBI taxonomy): Bacteria > Pseudomonadati > Pseudomonadota > Alphaproteobacteria > Caulobacterales > Caulobacteraceae > Brevundimonas > Brevundimonas vitis. Next base: position 890,136 of record NZ_CP067977.1, read on the forward strand.
GATCGATCGCCCTGGCCATCAGCGGAGCCTTCGCCCTTTATCTGGGTGCCGTTTTCCGTGGTGCCCATCTGCCGCGCCTGCTGATGCATGCAGGTCTGATCATGGCGGTCGGCAGCCTGGTGATGGTCTTCGCCTTTCCGGCCATCGGCATCCATCAGGCGGACAACGCGGGCCTGTGGCGCGGGCTCTGGTACGAGAAGAACCAGATGGGCGCGGTCATGGTGATCGCTGCGACGGCGTCGGCGGCCTGTCTGGCCTCGCCGGACGACCGGCGGCTTTTGCCCTTCATCGCCCTGGGGCTGACCTCACTGCTGGTGCTGGTGACCCAGTCCAAGACCTCGCTGCTGTGCCTGTCTATCGGCCTGGGCATCGTCGGGGGCTTCTGGGCCATGAAGCGCGGCGGGGCAGTCTTCAGCATTGCCGCCGTCTGGGGCGGCGTGGTCGCGGCGGCCCTCGGCTATATGATCTGGTCCAGCCATTCGGTGGAAATCCTCGAACTGCTGGGCAAGGATCCGTCGCTGACCGGGCGCACCGAGATCTGGGCCGCCCTGATGCGGCGAGTGGCCGAACGGCCCTGGACCGGCTTTGGCTATGGGGCCTTCTGGGGTCGCGATTCCGTACCGGCGGACTGGATCCGGCTGGAGACCGGCTGGCTGGTTCCCAATGCTCACCACGGCTGGATCGACCTGCTGATCCAGGTCGGCTGGCCCGGGACCATCATCGTCGGCGTCATGATGGGCACGACCGTCCTGATCGGGCTGATCCGGTCCAATACGGCGGGAGCCGAAGAAGGCTGGTGGGCCCTGGCCTTCATGGTCGCCTTTCTGGTTCTGAGCCTGTCTGAGAGCGTTCTGCTGGCGCATCAGGGCCTGCCCTGGGTCCTGTTCATGGCCGCGATGACCAGGGCAATCCTGCCCGATCCACAGGCTTTGCAGGCACCGCTTGCGGCAAGGCCGCGCCGAGCCTACCAGACGGCTCCCCGAATCGCGCCAGACTATGCCCATGGCCCATCCCGCCGCCCCTTCCCTGTTTGATGATGTCCCCGAGCCGCCCCGGCCTGCTACGGTAGCGCCTCCGGTTACCCCGGCGCCGGCCCGCGTCGAACCGGCGCAGCCCTCGGCCCCTGCCGCGCCCTCGGTGCCGGGTTCCTATTCCGCTTCCTCGATCGAGGTGCTGGAAGGACTGGAGCCGGTCCGCAAGCGCCCGGGCATGTATATCGGCGGCACCGACGAACGGGCCCTGCACCACCTGTTCGCAGAGGTGCTGGACAATGCCATGGACGAGGCCGTGGCCCGCCATGCCAAGCTGATTACCGTCGATCTGGACGCCGAGGGCCGTCTTTCGGTCCGGGACGACGGTCGCGGCATCCCGGTCGATCCGCACCCCAAACACCCCGGCAAGTCTGCGCTGGAGGTGGTGATGACGGTGCTCCATTCCGGCGGCAAGTTCTCGGGCAAGGCCTATGAGACATCCGGCGGGTTGCACGGCGTGGGCGTCAGCGTCGTCAACGCCCTGTCGGAACGGCTCGACGTCACCGTCTGGCGCGACGGCCATGAATGGAGCCAGAGCTTCAGCCGGGGCCTGCCGCTGGGGTCCATCGCCAAGGGCGCACCGTCAAAGAAGCGCGGCACCCTGATCGCCTTCAAGCCGGACGAGGAAATCTTCGGCACCGGCGCGGCCTTCAAGCCGGCCCGTCTGTTCCGCATGGCGCGGTCCAAGGCCTATCTGTTCCGCGGCGTGGAAATCCGCTGGACCTGCTCGCCCGAACGGATCACCGATGCGACCCCCGCTCAGGCGGTCTTCCACTTTCCCAACGGTCTGGCCGATGCCCTGGCCGAGCGGATCGGCGAGTTGGAAACCGTCACCCCGGCCTTCGCCGGTCGGGTCGAGCGCAAGGGCGAGGCCGGTGCGGTGGAATGGGCGGTCACCTGGTCGCCGATCGGCTTCGGAGAGGCCGACGGCTTCGTCTCCTCTTACTGCAACACCGTTTCCACGCCCGATGGCGGAACGCATGAAGCCGGTTTCCGCGCAGCCCTGGTCAAGGGGCTGAAGGCGTACGGCGAACTGACGAACGAAAAGCGCGCGGCTCAGATCACCGCCGAGGACGTGATCGCCAATGCCGGGGCCATGATCTCGGTCTTCATCCGCAATCCGGAATTCCAGGGCCAGACCAAGGACCGCCTGTCTTCGCCCGAAGCCCACCGTCTGGTGGAACAGCTGCTGCGCGATCCGCTGGACCACTGGCTGACCGAAAGCCCGAAACAGGCGAACAGCCTGCTGAGCTTCGTGATCGAACGGGCCGAAGACCGGCTGCGTCGTCGCAAGGACAAGGAGGTGCAGCGCGCCTCCGCCACGCGCAAGCTGCGCCTGCCGGGCAAGCTGTCGGACTGTACGCGCCAGGGGGCCGACGGCACCGAGCTTTTCATCGTCGAGGGGGATTCGGCCGGTGGCTCGGCCAAGCAGGCGCGCGACCGCAATACCCAGGCCATCCTGCCCCTGCGCGGCAAGATCCTGAACGTTGCCTCGGCCACGGCGGACAAGCTGCGGGCCAATGCCGAACTGTCCGATCTGATGCTGGCCCTGGGCGTCCAGGCGGGGCAGAAGTTCAACATCGATGACCTGCGCTATGAGCGTATCGTCATCATGACCGACGCCGATGTGGACGGTGCCCATATTGCAGCGCTGCTGATCACCTTCTTCTATCGCACCATGCCCGAGGTGATCCGCCAGGGCCGCCTGTTCATGGCCCTGCCGCCCCTCTATCGCCTGTCCAGCGGCCCGCTGAGCGAATATGCCCGCGACGAGGCGCATCGTGATGAGCTGATGGCGACGACCTTCAAAGGCAAGAAGGTTGAACTGGGCCGGTTCAAGGGCCTGGGCGAGATGATGGCCTCCCAGCTGAAGGAGACCACCATGGATCCCAAGAAGCGGACCCTGGCCCGTGTCTCCCTGCCAGCTTCGGAAGAAGAGATCGAGGATCTGGTCGAGCGGCTGATGGGCAAGAAGGCGGATGCCCGCTTCCAGTTCATCCAGGAAAATGCCCAGTTCGCGGTGGCCGATCTGGACGTGTGAGACTAGCGTCTTCGCATTGATCGGGAGTTCCCAATGCGTATAGCCGCCCTTCTCGCTGCTGCCTCGGTTGTGGTTGCTCCGCACAGCTTGGCCCAGGATGCCCCCGCGCCTGTTCCGATCGCCGAATGGCCGTTGGAAAAGATCGAGGCCATGGGGCGTGAAATCTATATTCAGGACGTCGCTGCCTGGGTGGCGACGGATGCCCTGATCGCCCATCTGGCGGGTGCCCAGCCGAAGGGGATCGCTGGCTGGATCGTAACGGGCGATGGGCCAGATCGTCTGGTTCGCTTCGTCACCCGCGATGGCGAAACGATCTCGGCAGGCTGGGACATCATGGTGACTGCCGGTCGCGCAGGTCCCGTCAAGGTCGTTACCGGCCAGCCCCTTTCGGACTTGGAACAGGCTCGCTTCCGAGCGCGGCAAACTGCGATCGAAGGCATTGGTCCGCTGCGCTGCTCACCCAATCTGAACACTGTGGTCGCCGACGATCCTGACGGTGATGGCTGGTTGGTGTGGCTGCTGACTGCGACGACGGATGCCAAAGTCGTACCGATGGGAGGCCACTACCGCTTCCACATTAGCACCGATGGTCGCGAGGTTCTGAGCCGGGATCAGTTGAGCAACACCTGTGTGTCGATGAACCTCGACCCCACGGGTTCACAAGGCCCAACTGCGGGTCTCTATGTTACGCAGATAGTATCCAGCGCCCCGGTCGAGACCCACGTATTCCTTTCCCTGCAGAACCGGATGCCGATCTACGTAATCGCTGGCGAGAAAATGTTCGAGGTTCTGGGAGACGACATCACGATCGTAGCAGCCGAACGCTAGGCAATGACGCCTATCCGCTGAACAACCCGACAAGTTCTCGCCCCGCCAGGATCGCGAACAACACCGCGGCTCCGCCCAGCAGGAGGTTGGACACCCAGCCGCTGCGCCATTCGGGCGGCACCCGGCTGGAGTTCAGCAGCCACAAAAGCGTTCCCGCCAGGAAGGGCATGAACAGGCTGCCGAGCACGCCATAGGCCACGATCAGGCCGAAGGGGCGGTCCATGAACAGCAGCAGCATGGGCGGGAGGGTCAGCCACAGCACATAGGCCCGGAACGCCGGGCTGCGGTCGCCTCTGGCCCCTTCGTCCGCAGAGCGTCCGGCCAGATGGGCGGTGAAGTCGGCGAACATCAGGCTGACCCCCTGCCAGACGCCCAGCAGGCTGGTGAAGGAGGTGGCCCAGAAGCCGATCAGGAACATCACCGATACCAGCTGTCCGAACCGGTCGCGCAGCACCCGGTCCAGGTCCAGCAGGCCCCGCTCGCCCCCCGCCAGGGCGATGCCGCCCGCGTGCAGCAGCTCAGCCCCCACGATCAACATGGCGACGACGAAAAGGCCGGTGACGCCATAGGCGATGCGGTTGTCGATCCGCATCACGCCGATCCAGGCCGGACCTCGCCAGCCCTTGGCATTCAGCCAGTATCCATAGGCGGCCATGGTGATCGTCCCGCCGACGCCCCCCATCAGCCCCAGGGTATAGAAGACCGATCCCGGCGGCAGGGTAGGCCACATCCCGGTCAAAAGGCGCGGAAGGTCAGGGGTCACGATGATGGCCAGACCGACCACGGTCACGAACATCACGCCCACCAGTGCGGTCATCACGGTCTCAAACAGGCGATAATTGCCGAACCAGACCATGCCGAGCCCTGCAAGGCCGCTGAGGATTCCCCAGGTCTTCAGGTCCAGCAATGGAACCAGGGCCGCCAGCGGCAGGGCCGTGGCCGTCATCGCCGCCGCCCCATAGACGAAGCCCCAGACAACGACATAGAGGCCGAAATAGACCCCGGCCCAGTTCAACCGTCCGCCCATCAGGGTCGCCCCCGGCAGACTGGACCATCCGTCGAAGATGGTGCGCCCGGACGACAGGACCCATCGCCCGACGCCTTCGGCCAAGGCGATCTTTAGAACCGCGCCCAGAACTGCCGCCCACAGCAGAGCATAGCCGAACCGCGATCCGGCGATCAGCGTCGCGACCAGGTCACCGGCTCCGACCCCTGTTGCCGCAACCACAATTCCCGGCCCGATCAGGGACAGGCGTTTGGGCGGCACGGCATCGGGCCGGGGATCGGTCAACGCACGCGCTCGTAATAGGCCTGGATCAGGTCCAGACGTTCGGCAAAGGGGATCGGCTTGTCGACCGGTCCGTCATTGGTGAACTCCAGCAGCCGATCAGTTGCTTCCCGGAAGTCCGGCCAAGTGGGCCGGCCCACGCCATTGGGATCGCCGGAGCGGGCAAAAGTCGTCCAGTAGTCGGCCATGGCGGTCGCCGCCCTCTGGTCCCGTTCGCCCATCGGCCAGTTGGTGGTCCACAGATTGTCGAACACATAGGGCCGTTCGGACGCGTGGGTCGCGCCCTCGTGCTGAGGTTCGGGACTGGGGTCGGGCACGACGTCGAAGCGGTAGAGATAGGTTGGATGCCCGGCCCGCGCGTGCAGCCGGGCAAGGTTGCGGGCCGGTTCGTTGAAGGCCAGGTCACTGACCACATGGGCATTGTACCCGGCCTCGCCGCCATAGGCGGCATAAAGGGTCTCGCGCTCCTCAAAGGTCAGGGCGTCGTCGATCTCGCCATAGGGGCTGAGGTCGGTCGGCTTCATCCACCAGAATTCGGCGCTGTTGGTTCCGATCATGAAGGGGACCGGGGCCTGAAGCCCGGCAGCAAAGGCGGGCTCGACATCCCTGGTGACCACTTGTCCGTCGATGACCAGATTGTCTCCGCCGTAGAAACTGGGCGCAGGCGTCAGCAGGGTTTCGGCCGGGATCGCCCGCAGCTGGTCCGCCGTCGTCAGGTTCCAGGCATAGTTCAAGCCGCGATCCTGCAATGACGCACCGCCGATGGCGGAGGGCCGGTCCAGCGGCGTCCCGGTATCGCGTCCCAGGCCGGACTGCACGACCGCGCGATGGAACAGGCCTCTCGCCTTGGGCGAGATCATCAGCCGCGTCACCGCCGCGCCCCCGGCCGATTCTCCGAATACGGTCACATTGGCCGGATCCCCGCCGAAAGCGCCGATATTGTCCCGCACCCATTCCAGCGAGGCGACGATATCCATCATGCCGTAGTTGCCGCCCGGCTCATCCTCGGTCCGCTCGGCCGCCAGGGCCGGGTGGTCGAAAAAGCCCAGCCGTCCCAGCCGGTAATTCACGGTGACCACGACCACGCCGCGCCGCGCCAGATTGCGTCCATCGTAAAGGGTCGCGGTTCCCGATCCGTTGTTCATACCTCCGCCATGGATCCACACCATGACCGGCAGCGGCCCCTCAGCATCAGCGGGTGCCCAGACGTTCAGGGTCAGGCAGTCCTCGCTCATCGGGCCAGGGCCGACACCCGGATCGCCATTGCCGGGGGGCTGGATGCACAGGGCACCATAGGAACCAGCATCGCGTGGCGTCGCCCAGGCCAGCGGCGGCCGCGGCGCGCGCCATCTGAGCGGCCCGACCGGGGGCTCGGCATAGGGTATGCCTTTATAGGCTGCGATGCCGTCCTCGACCCTGCCGACCAGTTCGCCCTGTGCCACGGCGACGATCGGGGGAGCTTCAGGCTCGGGTAAGGGGGACATCAGAACGGCGACCGTCGACAACAAGTTGGCAATGAACATGAGGCCAGACTAGGCGATCGTGAGCGCGTTGCACAAATGCTGGAACCAAAGTTGCGCTTTGGCATTGCGAGACATCGGGCCGTGAGGAGTCACGCGTCCAGCGCGGCGGGGGAATATTGAAAGACCTGGCTAAATCCGGCGCGGTGTCCGCAGATCTTGCGACAGCATTTGACGCTTCACCCAATCCCTATGTGCTGTTGACCCCCGATCTCCGCATCGCAGGGATGAATGACGCCTATCTGGAGGTGACCAACAGTCGGCGCGAGGACATCATCGATCGCCCGCTGTTTGCCGCTTTCGATTCCGGGCCGGGAGAGGAAGCCCCCGAAAACGTCCGCCAGGTGAAGGCCTCGCTCGAGAAGGCCCGCGACACGCGCCAGCGCGACCACCTGGCCCTGGTCCGGTTTTCCATCCCGAAGAAGGGGCCGGACGGGAAGGTGAACTTCGAGGACCGGTACTGGAGCGCCACCCACACGCCGATCCTGGATGCCGAAGGCAAGGTTGCCTATCTGCTGCAGCACACCAACGACATCACCGAACTGGAACGCCTGCGTCGCCAGCACGGCTTGAACGACTCCGAAACGATCAGCGCGCTGGACGCCATGATCGGCGGCAATGTCATGCGCCGCGCCCAGCTGGTGCAGGAGGATAATCGACGGCTGGAGACCGAGCGCAATCGCCTGATCGACCTGTTCATGTCTGCGCCCGGCTTTGTCGCCATTCTCAGCGGTCCAGAGCATGTGTTCGATATGCACAATGCCGCCTATGGCCATCTGATTGGCCGCGGCAGCGTGGTGGGCAAGCCCATTCGCGAAGCGCTGCCGGACGTCGACGGCCAGGGCTATTACGAACTGCTGGACAGCGTCTTCGCCACGGGTGAACCGATCGAAGGTCGCGAGGCCCCGGTCAGTTTCCAGACCAGCGCGGACGGCCCGATCCAGGAACGGTTCGTCAATTTCGCCTACCAGCCGATCCGTGACGCCGACGGCCAGGTGGCTGGTATCTTCGTTCAGGGCCACGACGTCACCGACAGCGTCCTGGCTGCGCAGCGCCAGAAGTTGATGATCGACGAACTGAACCACCGGGTGAAGAACACCCTGGCGACGGTTCAGTCCATTGCCATGCAAACCGCCCGCTCGCACAGCAATCCGGCCTCTTTCGCCGAGACCTTTCAGGCCCGGCTGATGTCCCTGTCGCACACCCATGACCTGCTGACGCGCAGTCATTGGGAAGGGGCCGATCTGAAAGACGTGCTGAAGCATGAGACCGAGGCCCACGGGTGCCACCGGGTCCTGGCCAACGGCCCGCATCTGGCCCTGCCGCCCGCTGCAGCCCTGTCGCTGGGCATGATCTTCCACGAACTGGCCACCAATGCCGCCAAGTACGGGGCCCTGTCGACGACCGATGGCAGGGTGATGGTCGACTGGTCCGTGAGCGAGGCGCCCGAGCGGCGGCTGAACCTGGTCTGGCGCGAGATCGGCGGCCCCGCCGTAAGTCCCCCCGTGCGACGCGGATTCGGCAGTCGACTGATCGAACGCAACGTTCGTCATGATCTGGCGGGCGAGGTGAAACTGAGCTACGCAGCCGAAGGCTTCGAAGCGGAACTTTCGGTTCCACTGACCAAGGGACAGATAAGTTGAGCAATGGCCTGAACGGTCGCCGGGTACTGGTCGTCGAAGACGAATCCCTGGTCGCCATGCTGCTGGAAACGATTCTCGAAGACATGGGGTGCACACCCGTGGGGCCGGCGTCCAGCGTCGCCGAGGGTCTGACCATGGCTGCGGACGAGCCTGAGCTGGACGCTGCCCTGCTGGACGTGAATGTCGCTGGCAGCCAGGTCTTCCCGGTGGCGGCGGCGCTGACGGCGCGCGGCGTGCCCTTCGTCTTTTCGACCGGCTATGGCGAAGGTGGCCTGCCTGACGAATGGCGCGGCCACGCCACGGTGCAGAAGCCCTTCACCGAAGCGGCCATCCGCCAGGCCCTGATGAAGGCCATGGGCGTGGCCGAAGCCTGACCGGCTCGCACGTCTGACACCCTGCGTCACTGTCGCCCGGCGCGATGATTGACCCCCTGCACGTCCCAAGGCTTAGGTGGGCGATCCCTGAACGATAGCGTGTGCCGATGGCCTATAAATCCCTGCGCGACTTCATCGCCATGCTGGAGGCGGAGGGCGAGCTGGTTCGCGTGTCGGAACCGGTGTCCACCGTTCTGGAGATGACCGAGATCCAGACCCGTCTGCTGCGCAATGGCGGGCCGGCGGTGCTGTTTGAAAAACCGGTCATGCCGGACGGCTCCATCAGCCCCATCCCGGCCCTGGCCAATCTGTTCGGCACGGTGAAGCGGGTCGCCATGGGCGTGACGCTGGAAGGCCGGACCCGCACCACGGCCGGCGAACTACGTGAGGTCGGCGAGCTGCTGGCCTTTCTCAAGAACCCGATGCCGCCGCGTGGCCTGCGCGAGGCATTCGACATGCTCCCCCTGGCCAAGACGGTCATGGGAATGCGGCCGAAGGTGGTGAAATCGGCTCCGGTCCAGGACGTCGTGCTGAAGGGTGAACAGATCGACCTGACGGCCCTGCCTGTTCAGACCTGCTGGCCGGGAGAGCCCGCACCGCTGATCACCTGGGGATTGGTCGTGACCAAGGGCCCGGGCGAAGACCGCGAGGACGACTTCAACCTGGGCATCTATCGGATGCAGGTGCTGGGCAAGGACAAGGCCATCATGCGCTGGCTGGCCCATCGCGGCGGGGCCCAGCACTATGCCCGGCACAAGAAGGCCGGCAAGCGCGAGCCCCTCCCCTGTGCCGTCGTTCTGGGAGCCGATCCCGGAACCATCCTGGCCGCCGTCACGCCGGTACCGGACACCCTGTCGGAATATCAGTTCGCCGGCCTGATGCGCGGGGCCAAGGCCGAACTGGTCCCCTGCAAGACCGTGCCCCTGATGGTCCCGGCCCAGGCCGAAATCGTATTGGAGGGCCACGTCCTGCTGGACGAGCACGCCGAGGAAGGCCCCTACGGCGACCACACCGGCTATTACAACTCGGTCGAGACCTTCCCGGTCTTTCAGGTCAGCGCAATCACGATGCGCCGCGACCCCCTCTATCTGACCACCTTTACCGGCCGCCCGCCGGACGAGCCCAGTGTGCTGGGCGAGGCCCTGAACGAAGTCTTCATCCCCCTGCTGCGCGCCCAGTTCCCCGAGATCGTGGACTTCTGGCTGCCGCCCGAGGGGTGTTCCTATCGCATCGCCGTGGTGTCGATGAAGAAGGCCTATCCCGGCCATGCCAAGCGCGTGATGCTGGGTATCTGGAGCTATCTGCGCCAGTTCATGTACACCAAATGGATCATCGTGGTGGACCACGATATCAACGCCCGCGACTGGAAGGACGTGATGTGGGCCATCTCGACCAAGATGGACCCGGCCCGCGACATCACCGTCATCAAAGGCACGCCGATCGACTATCTGGACTTCGCCAGCCCGGAGAGCGGCCTGGGCTCCAAGATCGGACTGGATGCCACCGATAAGCTGCCGCCGGAGACGCAACGGGAATGGGGCGAGGAGATCCGCATGGATGCAGACGTGGTCGATCGCGTCTCTCAGATGTGGGACCGCCTGGGCCTGCCCGGAGACAGCACGCCCATCTGGAAGTAGGGGCTGCCCCGCCCCCCTAGTGGCCGCCGACCGCGCTCCCTCTGCGACCCTGGTTCGCATGGGTCGGATATTCGGGGTGACGGCTGATCGACGGAGCCATAGCCTGCGTCCGTGAATCGCGTCGGGGAGGGCCACGATGAGCGCGTTCGAATTCTTCTTCAGCTTTTACGGGCTGCTGCTTGGCCTGTCGGTGGCCGAACTGGTCGGCGGGTTCGCGCGGCTGCTGCATGAGCGCCACCGCGTACAGTTCGGTTGGCTGACACCATTGCTGGCCCTGTTCGTGGCCCTGGATCTGGCGACCTTCTGGAACCAGGCCTGGATGTTCTTTCGCGGAGCCCCCTTCAACCCGGCGCTGCTGTTGGTCGGCCTGGTTATCGCCGCCACCTTCTACGTGGCGGCCAGCGTGACCTTTCCTCGCGTCAATGCCGAGGGCGCGGCGACCCGCATCGATCTCGATCAGCATTTCTGGGTCCACCGGCGCCTGGTCTTCGGCTGCGTGCTGGCGGCCAATGCCATGGTGTGGGTGCTGTTGGGTTTGCTGGCGCTGTGGGACGCCGAGTGGGCCGCCATCTGGTCACCGCGCCTGGCGATCGGGGTCTGCATATTTGCCTTCGGGACGGCGACAGCCGCCTTTGCTCCGTCCCGGAAGGTGGTCGCTGCAGCGCTTCTTGTCGTTCTGGCCTATACGCTTTGGAACATGCTGCGCGCCGGGACCATGCTGATCGCCTCAGGCGCCTGGTCGCCCGCCTTGGGTGGTGGCTGAGGCTTGCCAGACAGCCCGGATCGGCCGACGAAGACCCATGCGCCCCCTCCTCTTCTCTGCGGCCCTGGCCGCCCTTGTCAGTAGCGTGAGCCCCGCCATGTCCCAAACCCTGCCCAACACCGCGCCCTGGGACCAGCCCTTCCTGCCGCCCGCCCCTGATTGGGACGGGGCCAGCCGTGCCCTCCTTCGCGATGCGTCCGACCCCTGGGTGACGGCGTTCGAAGCGGACGCCGAGCATGATTTCTCGCCCGACTACGCGGACACGCGGGCCTGGTTCGATCGGCTGGACGCCGCCTCCGACCTGATCCGCATCGAGGTGTTCGGCACCTCGCCCGAGGGACGGCCGATCTATGCCGTCGTCGCGTCCAAAGACGGCGAGACCCTTGATCCATCCAAGCCGGTCCTTCTGGCGCAGGCCGGAATCCATCCGGGCGAGATCGACGGCAAGGACGCGGGCATGATGCTGCTGCGCGATATCGCCTTCTATGGCCGTGACGACCTGCTGGACGGGGTCAATCTGATCCTGATCCCGATCCTCAGCGTCGACGGGCATGAACGCGCTTCCGCCTATTCCCGGCCGAACCAGCGCGGTCCGCGCATCCAGGGCTGGCGCAATACTGCCACCAACCAGAACCTCAACCGCGACTACATGAAGCTGGATCAGGCCGAGATGCAGGCCGTCCGGGGTCTGGTTCTGAAATATCAGCCCGACCTCTATGTGGACATCCACGTCACCGACGGCATGGATTACCAGTACGACGTGACCTACGGCTATAACGGCGAGGACGGAGCCTATTCGCGCAGTCCGGCCACAGCCACCTGGCTGGATACGGCCTTCAAGCCTGTCATGAACGCTGCCCTGGAGGCTCAGGGCCATATTCCGGGTCAGCTGGTCTTCGGGATCGACGACGCCAATCCCCGTGCGGGCCTGTCGGACGGCGGACTGGGCGAGCGTTTCTCGAATGGCTGGGGCTCGGCGGCCCATGTGCCCACCATTCTGATCGAGAACCACAGCCTGAAGCCGCACGAGCAGCGGGTGCTGGGCACCTATGTCTTCCTGGAAACCGCCCTCACGCTGCTTGCGACGGAGGGGGCCGGGCTGCGAACTGCCATTGCGGCCGACCGGGCGCTGAGGCCGGAGCAGATTCCCGCCAACTTCGTCTCCGATCCCACGCCCGTCGAGACCCGTGCGTTCAAGGGTATCCTCTATGAAACCTACGACAGCCCCGCCTCGGGCCGTCAGGAAATCCGCTGGCTTGGCCAAGCCGATCCCGAACTGTGGCAGATGCCCTTCTATGGCTCGCGGCCCAGCCTGATGCTGGACCGGCCGACCGCCTATTGGGTGCCCGCGCATCGGGCCGACCTGATCGCGCGGCTTCGCCTCCACGGCATTCAGATGGAGACCTTGGCCGAACCCCGAACCGTTCCGGTCCAGATGCTGCGCCTGAACGATCCGGTACTGGCGACACGCACCAACGAAGCGCACGTTGCCGTCACCGTAACCTCGGTCACACCGGTGGAACGCGACTGGACCTGGCCGGCCGGATCGGTGCGTATTCCGACGGATCAGCCTCTGGGGGACGTCGTGGTGCTGCTGCTGGAGCCGCAGTCCAGCGAGAGCTTCTTTGCCTGGGGCATGATCACCGAAGTGCTCAATCGGGTGGAATACATCGAGGGCTATGCCATCGCCCCGCTCGCCGAGGCCATGCTGGCGGCCGATCCTGCGCTGAAGGCCGAGTTCGAGGCCCGCTTGGCCGCCGATCCCGCTTTTGCTGCCAATGGTGACGCTCGCCTGCAATGGTTCTATGAAAGGACGCCGTTCGCCGATGATCGGTATCGGCTCTATCCGATCGCGCGAGAGAACTGAGGGTGGACATGCCCGATATGACAGCCGCTCAGGCCGCCTCCCTCTGGAGCGGTTTGCTGGTTCTGCTGCTGGTGCTGCTGTCTGTTCGCGTCGTGATGGCCCGACGATCGCATCGGGTCCTGCTCGGAGACGGGGGCGTGGCTCAGGTGACATTGGCCGGGCGGGTCTTTGGCAATGCAGCGGAATACATTCCCGCCGGCATCGCAGCCCTGGCCCTGCTGGCACTGCTCGGCATGCCAGCCATGGCCATTCACATCATCGGCGGCCTGTTGCTGGCCGGTCGCGTGGTCCATGCCGTCAGCCTGAGCGACAAACGCCCGACGGCTGGGCGGGTCGCTGGCATGGCAATGACCTTCCTGGCCCTGATCGGGGCAGGATCGATGCTGGTGGTGCACGCCTTCGTCTGAGCAGGCCGCGCGCGGTTGCAGCATGGCCCCGGTCCCGCCATATCGGGGCATGTCCGATGCCTCACCCTCGACCGCCCTCCTTCACGATCTGATCACGGCGGCCCGCAACGCCGGTGCCGATGCCGCGGAGGCCGTATCCTCTGAACGCCAGTCCCTGTCCGTCGGGGTCCGCAATGGCACTCTGGAGGATGTGGAGCGCGAGGAAGCGCGCGACCTGTCGCTGAGAGTCTTCGTGGGCCGTCGACAGGCTACGGTCTCTGCCTCGGACCTGTCGGAGGGGACCCGCGCCCGTCTGGTCGAGCGGGCCGTCGCCATGGCCCGGCTGGCTCCCGAAGACCCCTACGCCGGACTGGCCCCCGAGGATTGGCTGGCGCGCGGCCCCTTCCCCGATCTGGATCTCTATGACCCCAGCGATCAGAATGCTGAGGCTCTGGAAGCGCAGGCACGAGAGGTCGAGGCCGCGGCCCTGGCGGTGCCCGGCGTCGCCCGGTCGGAGGGAGGCCACGCCTCTGTGTCCAAGACCCGGTGGCGGCTGCTGACGTCACACGGCTTCGACGGTGTGCATCAGGGCAGTGTGTTCTCACTGGGCGCTGGCGTGATCGCCGAAAAGGACGGGGCCATGGAACGGGGCGGCGAAAGCCGGGCTCTGCGCCACCTGTCCGACATGCCGTCGCCCGTCGCCATCGGCACGGTGGCCGGGGAACGGGCTGTCGCCAGTTTGGGGCCGCGCAAGATCGCCTCGACGACCGCCCCGGTGATCTTCGACCGTCGCGTGGCAGGCCAGGTCTTGTCACCCCTGCTGTCGGCCATATCGGGCCCCTCGATTGCACGGGGCACCTCGTTTCTGAAGGACCGCATGGGACAGGCCGTGCTGGCTCCGGGCGCGACCTTGGTCGACGACCCTTTCCGTCCGCGCGGCATGGCCTCTACGCCCTATGACGACGAGGGCGTCGAAGTCAGGCGCCA